>JBIIWP010000022.1:0-33854 GCA_044338855.1 Pseudohongiellaceae bacterium | reverse complement strand
TGGCGGGCATTCCGTTGGCCACTGGGAAGGGGACACGCTGGTAATCGATACCGTGGGCTTCAACGAGCGTGGCTGGATCGATGGCTATGGCCTGCCCAACACCACGCAGCTGCATGTAGTGGAAAAGATCACGCGCCTCGACTTTGACACGCTCACCTACGAAATGATCGTGGATGATCCCGGCGCCTACACCAGTACCTTCTCCACCGGCATGTTCATGAACTGGACGCCCGACCGTGAATCGTTCCAGTTCCTGTGCCAGGACGGCAACCTGGCGCAGGAGTTGATGGTGGGCGAGGGCAGTTCCGGCATCGACCGCACCAGTTCCATCGTACCCTGACGCTCACTGCAGGAAAGACTTCATGAAAAAGCTTTTGACCACCATTGCATTGTGCTGCCTTGCACTCGTGAGCCAGGCGCAACAGGGGCACCCGCTGGACGGCATCTGGTTGGGTGACTGGGGCGGCCCCAATGGTGAGCGCAACCAGGTGGTGGTGGAGCTGACGTGGCGCGACACCAGCCTCAGCGGCATCATCAATCCGGGCTACCCGGACCAGGCCACTGTAGAGCTTGGCACGCTGGATTCACGCAATGGGTGGAAGGTGCGTATCGAGGCGAGTGGCACCGATGAGAGTGGCAGCGCCTTCCAGACGGTGCTGGACGGCGCTCTTGACGAGAAGGATCTGGGGTCGGCCAAGCGCACGATGAAGGGCTCGTGGACGCAGGCGGGCAAGACGGGGGATTTCCTGCTGACGAGGGACTGACAGCTGCGCTATTCAATTACGGGGTTGCGTCGGGTCAGCCTTTTGTTTTTGTCAGTTGGTACCGAGCTTCCGCGGCAGTGCATTGTTTCAACAAGACAGTACCGCGTGTACCGAAGAGCCCGGAGCCTTACAAGAAGGCCTGCGGCTCGATTAGTGCCCTTACGCCCTCTCAGCCAGTCTTCAAACTCAACCTTCCCTTCCTCTCTGTGAACCTCCATCCCTCCACGGTCTTCATATACACATCCCGGAACTCCCCCACCTGAATCGGCCCGGCCAGCAAAGGCAGCGGCGCATCCACCTGCGGCGCCGACAACCAGATAACCAGGCTGAACCCGCGCGCTTCCGTCGCGCTGACCACGTCGATCTGGACGTTCGTCACGATATGGCGGATCACCAGCGGCGGCCGCTTGCCAAACGCATCAATGAGCGCCTGACGCCCCTTGATGTCCACATCCGGCACGGAGGGTCGGCTCATGCTGCCGTCTTCCGTAAAGAGGTTTGCGAGCGCAACAAAATCGTTCACGTCGCCATGGTTGGCAAAGGCGTGGCAGAGCTTGCTGCACTGCCATTCGATGGCGAGACGTTCGCTGTCAGTCATGGGATTGCTCCTCTCCAGAGCCTTTGTCATTGTGGTCAGACAGATTATTCAGACTGCGTGGCGACCCGCAAGCCCTCATCCTTCCTCGCCAAGGTTGGTTGAGCCTGGCGCAACTATCGGCATAAGATTGGCGCACTTATAACAATGCTCGACTCAGTTCGACAAAGAGGGGAACCATGACTGCTGTTGCTACAGGTCTGAACAAGGACCGCCTCGATCATCTCTGCACCGCCATCCAGGACGACCTCGCCAGGGACAAGTACTTCGGCGCCGTGGTGCTTGTGGCACGTCATGGCAATATCGCCCTCAACAAGGCCTTCGGTCATGGTGGCGGTGCAGACAAAAAGCCGCTGCAACTGGATTCCGTGTTCTCGCTGTTCTCGCTGACCAAGTGCCTCACCAACGTGCTGGTGCTGCGCGCCATCGAGCTGGGCCAGTTTGCGCTGACCACGAAGATCAGCGAGATCATTCCCGAGTTCAGGGGCGGCCAGCGCGAGCACATCAACGTCTTCCACCTGCTGACCCATCAGAGCGGACTGCCGGCGGTGTGGATTCCCAAACCCGGGATGTACATCGACCGCCTCGACGAGGTCATCGCCGCGATCTGCCAGAACGTGCATTCGATCGAAAAGCCCGGCCTGCGCGTGCACTACTCGCCGCTGTGCAACCATGCACTGCTGGGCGAAGCGGTGCGCCGCTGTGACCCGCAAAAGCGTACCTACCGTGAACTGCTGCAGGACGAAGTGCTGACCCCGCTGGGCATGACGGGCACTGCCATCGGCCGTCGCCGCGATCTGGCCGAGCGTCACATGTTCCCCGATTTCCGCGGCAAACCGCCGCAGGAACACCTGGGTCGCAGCAACCTTGGCCCGCAGGGTGCCTTCATGGAAGAACATGCCGAGATGCCCTGGGTGGGCGGTATGTCCTGCACGGCCGACCTGTTCCGGCTGTCCGAAATGTTCCGGCGCGGCGGAGAACTGGAGGGCAAGCGCATCCTGTCGCCAGCCATGATCGACAAGGCCACGACCAACTGGACTGGCGACAAGCCCAATGAACTGTACAAGGCCGTGGCGCTGAACCACGGCTGGGAACCGTACCCGGCCTACATGGGCCTGGGCTTTGCGCTGCGGGGCGATGCGATGTGCCCCGGCCTCTACGGCACGCTGACCACGCCGCGCACCTTTGGCAACTACGGCAGCGGCAGCACCCTGTTCTGGGTGGACCCCGAGCTGGATCTGAGCTTCGTGTTCCTGAGTGCCGGCATAATGGGCCAGGCGCCCAACATCGAGCGCTTCCAGCGCCTGTCGGACATTGTTGCTTCGGCGGTGGTGTAAGCCATGGCGGGCACTGCGCAGTACGACTACGTCATCATTGGTGCTGGTACCGCCGGCACCGTGCTGGCCAACCGGCTCTCGGCTGATCCGGATGTCAGTGTCTGCCTGATTGAAGCCGGCCCGCGCGACAACACGCCGCTGGTGCATATCCCGTCCTTTGTTGGCACCTTGCTGTTCCATAAGGACTACAGCTGGGGTTACACCACCGTGCCACAACCCCAGCTCGGCGGACGTCGTATCCTGCTGCCACGTGGCAAGGTGCTGGGGGGGTGCTCGTCCACCAACGGCATGGTCTATTTCCGTGGGCATCCCAAGGACTTCGATGAATGGGCCGCGATGGGTAACACCGGCTGGAGCTTTCGGGAACTGCTGCCGTACTTCATCCGCTCTGAGAACAACGTCGATTACCGCAACTCGACGTGGCACGGCACCCAGGGTGAGATGCATGTATCGCACGTGCGCCAGTACAGCCCCATGATCAAACCCTTTCTGGCGGCGACCGCAGGCCTGGGCTATCCGCGCTGCGAGGATTTCAATGGTTGCCATGACCCGGTCGGTTTTGATGTGCGCCAGAATGCACTGCATCAGGGGCGTCGGGTCTCGGGCGTTACGGCGTTTCTGAAACCCATTGTGAAGCGCCCCAATCTGACGGTACTCACGGACTGCTTCGTCAATCGCATCATGGTCGCCAACGGGCGCGCCACTGGTGTGGACGTGCAGCACGCCACAATCCCGCGCCAGTTGCTGGCGCGTCGCGAAGTGCTGCTGTGTGCTGGCGCCTACGGCTCGCCCGCCATCCTGCAGCACAGTGGCATCGGCGATGCGGCGCAGCTGCAGACGCTGGGCATTCCTGTGCAGCTGCATCTGCCCGGTGTGGGCAGGAACCTGCATGACCATCCGTCCAGCGTGGTGCAGATGGCCACGAGCAACAGCGACAGCTACGGTATCAGCTGGAAGGCGCTGCCGCGCAACGCACTTAGCGTGCTGCAGTACCTGCTGTTCCGAAAAGGCCAGATTGCCGGCAACCTGTTCGAAGTGACGGGTTTCCTGCGCACCCGTCCCGAGCTGGATCGCCCGGATCTGCAGTTCGTGTTCATGCCGGCAACGCGGCCCACGCCGAAGTTCCCGTTCCCCATCGGTCATGGGTTCGGTGTCAACTCGATTCTGCTGCGGCCGACCAGCCGTGGCAGTGTAACGATCGCCAGCCGCGACCCCCATGTGGCCCCGCACATCGACAATGCCTTCCTGCGTGACGAAGCCGATGTAGACACCTTGCTGAAGGGCCTGCGAATTGCCCGCAGGATTCTGGCACATCCAGCCATGGGCAAGTACGAAGCGCACGAAATCCTGCCTGGGCCTGCCCTGGATCGCGACGACGAACTGAAGGATTACATGCGTCAGACCTGCACGGCGGTGCATCATCCCGGCGGTTCCTGCCGCATGGGGGTGGACGCCGACGCGGTGGTAGACCCGCAGCTGAGACTGCGCGGCCTTGAAGGTCTGCGCGTGGTGGACGCATCGATCTTCCCGCGGGTGGTCAGTGGCAATACCAATGCACCGGCGGTGATGGTGGCCGAGAAGGCGGCCGATCTGATCCTCGGCAGGCATGCGCCAACCCCGATTGATCCGCCCCTACAGAGAGACCAGTCTGATGAAACCTGACCTGACCGACCACTACATCCTCGTTACTGGCGCTGGCCGCGGCCTCGGCCGTCATCTCTCCGAACACCTTGCATCCTGCGGCGCTACCGTGGGCTGCGTGGATCTGGATGCGCCGGGCTGCGAGGAAACGGTCGCCAACATCAAGAACTCCGGTGGTCATGCACTGGCCTATACCGGTGACGTGTCCGACCCTGGCATGTTCATGCATGTCACGGAAAACTTCGCGGCATTGGGCGGTCGTATCGACGCCATCGTCAACAACGCCATGTTGCTGCGTTACGGCCCGGTGGAAAGCGTGGACAACGCGCTGCTGACGACGATGCTGGACGTTGGCATCAAGCCACTGTTCTGGTCCGCGCAGGCGCTGCTGAAGCACTACGACAAGACGCGTGGCGCGCGCATGATCAACATGGCCTCGCCGGTGTGCAACCGCGGCTATCCAAACACTTCCGCCTACACCGCAGCGAAGACCGCCATCGTCGGCGTCACGCGGGTACTGGCGGCGGAGCTGGGGCCGCGGAACATCCGGGTGAATTGCGTCTCGCCGGCCTCCGTGCCCACGCCGGGCTCGCTGGGGCTCAACGACAAGGAAGTCTATGAGAAGCGCAAGACTACAATCCCGCTGCGCCGCCTGGGTACCGAAGAGGATAACTCCAATGCCATCGGCCTGCTGCTGAGCAAGGAGATGGAATTCGTGAACGGTGAAGTCTTCAACATCGATGGTGGTGTCGCCGCCTCCATGTAGGGGCTGGCCCCCGCGGAGAAAATCATGACGGGAAGGTTGCTGGACAAAGTTGCACTCATCACCGGCGGTGCCAGCGGTATCGGGCTCGCCACGGTACAGGTGTTCATTGCTGAAGGTGCGCAGGTGCTGCTGGTGGATCGGGACGAGGGCAGTCTCGCAGCTGCGGTCGCGCTGTGTGGAGCGGAGAATGCGAGCAGTTTCTGTGCGGACCTGAAGGACGACAGCGCCCATGCCCGTTATGTGGAACATGCACTGCAGCAGTTCGGCCGCCTCGACATCGCCGTGTTCAATGCCGGCATCACCGGCGTCAACACCCCGCTGGAAGACTATCCAGTTGCGGTGTTCGACGAGGTCATGGCCCTGAACCTGCGCGCCGCCTGGCTGGGCCTGCGTGCAGTGATCCCGCCGTTGAAGCAGCAGAAGTCCGGCAGCATCATTTTCACCTCCAGCATCCAGGGCTTGGCCGCACTGCCGGGCACCACAGCCTACACCACCAGCAAGCACGCACTGGTGGGCATGATGAAGGGCGCGGCGCTGGAACTGGCGCCGCACGGCGTGCGCGTCAACACCGTGCACCCGGCCTACACCGACACGCCGATGATGCAGCGCATCCACCGCGACGTGATGCCACAGCAGCCAGAACAGTTCGAGAAGTTGCTGAGCGGCAGCGTGCCCATGCAGCGCTATGCTCGGGCCGAGGAGGTGGCGCAGATGATGGCCTTCCTGGCCTCTGATGCAGCATCGTATTCGACTGGCGGCTGCTTCACCGTCGATGGCGGGATGTTGGCGGCTTTACCCTGATTTGCGGTTGGCTTTGGCAGTTGGAGCATGCTGCCCCGGCCCGGCACCCCTGTAACCTGCAGTTGCACGTTCTCACGCTTTGCTGTGGATTGACGACGGCAACCGGCGTTCCTGCGGCAAGAGCACGATAACGAGCACAAACAGTATGCGCGCAAGCACGATGCATGCGCTGTGCCTGCAGCATGAGAAACGTCTTCGGAATTCACAGCTGAAGTCTGAGGGGTGGCGTCTGTGGGGGTGGAGCAGGTGCTGGGGCAATCAGTGGCTGCCGCCTCAAACAGTAGCAGCCGGGCGAGGTCGCCTGCGACCTCGGGCAAGCGGCTACGCTTGCAGCCGAACACTTGTTGCGCCTTTGCGCATCAAGTGGCTCGGCGACCGGCGGGGGATGCCTGCGAAGGCGCAGCGGCGGACGCGCCCCAGCACCTGCTCCACCCCCATAGACGCTACCCCTTACACCAGAGCCCACCAGAGCCGCACAGACGCCAACTCAATCCTAAGTGGCCAAGTGCAAGGTCAGAACGCTGAAGTCACCTCAGTTGTAAAGCTTGAGCAAATCCGCCATCGCCGGCACTGAAATGTGCGGGTGCATCTCTGCAGGTCGAGCAAGGAAAGCGCCGGCGCCACCCGTGCCTGTGTGCACGTAGACCGAGAACGCACCGCCCTGCAGCGCCATGGGCACTTCCAGTTCGGCGTCGTCGCCCACTACGGCGATGTCGTGCACCGGAAGCTTCAGGTGTTTGGCGGCGGCCTGCAGGGCGTACTGGGATGGCTTGCCCAGCACTTCGGCAGTCTTGCCGGTGAGGGCCTTCAACGCTGCAGCGATGGCACAGGAGGTGCCGATGGCGGGACCCTGGGCCGAAGCAAAGAACGGCACGTCGGACGCGGTATAGAACTTCGCACCGGCCAACAGCGCCTTGCAGCCTGCCTCCAGGTCGACGAAGCCGAATTCGCGATACCAGCCTACGTATACGGCATCAACTTCGCTGCCGTCCCATTGATTCGACAGTACTACATCGAGATCCAGATCCTTCAGTGGCTCCCACACGCCGGGGCAACCGAGCACCATGATGCGGCGATAGCCGCGCTCGCGGAAATACTGCGCGGCTACGCTGCTGGGCGTCATCATGTTGTTCTTCTGCATGGGCAAGCCGGCGCCGCCGAGGACATCAATGTACGCGCGTGGCGGGCGCGCCGTGCCGTTGGTCATCACCACCCAGGGGATCTGCCGGGCTGTCAGCAGCGAGAGGAAGTCGATGGCGCCAGGCAGGGGGTTCATGTTGTTGTTCTTCTTGTCGCCAAGAATCAGCGTGCCGTCCATGTCGAACACGAAGCCTTTGACGGCGTGCAGGCGGTTGAGGATGGCGGGGTCAGGCGTGGACATCGGAAGGTGTTCCTTGGCTGGCGGAACGGCTGCGCAGTTCCAGGCTGAAATCGGGTTGCTTGACGTGGAAGTAGGCGACGGTGGGGCGCTGCTTCACGCCCTGCAGCAGTTGCAGCACGGGGCTGAGCTGCGGGTTGTAGTGCAGGCCGTGCGGCGCGCGCGTGTGCATGGCGTCGACCTGGTCGCCCGGCATTACGGCGCGCAGCAGGAACTCCTCGTCCTTCATGGAAGCGGGGAAGCGTGCGCGGCGTTCCTTCAGAGTCATCATGGTGGGCTCGGCCAGGATTTCCCTGGTGCGCGGCAGCGCCATGATGCGGTCCAGCACGTTCGGGTCCACCGGCGCGGTGGGTCGGCCGAAGCGGCCCAGCACGTAGCGGATGGCCTGGTCGGTGATGTTGCCGTAGCGCTCGTCGGCGATGACGTTGAACAGTGCCTGCGTGGTGACGATCTGCGGGAACGGCGTGACCATGATGGGCGAGCCCAGCTCGTAGCGCACGCGCTCGACCTCTGCCATCACGTCGTTGAAGCGGTGTTCCAGGCGCAGCTCTGCCAGCTGGCGCCGGGTGGTGGTGAGCACGCCACCGGCCACCTGATGCCGCAGGTAGGACGCGTCGTAGGCCATGGGCTGGCCGCTGGGCAGGCCTTCGGCGAGGGCAAGGCCGAAGTAGTACTGCTCAAGCTGCTTCAGGGCCTTCTCGTCCACGCTCACGTCGTGGCCATGGGTGCGCAGGTTGGCAATGGTCTGGCTGGCGCAGGGCAGGGAAGAACCATGTGCCAGCGGCCCCACGGCCACGTGCAGCGCATCGATGCCCAGTTCTGCACCCACCATGTAGTTGAACTGCGACAGGCCGATGGTGCAGTGCGAATGAAGTTCCAGCGGCAAGTTGCCAATTTCCTTTTTCACCGCAGGGATCAGCGTGCGTGCGCGCTCCGGTGACAGCAGGCCGGAGGGGTCCTTGATGTAGAGGCGGTCGAAGTGCGGCGATGCGGCGATGCGGCGCGCGCAGGCAGCGTAGAAGGCATCGTCGTGCACGGGGCTCAAGGTAAAGGTGAGTGCCGCCATGTTCTGCGCTTCGCCTTCTTCCTTGACGATGCGCGCCACCAGCAACAGCGCGTCCATGTCGTGCATGGGGTCCAGCAGCACGAAGCGGCCGATGCCGGCGCGCTGCAGCGAGCGATAGGCCAGGCGCATGAAGTCGTGGTCGGCGGTTTCCCACGAGATGAAGCGGAAGCCGGTGGAGATGAACTGCAGCGGCACGCCGGGCAGCGCGCGATGCATCAGGCGGATGCGTTCCCAGGGATCGTCCTTGTTGTAGCGCACCGACACTGCCATGTGCGTGCTGGAGGTGAAGTCGATGGCGGAAAAGCCCACGCGCTCCATCAGGGGCGCCGCCTGCAGCATCTGCGCCGTGTTGATGCCGGTCATGCTCCACAGGCTCTGGTTGCCGTCGCGGATGCTGACATCGACGAGATCAAGCGTTGCCATGGGTGGCTCCTGTGAGTGGATGGGCTTGCAGGTGGCGGGGGAGGAACTGGGTGTCGATGCCACCCGCGATGAACTCCGGCGCGTTGCATACCGACTCGTGCAGCGCCAGGTTGGTCGGCACGCCGCTGATCTCGCACTGGCGCAGCGCCTGTTGCAGGCGCTGCAGCGCGGTGGCGCGGTCGGGGCCGTACACGATGAGCTTGCCGAGCAGCGAGTCATAAAACGGCGGTACTTTGGCGCCATCCTGCAGGTGGCTGTCCATGCGGATGTACGGCGCGGCCGGGAAGCGCACGCGGCTGACAGTGCCCGGCACGGGACGGAAATCGGCGCTGCAGTCTTCGGCGTTGAGGCGGCATTCGATGGCGTGGCCGTCGAAGCGTACATCCTCCTGGCGCAGCAGCAGCGGGCGGCCTTCCGCGATGCGGATCTGCTCGGCAACGAGGTCGATGTTGCAGATGGCTTCGGTGACGGGATGCTCCACCTGGATGCGCGCATTCATTTCCAGGAAGTAGAAGCTGTTGCGTGGCACGTCCACGAGGAACTCCACGGTGCCGGCGCCCCTGTAGTGCAGGTGCTTGCCGTAGGCCACGGCGGCGGCGTGGATATCTGCGCGCAACTCGTCGCTCAGCAGTGGTGCCGGCGCTTCTTCGATGAGTTTCTGATAGCGGCGTTGCACCGAGCAGTCGCGCGTGCCGAGGTGGATCACGTCCGTGCCGTCGCCCAGCAGTTGCACTTCCACATGGCGGCCCTGTTCGACGTAGCGCTCGATGTAGAGGCGCGGATCGCCGAAGGCGGCTTCGGCTTCGGCGCGCGCCAGCTGCAGGGTATCGTTCAGTTCGCGGGTGTCGCGCACGAGCTTCATGCCGCGCCCGCCACCGCCGCCCACGGCCTTGATCAGCAGCGGCAGGCCCACGTCGTTGGCAACCCGCAGCGCGGCGTCGATGTCGCTGACTTCGCCACCCGGCACGCAGGGCAGGCCGGCCGCCAGCGCATGGCGGCGCGCTTCGAGCTTGTCGCCGATGGCGCGCAGTTGCTGCGGCGTGGGGCCGATGAAGATGATGCCGGCTTCGGCGCAGGCATTCGCGAGTGCGGCATTTTCCGAAAGAAAACCGTAACCGGGATGGATGGCATCGACCTTGGCTTGGCGCGCGGCCTGCACCACGGCGTCTACACGCAGGTAGCTGGCCTTGGCCGGCGGCGGCCCCAGCAGCACCACCTGGCTGGCCTCGCGCGCAGGAAGCGTATCGAGGTCGGCCTGCGAGGCGGCCAGCACGGTTTCGATGCCGAGGCGCTGGCAGGTGCGGATGATGCGCAGCGCGATCTCGCCACGATTGGCAATCAGGATGCGATGGATGTTCATGCCTGCTCCGGCTTCACACGCAGCAGCAGCTGGCCTTTTTCCACGAAGCTGGCGTCTTCGGCGATGAGCTCGACCACGGTGCCGCTGGCGCGCGCCGGGATCGAGCTCATCAGCTTCATCACTTCGATGATGCCGATGACGGTGTCCGGCTGCAGCGCGCTGCCGATGCCGATGAAGGGCTCGGCGCCGGGCTTGGGCGAGCGGTACCAGGTGCCGACCATGGGCGCGCGCACGTCGACCAGACCCGGCTGGCTTGGCGGCGGTTCCACGGCGTGTGCGGTTGTAGTCGCTGCGGCCAACTCCTGCACCGGCGCGGCGGCCGTGGCGGTGGGCGCTGTGGTCTGTTGCCAGCCCTTGCCGTCGGCGCTGCGCCGCAGCTGCAGCGTGAAGCCGCCAAGATCGAGGTTCAACTCGTCGTATTCACTGTCGTCCAGCACCTTCAACAGGGCCTGTACATCCTGGTGGCTCAGGCTCATGACTTTCTCTGCCCTCCCAGCGTGGCAAAGATGTGATCGAAAGCGGATGCGGCGGGACGGGCCACGGGAGCCTTGTCACGCATGGCCCAGACGGTTTCGGGACGGCTTTGCAGCAGGCGGATGCTGTCGTCCTGATCCAGTGCCCATTCAATGTCCTGGGGCGCGCCATAGTGCTTTTCCACGGTGCGGCCGATCTGTGCCAGCGCGTGGACCTGCGCGTCGCTCAGGCAGCAGGCCTTGCGACGTTCGGCGTCCACTTCGAGTTCACGCACACCGCCATTGACGTCTGGCACATGCTCGATGGCCTTGTCGGCAACGGTGCGGCTGCGTATCTCGCCGGTGACCTTGTTCACGACGAAGCGGTCAGGCGTCACTTCGCCGCTGACGATACTGGAGCCCAGGCCCCAGCTGCCTTCGATGGTGATGACCGAGCGGTCGCCGGTAGTGGGGCTGCGCGTGAACATGACACCTGAGCAGCGCGAATGCACCATGCGCTGCACCACCACGCCCATCGCCAGCTGGTCTTCGGGCAGGCCGAGACGCAAGCGATAGCTTACCGATTCAGGGCTGTACAACGAGGCCCAGCAGGAGCGGACCTTGTCGATCAGCGCATCGATGCCTTTCACCCACAGATAAGTGTCCTGCAGTCCCGCGAAACTGGCTTCCTCGCTGTCCTCGCTGGTGGCGCTGGAGCGCACGGCTACCGGACTGCCATTGCCCAGGCGTTGGTAGCAGGCGGCAAGTTCGTCGCGCAATGCTCCCGACAGCGGCTCCTGTTCGATACTGGCGCGGATGTCAGCGGTGCAGGCATTGACCTCGTCGAGCGCGTCATGGCGCAGCGCGCTGATGCGGCGGCGGATACCGTGGTGTGCATCCAGCGCTTCGAGCCAGTCCGTGAAGGCCTGCGTGCTGACCACAAAGCCTTCGGGAATAGGCAGGCCGGCGCGAGTCATCTCGCCAAGGCTGGCACCTTTGCCGCCCGCCAGTGGCCGATCATGGATGCCGAGATCGCCGAACCAGATCAGCGCGCGTGGGGTATTGGATATAGTCATCAGGAACAGCCTCTCTCAATCCAGCAGGGTGACGACGCCGGTGTCGCCGTCAACGCGCAGACGCTGCCCGCTCTTGATGCGTTTGGTGGCATCGCCGGTGCCTACTACTGCAGGCATGCCGTACTCGCGCGCCACGATGGCCATGTGCGACATGGTGCCGCCGATGTCGGAAACTGCCGCCTTGATCTTGCTGAACAGCGGGCCCCAGCTCGGATGCGTGATGGGACATACGAGGATGTCGCCTTCGCGGATCTCGCCGAAGTCCGTGATGCTGCGCAGCACTCGTGCTACGCCCTCGACGACGCCGGGCGATGCCGCATAGCCGCGCAGTTCGTTCTCGTGCGAGTTGTCGACACGCGAGGCCCAGCCGTGCAGCGTTTCCGTGGTGATGCCCCACAGCATCTGCAGCGCGGGGTCCTCGATGTTGCCGGGCATCGGACCGATGGCGGGTGGAGCATCCCACTCTGCCAGCACCTTCAGCATGCGGCGGCGTTCCGCGATGACGGGTTTCCAGTAGTCGCGCTGGGCCGGCTCCGAACCGGCCGCCCAGCTGTTCATGATGTTGGCGATGACCTGCGAAATCTCGGTGTGGTGCAACTGGAAGATGTCGGATTGCTCGTCGATCACCTTGAAGCGCGTAAAGAGGTCGCCGAATTCGCGCACCTTGTTGAAGAAGCAGGTGGTGAGCCAGTGTTCGCAGTAGAACTTGTGGTCTTCCACGTAGGGGAAGACGAGATGGCTCACGCCCAGCATCTGATCGAAAGCCGCACGCTCATCGTCACTGCCCAGCAGGCTGCGATACTCTTCGATGATGCGCTTGCGTTCCAGCTTGAGGGCTTCGGTGGGACGCTCCAGCTTGTCGCCCTTGCGCACCAGTTCAATGTAGTGGGGCAGGGCCGACAGTGGTACTGCGAGATCGTCATTCCAGCTGCGCTCATAGTGGTAGAAGCCGTCACCGATGGAGATGTTGAACCAGGGATCACGTGCTTCTTCCAGTGCCTTGAGCCAGCGCTTGCCGTTCTCGCCAGCCTTTTCCAGCGCCGGGAGGATCACTTTGGGATTGCCGTCGATGGTGAAGTGCTTGTCGAGGTCGAGTTCCACGGCGAGCTTGGCGAGCATCTTGAGCTGGTCGTCGGGGCGGAACATCAGCACGTCGATACCCGCCACCATGCGCGCTACGGTCTGGTCCGTGATCTCGGGGAAGGCCTTTTTGCAGAACTGGAAGAACACCACGTAGGCGCCGTAGCCGAGCATCAGCATCTCGAAGTGGTGGTACCACATCTGTGAGTACAGCTCGAGCGTACGGTGCCAGGCCACGCGCAGGTGGTGGTTCTGCGCGATACCCGTGGCTTCGAGCACTACACTGTCGTCGTCATAGTCGGGCAGGGCAGGCAGCTTGATCGCATTCATGTCGCGGATGAGCTGCCCCATGCGCTTTTCCCAGCTGGCGTAGATATCGTTCCAGTTGGAATAGTAGTGGCCGGCGCGCTTGCGGAAATTGGCGAGGCGCTCTTCGATCTCGACTGGATCGGTGGCGACGTTGGCGCTGATGTAGATGCGGCCGTTGATGCAGCGATAGTCGATGCCCTTGCCGGTGGGGAACGAGAACACGCGGTTCACGTAGGCGCCCATGGCATGGTATGCAGCCTCGGCCGTGACGATGTCGAACGCGGACATCGGCTCGGGGAAGTGCATGGAGTTGTAGAACCAGAAGCGTTCGTCGTCTCCTGGTTCAACTCGGGTGAAATAGGGATACATGGAACCCCAGTTCTCGGCACCGGGTGCGGAGCCGATAGAGGTGGGCATGGGGAAGGGGTTGAGCTTCATGTTCATGCTAAGGTCTCCCGAACTCTGGATAGGCTGTGTTATTGAGGCTGTCCTTGCCCTGTTGATGGTCCTGTTAATGGTGCTGTTATACGGCTCTTTTGCTGCTGTGTGGCCACTGGAACCTCCGTCAGGAGGCAGCTCGGTTGCAGCTTACAATTGCAGCTGATCATAGCCCACGATGATGTCGCCGGCGAAGTGTTCGCGTGCCCCGGCGATGTAAGCTTCATCCGCAATCGCGCTGTTGACGGCGCCGGGCAGCACGTGATTGAACACCAGCGTCTTCACCCCGGCTTCGGCTGCCATGCGGCCAGCTTGCTGCGTGGTGCTGTGCGTGGCAACGATATGGGCCCAGATGCCCTCCGGGTTGTCAGCGTAGTTGCCGGCGGCAACCAGCGCCTCGAACGCCGCGCGGATGCTGGCGTGGTCCATGGCTTCGCAGACCAGCAGGTCGGCCCCTTGCGCCAGTGCCACCAGGCTCGGGGAATACGTTGTGTCGCCCGAGATCACGATGCTGCGGTCGGGGCAGTCGAAGCGGAAGGACAGCGCACGGTCGGGCAGCTCGTCCAGCGTGGCTTGCGGGTAGTGGGTATTCTGGACCGCCGTCACCGTCAGTCGCTCGTCCTTGTAGACCTCAACAGGCGTATCCGTCGCAGGCAGTACCACAGCCTTGAACACCGTGGCTGGGTCCAGCGTGCGTGCTTCGTCATTCATGCGGATGCGGGTATTGGCCTGCTGGTAAAGCAACACGCCCTCTACCAGCGTATCCGTGCCGTAAGGTCCATGGACCAACGTTGGGTCCACACGCCCCTGCGTCCATTGATGGCCCAGCAGGCTCACCACATCTGCCACATGGTCGTCGTGCAGATGTGTAAGGAAAATCTGGCCGATGTTCTGGTAGGGCACGCCGCTTTGCAGGATGGCGCGCAATGCGCCATAGCCGCAGTCGATGAGGTAGGGCACCTCGTCCACCACGAGCAGGCTGGCGGTTTCGCCGCGCGTAAGGTTGAAGTTGGGTCCGCCCTGGGTGCCCAGCAGGATCAGGCGTGAGCGGCCATCTCCGTTTTGGGCCAGTGTGGTGAACGGTACGAGCGCCGTCAGAAGGCCGCTGCCGGCCAGACCGCACAACAGGCTTCTGCGAGCTGTCTGCATGGTGATGCTTTCCCCTTTTGTTACCCGTAAGGATGCCAGAGATGTGTGGCACGGGATAGTGGCTTCATGCGCTTGTCTTATGTCGGTCCGGCGAACATCCGTTGAGAGGGTTGGCATTGAAAGACCATGCAATTCACAGGTGCAACACTGGCCCTGGCACTTCCTTGCCTGACGATGCAGGCATGCACGGCACCACGGACAACAGAATCCCGAAGAACCCAGCGTCCTGGCTCGGTGTACAAAGCCAATGCGAGCGTTTATTCTCCCTTGCGTTCCCGGCAATAAGACCAATACGAACACAACCTTCAGGGCAGCCGGGACATTGGCATGTCAACGTGAAGAAAAACGTGAAGAAAAGGGGTAAGCATGAGCGAAACATACGACATTGTAACCGTGGGTTCCGGCCACAACGGCCTCGTGGCAGCAGCCTACCTGGCCTGCGCCGGCAAGGAAGTGCTGGTACTGGAGAAGAATCCCTGGTTCGGCGGTGGTGTGATCACCCGCGAGCTGACCGTGCCCGGTTTCAAGCATGACCAGCACAGCATGGCCCACATCTTCATCCAGGCCAATCCGCTGATCAAGGACGACGAACTCGGCCTGATTTCCAAGTATGGCCTCAAGTACATCTACCCGGAAATCCCCCTGATGTCCGTGTTCCAGGACGGCGAGACCCTGTCGCTGTATACGAACCGCCAGAAGAACTACGACGAGATCGCGCGCTTCTCGAAAGAAGATGCCGAGTCCTACCTGCGCCTTTCGCAGCTAGGTGAAACCTATCTGCCTGCCATTGTCAGCGGCATGTTCAGCATCCCGGCGCCCACCGGCGCGATGTATGCCTTCATGGACAGTTCGCGCGAAGGCCGCCAGATGATGAATATCATGCTGAAAAGTGCCTACGACATCGTCACCGAGTACTTCAAGAACGATCGCGTGTTGCTGCATTTCACGCGCATGGTCAGCGAGAATCTTACGGGTCCGGAAGAGAAGGGCACCGGCATCGGCCTGTTCGTGTTCCTGGCCTTTCTGGAAAAATACGGTATCGGCGTGGCCGAAGGTGGCAGTGGCATGCTGTCGCAGTCACTGATCCGCTGCATCGAGGATCATGGCGGCAAGGTCGTCGGTGGCGTCGAGATCGACAAGATCCTCGTCAAGAACGGCCGTGCTGTTGGCGCTCGCGCCAACGACGGCCGGGAGTTCCTGGCCCGCGACGGCGTCATCGGATCCATCCATCCACATGACATCGGCAAGATGGTGGAAGGCGTGGACCCCGTGATTTCAGGCGATGCTGCGCGCGTGAAGCTTACCGAGAACGTGGTGTTTACCGTTCACGCCGCGCTGAACGAACCGCTGAAATTCAAGGCCGGCGACAAGTGCCGCAAGGCCATGATGATCGAGTTGCTGCCGGACAGCATCAACACCCTGCGCGGCCACTTTGATGACCTGCGTTATGGTCGCATCCCCAGGGATTCGCTGATCGGCCTCGGTTCCGTGTCCAATATCGATCCCTCGCGCGCGCCGGCCGGCAAAGCCACCATGCACGCCTGGGACTACGTGCCCTACGAACATCCCAAAGGCGGCGCGAAGCACTGGGATGCCTGCAAGATCGATTTTGCCGAGGAGATGATCGGCAAGATGGGCGCCTATATCAGCAACCTCAATCACGACAATATCATCAAGTACCACTGCGACAGCCCGCTGGACATGGAGCGTCATTCCGCCAGCTTCCGCAAAGGTGACATCCACGGTGTTGCCTTCGATCTGGTGCAGAACGGCGCGCACCGTCCGACCCCGGAGCTGGGCCAGAACATGGTGCCGGGCATCGAGCGCTTCTACCTCGTCGGGCCCTTCCAGCATCCTGGCGGCGGCGTATTCGGCGCCGGCCGTGCTTCCGCCATGAAAGCCTTCGAGGATCTGGGCCTCGATGTCGACAAGATCAACTGACAGTAACGAACGAGACTGACCATGAAGTTGTACGCACAGGACAACAGCGTTTTGCTGGAAATCAGCCAGATCGAGCGCCAGGGCAACAACCTGGTGCTGAAGGGCAAGGCCTTCGGGTCCATGCCGATGGTGGCGCGCCTGAAGCCGGAAGAGGCCCGCAAGGGCCTCAAGCTGCTGAAGTTCCGGGTGGTGTGGTTCCTGCTGACCTTCCTGTTCCGTAGTTCAAGCGCGCCGGGCAAATAGGGTCCGGGCGCTGGCCGCGCGGGTCACTCCCCTCCAATACGCACCGGTGCCCTGCAAGTGCCCCCAAGCCCCGTGTATAATCGCGGGCCTCACAGAACCTGCACAGCCGGAAGTCCGTCATGTTAGATCCCCGCCTGGTCCGTACCGAACCCCAGACCGTCGCCGACAAGCTGAAGAAGCGCGGCTACGTGCTCGATATTGCCGCGATCACGGCGCTGGAAGAACAGCGCAAGGTGCTGCAGACCGAGACCGAACAATTGCAGAACGAGCGCAATACCCGCTCCAAATCCATCGGTCAGGCCAAAGCTGCTGGCCAGGACATCGCGCCGCTGCTGGCCGAAGTCGAGAACATGAAGGAAAAACTGGCCGAAAAGGAGCAGGCACTGGCCGCCGTGCAGGCTGCTTTCGATGCCATCCTGCACAGCATTCCCAATATCCCCGCTGCCGAAGTGCCCGAAGGCAAGGATGAAAGCGCCAACGTGGAACTACGCCGCTGGGGCACGCCGCGGGTTTTCGACTTTGAGGTCAAGGACCATGTAGCCATCGGGGAAGCCAGCGGCAAGCTGGATTTTCCCACCGCCGTGAAGATCACTGGTTCACGCTTCGCCGTAATGAAGGGCGAGATTGCGCGCCTGCACCGTGCCCTGATCCAGTTGATGCTCGATACGCATACGCAGGAACACGGCTACGTCGAAGTGAACGTGCCCTATCTGGTCAACAAGGAATCTGCTTTCGGCACCGGCCAACTGCCCAAGTTCTCGGAAGACCTGTTCAAGCTGGCGGGCGAACAGGAGTACTACCTGATCCCCACGGCCGAAGTGCCCGTGACCAACATCGTGCGAGACGAGATCCTGGATGCCAAGGATCTGCCGCTGAAGTTTGCCTGCCACAGCCCCTGCTTCCGCAGTGAGGCCGGCAGTTATGGCAAGGACACGCGTGGCATGATCCGCCAGCACCAGTTCGAGAAAGTCGAGATCGTGAAGATGGTAGCACCGGAGACTTCGGCCGCTGAGCACGAAGCGCTGACGCGTGATGCTGAAATGATTCTGCAGAAGCTGGGCCTGCCGTACCGGGTGATCATCCTGTGTGGCGGTGACATCGGCTTTTCGTCGGAGAAGACCTACGACATCGAAGTGTGGCTGCCGGGCCAGAACACCTTCCGCGAAATTTCGTCCTGCAGCAACTTTGGCGATTTCCAGGCGCGCCGCATGCAGGCACGCTGGCGCAATCCTGCCACCGGCAAACCGGAACTGATCCACACCATCAACGGGTCCGGCCTCGCCGTTGGCCGCACGCTGGTAGCCGTCATGGAGAACTACCAGAATGCCGATGGCAGCATCACCGTGCCGGAGGTTCTGCGCCCCTACATGAATGGCGTCACTACCATCCTCAAGGCTTGAGCGACCATGGATTTCCTCCCCGTCTTCCTGCGCCTGCAGGGGCAGAATGTACTGGTGGTCGGGGGTGGCCAGGTGGCCTTGCGCAAAGTGCAGATGCTGTTGCGCTCGGGTGCCCAAGTGCACGTGGTCGCGCCGGACATCGGCACTGAGGTACGCAAGCTGCTGTCTGCTCTGCCGCATCTATTGCTGGAGCGCGGCTTCGCAGAATCGGACCTCGATGGCGTGAAGCTGGTGATCGCGGCTACCGACGACACGGCACTGAACCGTCGGGTGTTCGATCTGGCCAGCGCGCGCAACCTGCCGGTCAATGTAGTGGACCAGCCGGAACTCTGCAGCTTCATCTTCCCCTCCATCGTTGATCGCTCCCCGCTGATCGTGGCCGTGAGCAGCGGTGGCAACGCGCCGGTGTTGGCGCGTTTGCTGCGCGCCCGTCTGGAAACCCTGATCCCTTCTGCCTACGGCTCGCTGGTGCAACTGCTTGGCAAGCACCGTGAACTGGCCAAGCAGCGTTTCGGCTCGCTGGCGCAGCGCATGCGTTTCTGGGAGGGCATCGTCAACGGCCCCGTGGCCGAATTGATGATGAGCGGTCAGCAGGAGAAAGCCGAACACTTGTTGCTGAAGACGCTGGAGCACGACGCCACGCTGGTGCTGCAAGGTGAGGTCTACCTCGTGGGCGCCGGCCCCGGAGATCCCGACCTGTTGACGTTCCGCGCACTGAGGCTCATGCAGCAAGCCGATGTAGTTCTGTACGACCGGCTCGTGAGTCAGCCGATCCTCAATCTGTGTCGACAGGATGCCGAGAAGATCCATGTGGGGAAACAGCGCGCCAACCACACCATGCCGCAGCAGGATATCAGCCGTCTGCTGGTGGAACTGGCGCAGCAGGGCAAGCGGGTCCTGCGCCTGAAGGGAGGTGATCCCTTCATCTTCGGCCGTGGCGGTGAGGAAATCGAGGAACTGGCGGCAGCGAATATTCCATTCCAGATCGTACCGGGTATAACGTCTGCGTCTGGCTGCGCTGCCTATGCCGGTATTCCACTGACACACCGCGACCATGCCCAGTCCGTGCGCTTCGTCACGGGCCATCTCAAGGACGGTTCCTGCGATCTCGACTGGACCCAGCTGGCGCAGCCGTCACAGACCGTTGTCTACTACATGGGCCTCGTGAGCCTGCCGCAGATATGCGAACAGCTCATCGCGCATGGCCGTTCCCCGGAAACTCCGATTGCACTGATACAACAGGGAACGACGCCGCAGCAGAAGGTATATACGGGCACACTGGCGACCATGCCCGCGCTGATTGCCGCCACTGAAGTGCTGCCGCCTACCCTGATCATTGTGGGTGAAGTAGTGACCTTGCACGAAAAACTGAAATGGCGCCCGTAGGGGCGGACCGCCGTGTCCGCCCGCAGTCCAACTGGCTTGAATTGGCGCTCTCGCCCTGATTTGGTACCCAGTAGATGAACAAGACCGACATTGCCGTCCGTCCCGCCTCCACAACTGACGCCCGCCTGATCCTCGACTACATCATGGAGCTTGCGGTTTATGAGAAGGCTCCCGAACAGGTCGTAGCCTCGCTGGCCGATATCGAGCGTTCGCTGTTCGGCAGTGAGGCTAAAGCTCACGCACTGGTCTGCGAGCTGGACGGCAAGCCCGCAGGCTACGCAGTCTATTTCCATAACTACTCCACCTGGCTGGGCCGCAACGGCATCTACCTTGAGGATGTTTATGTGACACCTGCCGCACGTGGCTGCGGTTGTGGCAAGGCACTGCTGCAACATATCGCGCAGATCGCGGTCAGGGAGAACTGCGGGCGTTTCGAATGGAGCGTGCTGGACTGGAATACTCCCGCCATCGAGTTCTATGAAGCGCTGGGGGCAAAACCCCAGAGCGAATGGACCATCTATCGTCTGACTGGGGAAAGTCTGCGTAATCTCGCAGCAGCCTGACCCTCTGGAGCCCTGCATGAACGCCCCCGATCCCCACGCCATCGAGATGCAACGGACCCGCGCTGCTGTGCAGGACTACTACGGCCAGCAATTGCAGGGTACGGGTGATCTGAAGACCTCAGCCTGCTGCGACATCACGACTGTACCCGAGTGGCTCAAGCCGATACTGGGTCGCATCCATCCCGAGGTGCTCGCGCGATATTACGGCTGCGGTCTCGTGGCACCGCAACAGCTTGGTGCATGTCGCGTGCTTGACCTTGGCTGTGGCACCGGACGTGACGTATATGCGCTGGCGCAGCTTGTGGGCGCCGCAGGCCATGTGGTCGGCGTGGACATGACCGCTGAGCAATTGGCCGTGGCACAGGCTCATCAGGACTGGCATGCATCTGCCTTCGGTTTTGCGAATACATCTTTCCACAAGGGCTATATCGAGCAGTTGGAAGACCTGCCCTTTGAGCCGCACAGTTTCGACGTTATCGTCTCCAACTGCGTGGTGAATCTGTCCACCGACAAGGCCGCCGTGCTGCGTGGCATCAAGCGTTTGCTGAAACCCGGCGGCGAGTTCTATTTCTCTGACGTCTACGCCGATCGTCGGGTACCCGCTGCGTTGCGTGAGGACAAGGTACTGTACGGTGAATGCCTGAGTGGCGCGCTGTACTGGAACGACTTCCAGAACCTCGCGAAGCGCTGCGGATTTGCCGATCCACGCCTCGTCACGGATCGCCCGCTGGTGATCACCAATCCAGCATTGGCAGCGCTCACCGGCAATATCCGCTTCTTCTCGGCAACCTACCGGCTGTTCAATCTGGAAGGACTGGAACCAGCTTGCGAGGACCATGGCCAGGCCGTGGTCTACTCAGGCAGTATTCCCGGACATGAACACATGTTCGTACTCGACAAGCACCACTCCATCGAGGCGGGCAAGGTGTTCCCGGTCTGCGGCAATACCTGGCGCATGCTGGCCCAGACGCGCTTTGCCGGACACTTCCGCTTTGTCGGTGATTTCTCGCGCCATTACGGCATCTTCGCCGGCTGTGGCACCAGCCTGCCCTTCGATACAGCCAGTACTATCGGCAGCAATGGTGGCCCCTGTTGCTGAGCGCCATACCACCAGAATTACGCACCGTAGGGGAGGCCCGCCCGCTGTGGGCTGGATTTCAACTCACAACGACGTATGCAGTCCGCACTCGCGGTTCTCCAGGGCCTTGGTAGGATCGTAGTAGCTGTCCTCATTGGGCAGCGCGTGTTCCGCCAACCATGCGCGCATCTGCGCTTCAGTCCAGTGAAAGAAGGGTGCCACTTTCAGCACTCCCTTGGCGTCCTGCGTGAAGATGTTCAGCGACTGGCGGAACGCCGTCTGCTCCTTGCGCAGCGCGGTGAGCCAGATCCTTGGTGCGTGCGTGACCATCGCGCGACGAAAGGGTTCCAGCTTGAAGTTCTCGGTAAATTGCGCGTGCGAATCTTCCGTGTAGTTGGGGATGCCGCCCAATGCCGCTTCCTGGCGTGCCGCGGAGACTTTCGGCGTAAAGACATCAACGTTGAGCTTCAGTCCCTGTATGATCTGTTCGGCACAGCGATAAGTGGCCTTTGTGTTGTAGCCATGGTCAACCCACAGCACCTGGATGTAAGGCTGCACCTGCACCGCCATGTGCAGGATCACCGCCTCGAGGGGGCCAAAATGGGTCGTGACGACTGCTTTCCCCGGCAGGGACAGTGCATGGCGGATGATATCCAGCGGGTGCTTGCCGCCGTATTCCTGATTGAGTGCGTCGAGCTGCATGGGGCCTCCTGTTGACGTTACGCAAGTGTACCGCAGGCCATTGGCAAAAGCCGCCCGGGCGCTTTCCACTGGTCCGGCACCGTGATAAAAGGCCTCTTTCCCGCAGAGGTTGGCAGCAATGGACAAGGTCGATTACATCCGCCGCATCAGGAGTATCGGGCGAGAGGTTAATCCCGACACCGCAGGGGCCACGCGTGCCTTGCTGACGCCGCTGGTGCAGGCGCCGGATCCTGCCATCGTGCGCGTCGAGCGCGATCTCGCCTATGGCAGCAACGAGCGCCAGCGGCTCGACGTATTTACGCCGGCCACTGGTTACGAGCCCAAGCGTCCCATCCTGATCTTTGTGCATGGTGGCGGATTCATCGCCGGTGACAAGCACAGTGAAGGCTCACCGTTCTTCAGCAACATCGGCCAGTGGGCTGTGCTGAATGGCTACAATTGCATCACGCTGACCTACCGTCTGGCACCACAGTACCAGTGGCCCTCCGGTGTGGAAGACCTGAACCTGCTGATGCGCTTCATTCGTCACGAAGGCAGCGAGCACGGCATTGATTCCGATTGTATGTTTCTGATGGGGCAGTCTGCCGGTGCCGCGCATGCCGCAGCGTATGCAGCGCATCAGGAGATTTACGCACCCTTCGGCCATGGGCTGAGCGGACTCATCCTGCTGTCTGGCCTGTACGACTGGACCAGCATGGAAATGGGGCCCAATGAGCGCTCCTACATAGGCGATGATTTCACGCTGTACGAAGCCCGCTCCTCGCTGCAGGGACTGCTTGCCTGCCAGTTGCCACTGCTGGTAACGCTGGCTGAACTTGACCCTCCCTTGTTCGAACGCCAGGGGCTGCAACTGCTGGAAGCCTACCAGCACAAGCACCACCATCTGCCGCAGTTCGTCTACGCAGCCGGACAAAACCACATGTCGGTGGCCATGGCGCTGGGGCTGGAGGTGGACCTCGTGGGTCCGCAGCTGAAGGCCTTCATCGACGAATACAGTCGCTATCGCTGAGCAGGCACAGGCCATGTTGCTGATCAATCGTCGTCTGGTTATTCCGCTGCGTGAAATCGACCTGAGTGCCATTCGGTCCCAAGGGGCAGGGGGCCAGAACGTCAACAAGGTCAGCAGCGCCATCCACCTGCGCTTTGACGTCAAGGCCTCTTCGCTGCCGGCGGACATCAAGGAACGCCTGCTGGCAGTGCCGGACAGCCGTATCACTACCGAGGGCGTGGTGATCATCAAGGCGCAGAACCACCGGACTCAGGAACTGAACCGGCAGGAAGCGCTGGAGCGTCTGAAGCAACTGGTGCAGGGCGCCAGCCGCGTTCCCAAGAAGCGTGTTGCCACCAAGCCCACCAAGGGTTCAGTGAAGCGGCGTCTCGATACCAAGAAGCAACAAGGCAGCACCAAGAAGATGCGGGGCCCGGTCAGTCACGACTGAAGCCTGACCCAGCTGTGTCGCTGGCGTATAATCGCCACTTTTCCAATGCCAGACTCCCCCATGACCATGATCCGAACCCGTATTGCGCCGTCGCCTACCGGCGATCCCCACGTTGGCACTGCCTATATCGCGCTGTTCAATCTGTGCTTTGCCCGCCAGCACGGTGGCCAATTCATCCTGCGTATCGAGGATACCGACCAGGTGCGCAGCACGCGCAAGTCCGAGGACGACATCCTGGCGGCGCTCAAGTGGTTGCAGCTGGATTGGGACGAAGGTCCGGACAAGGGTGGTCCCCATGGCCCCTATCGCCAGAGCGAGCGCTCGGCCATCTATCAGCAAAACGTGGATGTACTGCTCGACAAGGGACATGCCTTTCATTGCTTCTGCACGGCCGAACGCCTGGATGAAGTGCGCAAGCAGCAGATGGCCGACAAACAGCAGCCAGGCTACGACGGGCATTGCATGCATCTCAGCAAGCACGAAGTAGGGGAGCGACTGAACCTGGGCCTGCCTTTCGTGATTCGCATGAAAGTCCCTCGCGAAGGCATTTGCGTCATTCCTGACATGTTGCGTGAGCCGGTCGAGATCGAGTGGTCGCAGGTGGACATGCAGGTGCTGATGAAATCCGACGGCTTGCCGACCTACCATCTGGCCAACGTCGTCGATGACCACCTCATGCAGATCACGCACGTGATCCGTGGCGAGGAGTGGATAAACTCGGCGCCAAAGCATCTGCTGCTGTATCAGTACTTCGGCTGGGATGCGCCAGTACTCTGCCACATGCCGCTGCTGCGCAATGCTGACAAGAGCAAGCTCAGCAAGCGCAAGAATCCCACCAGCATCGGTTATTACCAGCGCATGGGCTATCTGCCCGAAGCTGTCATCAACTATCTTGGCATGATGGGCTGGTCGATGCCGGACGGCCGTGAACTCTTCAGTGTGCAGGACATGATCGAGCACTTCGACATAAACCGTGTCTCGCTTGGAGGCCCGGTGTTCGACACGCAAAAGCTCGACTGGTTGAACGGACGTTACCTGCGCGAGTGCATTTCTGATCTGGAATTCCTGCAGCGCTATGCGGAGTGGGCTTTCCAGCGCGACAAGCTGCACCAGATCATGCCGCTCATCAAACCCCGCGTGGAGCGCTTTACTGACGTGGTACCTCTGGCCGGGTTTTTTCTTTCCGGATTACCGCCGATCACGCCCGAGAGTTTTGCCGATGGCAAGCTTTCCAATGAAGATTATGCACGCATGTTGCAGTTCATAGCGTGGCGCGTGGAAGAATTGAAGCAGTGGCATCGAGACCGCATCGAGCAGGCACTGGTGGAGCTGGCAGGCAAGCTTGAGTTGAAGATACGTGATTTCCTGTATCCCTTGTTCGTCGCTGTTTCGGGAAC
This sequence comes from Pseudohongiellaceae bacterium, assembly GCA_044338855.1. Taxonomy (GTDB): domain Bacteria; phylum Pseudomonadota; class Gammaproteobacteria; order Pseudomonadales; family Pseudohongiellaceae; genus CAILUG01. Next base: position 9,070 of record JBIIWP010000022.1, on the reverse strand, counting down.
TTCTGTTTCAGTCTCAGTCATAGATTCGATGGCGATTCTTGGCCTGGATCTCACGCGCGCGCGCTTGCGTCATGCAATTGCCGTGCTCGGGGGTATCTCTGGCAAGCAGCAGAAAGTACTGGAAAAGGACTATCAGAAACTCGCGTTGAGCACTGATGTATAAGGCGAAAACAAACACTGGGCTGCGTGCAATTTCCTGTTGACTCCATATGGGGTGCTACTTAGAATGCGCGCTCTCCGGCAAACACCGGGGAGAACAACAACTTGAGTCAGCAGTGAAGCCAGGCGGGATGTGAAAGAACCCGGCTAGTGGAGACTCCAAGTTGAAGGACGTTTGCAGGTTAGCGGGGGCATAGCTCAGCTGGGAGAGCGCAACGCTGGCAGCGTTGAGGTCAGGAGTTCGATCCTCCTTGCCTCCACCACCTGGAACTCGCATTCAGTCCCCTTCGTCTAGAGGCCTAGGACACGACCCTTTCACGGTTGTAACAGGGGTTCGAATCCCCTAGGGGACGCCAAATAACAAACCCTCTGCACCACTGGTGCAGGGGGTTTTTTATTTTGGGGGCTCCGCCGAGGTATGCGAGCCCCTGGTTCGGCAAGCAGCACGCCCGCGGAACTCGCGCCAGTGCTGAATGCGGTTTCTGCTCATTCCTGGTTCCGTGATCCCCAAAAAGAAGAACCCCCCAATAAAGGGGGTTCTTCCTCTGTAGCCAAGCAGAATAGCGTTCCGGTTCAGCCCGGATAATCGCGCTGCTGCGGCCCTGTGTACAACTGACGTGGACGACCGATCTTGAAGGGGTTGCTGATCATCTCGTGCCAATGCGCCACCCAACCGGGCGTACGACCGGTCGCGAAGATCACCGTGAAGAGATTCACCGGAATGCCGATGGCTTTGAGGATGATACCGGAGTAGAAATCCACGTTGGGGTACAGGTTACGCTCGATGAAATACTCGTCTTCAAGCGCGATCTTTTCCAGCTTCATGGCGATCTTCAGCAGTGGATCATTTTCCTTGCCGAGTTCTTTCAACACTTTCTGCGAAGCTTCACGCAGAACCTTGGCGCGCGGATCGAAATTTTTGTACACGCGATGACCAAAGCCCATCAGGCGGAATGAATCGTTCTTGTCCTTGGCGCGAGCGATGAATTTGTCGATGTTCTTCTCATCGCCGATTTCCATCAGCATCTTCAATACCGCCTCGTTGGCGCCGCCGTGGGCCGGGCCCCAGAGCGCGGTTATACCGGAGGAGATGCAGGCGTAGGGATTGGCTCCGGTGGAGCCGGCGAGACGCACCGTGCTCGTCGATGCATTCTGTTCATGATCCGCGTGCAGCAGGAATATCTTGTCCATTGCATCGGCAAGCACCGGGCTGGGCGTGTACTCCTCGCAGGGCGTGCCGAACATCATGTAGAGGAAATTTGCACTGAACGAGAGATCGTTACGCGGGTACATGAAAGGCTGACCTATTGAATACTTGTAGGTCATCGCGGCCAGGGTGGGCATCTTGGCGATAAGGCGCAGGGCGGCGACCTTGCGGTGGTCTTCGTTGTCGATCTTGAGTTGCTCGTGATAGAAGGCCGAAAGGGCGCCCACTACACCAACCATGATCGACATCGGATGCGCGTGGCGCGGGAAGCCGTTGAAGAAATGATGGATCTGTTCATGCACCATGGTGTGGTAGCGGATGGAATTGACGAATTCCTGTTTCTGTTTGGCGTCGGGCAGTTCACCGTTGAGCAGGAGGTAGCAGCACTCCAGATAGTCGGATTTTTCCGCCAGTTGCTCGATGGGATAGCCGCGATAGAGGAGGATGCCCTGGTCGCCATCGATGTAGGTGATCTTCGATTCACACGATGCGGTCGACATGAAGCCAGGATCGAAGGTGAAAATGCCTTCCGCCGTCAGTTCCCTGACATCCACCACATCCGGACCGATTGTTCCTTCGTAAACGGGCAGGTCAATGGGTTGTTTGATGCCATCGACGGACAACTGAGCTTTTTTCCCAGTCATAAATGCTCCTCAATTGATTGTAATGCCAGATCGAACAGCGCCTTGTAGGCACTGCTGAGCGGAGAGCCGCAACACTATCCGCACACTCCTGAATTGTCAAACCGCCGGAGGCGTTCGCCAGCGTGCTGCAACTGCAGCTGTGAAGGCGTCAAAACATTGTTTCAAATCATGTTGTTCCGGATTTGAGATGGCGGTCCGGGTGCTGTTCGCCGCGCCGAACTTTTATAAGAAATTTTCGGGAAGCAACTTATAAAATTACAGTTTGTAGGGCATAATGCCGGCCATCCAAAAAGCTTTAAATTAGCATTGATACTTAACAATAATCAGATCTGGAAATATTGATAAGTGCGGTCTCGTTGGAGTCTGGCGAGTGGCAGGAAGGAGCCGGAACGAACATGCTCGTTCGACGCAAGGTTCATCGACTTGAAAGAGCAAGAGAGAAACATACAGTGAAAGACAAACGCCCGGTCAATCTGGATATAAGTACCATCAAGCTGCCGTTGGCAGCGCTTGCCTCGATCACGCACCGGATTTCCGGCGTCATTGTGTTCGTTGGCATTGCCATCCTTCTGTTCCTCTTCGACCGATCGCTCGCGGATGCAGATGGGTTTGCTTCGGTGCAGGCGCTTGGCGCCAACGCGCTGTTCAAATTCGTCATCTGGGCGTTGCTCTCCGCGCTGGCCTACCACATGGTTGCCGGTGTGAAGCATCTGGTGCTGGACATGGGCTTCGGTGAAACCAGGGAGGGTGGCCCGCTCGGTGCGAAACTGGTGATAGTCGTGAGCGTGATCCTTGTTGCAATGTTGGGGGTGTGGGTATGGTGACGAATATAACCAGCCTGGGTGGCAATGGCACCGCTGACTGGCTGGTCCAGCGCGTTTCCGCGGTCGTGCTGCTGGCATGGATCTTCTGCGTCGGTGGCTCGGTGTTGTTCACGGACGGCATGACCTACGAAAGCTGGAGCAGCTTGTTCGATACGACGGCCATGCGCGTGTTCAGCCTTGTCGCCTTGTTGTCCCTGTGTGCGCATGCCTGGATTGGCATGTGGACTATTTCCACCGATTACCTCACTACGGCGCTGCTGGGCAAATCCGCTACGGCTGTGCGTCTTCTGTTCCAGCTGGCTTGCCTGCTGGTGTTGTTCACTTATTTCGTCTGGGGCATCCAGATTCTTTGGAGTGTCTGAACCGTGGCCAAGTTGAGAGAGCTTTCCTTTGATGCAGTAATCGTGGGCGGCGGTGGTTCCGGCTTGCGCGCGTCGCTGCAGTTGTCGCAATCGGGTTTCAACACCGCCGTAATTTCCAAGGTCTATCCCACACGCTCGCACACCGTGTCGGCCCAGGGCGGCATTACTTGCGCCATCGCCAGCATGGATCCCGAGGATGACTGGCGCTGGCACATGTATGACACGGTCAAGGGCTCCGACTATATCGGAGACCAGGATGCGATCGAGTATATGTGCAGCGAAGGTCCACAGGCCGTGTTCGAGCTCGAGCATATGGGTATGCCGTTTTCACGCAATGAAGATGGCCGCATCTACCAGCGCCCTTTCGGTGGGCAGTCGCGCGACTACGGCAAGGGCGGCCAGGCGGCGCGCACTTGCGCAGCCGCAGACCGCACCGGCCACGCCTTGCTGCATACCCTGTTCCAGGCCAACCTGAAGAACAACACGCAGTTTCTCAATGAGTGGTACGCCATCGACATCGTGCGCAACCAGGACGGAGTAGTAGCCGGCGTGATCGCCATGTGCATTGAAACCGGTGAAGTCGTGTATGTGAAATCCAAGGCTACCGTGTTCGCTACCGGTGGCGCAGGACGCATCTACGCTTCCACCACCAATGCGCTCATCAATACCGGCGATGGCATCGGCATGGCGCTGCGCGCAGGCTTTCCGGTGCAGGACATGGAAATGTGGCAGTTCCATCCCACCGGAATCTACGGTGCAGGCACCCTGATTACCGAAGGCAGCCGCGGTGAAGGTGGCTACCTGCTGAACAAGAACGGCGAGCGTTTCATGGAGCGTTATGCGCCAAATGCCAAGGATCTTGCCGGTCGCGACGTCGTGGCCCGTGCCATGATCCAGGAAATCATCGCGGGCCGCGGTTGTGGCCCTGAAGGCGACCACGTACTGCTCAAGCTCGATCATCTCGGCGAGAAAGTACTGAATGAGAAATTGCCTGGTATCTGCGAACTGTCGCGCACCTTTGCGCATGTGGATCCGGTGAAGGAGCCCATTCCTGTCGTGCCTACCTGCCATTACATGATGGGTGGCATCCCCACCAACATCCATGGCCAGGCGCTGACGCTTGATGCTTCCGGCAACGAACGTCCGGTTGAAGGCCTGTTCGCTGTTGGCGAGGCTGCCTGCGTGTCAGTCCACGGTGCCAACCGACTGGGCGGCAATTCACTGATCGACCTCATCGTGTTCGGACGCGCTGCGGGCCTGCACATCGAGAAGGTATTGCGCAGTGGTATAGAGCACCGTGACGTATCGGCCTCCGATATCGACTCCGCAATGCAGCGTTTGAACAAGTTGAACGGTTCGACCTCTGGCGAGCGCGTGTCCGTGTTGCGCAAGGAATTGCAGAACATCATGCAGAACCATTTTGGTGTGTTCCGCACCGGGGACTTCATGCGGGAAGGTATCAACAAGTTGGCGGCGCTGCGTCCGCGCATCGAGAACGTGCAGCTGGAGGACAAGAGCAATGCCTTCAACACGGCACGTATCGAGGCGCTGGAGCTGCAGAATCTGCTGGAAGTGGCCGAGGCTACCGCTGTTGCGGCGGAAGGCCGTACCGAAAGTCGTGGCGCCCACGCCCGCGAGGATTACACGGAGCGTGACGATGCCAACTGGCTGTGTCACACGCTGTACTTTGCAGGCAGCAAGCAGCTCAGCAAGCGCGCGGTGAACTTCACGCCGCGCACCGTGCCGACCTTCGAGCCGAAAATCAGAACGTACTGAGCCGCGCTGCGAACAGCGCTCAATCTGGAATTGGATAAACAGGAAGGGTCGACGACGTGTTAGTCAGTATCTATCGCTACAACCCGGAAACCGACAGCAAACCCAGTATGCAGGACTACACCGTGGAATTGCCGGCAGGCAAGGACATGATGGTTCTCGACGTGCTGCAACTCATCAAGGAACAGGACACCACGGTAGCTTTTCGCCGGTCCTGTCGTGAAGGGGTTTGTGGCTCCGATGGCATGAACATCAATGGCAAGAACGGACTGGCCTGCATCACGCCGGTATCCAGCGTGGTGACGAACGGCAAGCTGGTGCTGCGCCCCTTGCCGGGTCTGCCGGTGATCCGCGACCTCGTGGTGGATATGGGAGCGTTCTACAAGCAGTACGAAAAGGTTAAGCCCTACCTGCAGAACGATACGCCGCCGCCAGCCATCGAGCGTCTGCAGTCACCGGAAGACCGCGCCAAGCTGGATGGTCTGTATGAATGCATCCTCTGCGCCTGCTGTTCCACCAGTTGTCCGTCGTTCTGGTGGAATCCTGATAAATTCATCGGGCCAGCCGGTTTGCTGCAGGCCTATCGTTTTCTCGCGGACAGCCGCGACACGAAGACCGAGGAGCGCCTGGCCGATCTGGAAGATCCCTTCAGCGTGTTCCGCTGCAGAGGCATCATGAATTGCGTGGCGGTTTGTCCAAAGGGCCTGAATCCGACCAAGGCCATCGGGCACATCCGCAACATGCTGCTCGAGCGCAGCATCTGAAGCAGCAACACAGACAAGAAATGCCGGTGGACTGTGCCGGTGTCAGTATTGAATGGATTGAATGGAGAGAACGGGGAAGCACATGGGTATGCAAGCAACCATCAGGGAACTGTTGAAATCCAGCCATCTAGCGGCTGGCAACATCGATTACATCGAAGGTCTCTATGAAAGCTGGATCGAGAGCCCGAACTCGGTCTCGGAAGAGTGGCGAAAGTTTTTTGACGGGCTTCCTGTAATCAGTGGTGTCAGTCACAATGATGTGTCGCATGCGCGGATCATCGAACAGTTTCGTGGTTTGCCCAAGCGTGGTCAGCTGCTTGCGGCCAGCGCGGCCGACAGCAAGTTGCCAGGCAGCCTCGCGCATGAGCAAAAGCAGGTCGATGTAGTGCAGCTTATCAGCTCGTATCGTGTGCGCGGCCATCAGCAGGCAAAGCTGGATCCGCTGGGCTTGATGCACCGTGAGCAGGTACCCGACCTCAAGCTGGATTTCCATCAGTTGTCCTCGGCCGACTTCGATACCGTTTTCTCTACCCAGCCGCTTTTCATTCCACAAAAAGCCGCGCGCCTCGCCGATTTGGTATCCGTGCTGGAAGACATTTACTGCGGCTCCATTGGCTACGAGTTCATGGCCATCGTGGACATCGAACAGAAGCAGTGGATCCAGCGTCGTATCGAAGCTGCCGGCAGCAAGCCCTGCTTCAACAACGAGACCCGCCTGCACATTCTTGAGCGTCTCAGCGCTGCCGAGGGGCTGGAGAAACATCTCGACTCGAAATACCCTGGCACCAAGCGCTTTGGCCTCGAAGGTGGCGAAAGCCTCATCCACGCTCTTGACGACATCATCCAGCGCGCCGGGGAAACCGGCACCAGGGAAATCGTGATCGGCATGGCGCACCGTGGCCGACTCAATGTGCTCATCAATACCCTCGGCAAGAATCCCTCGGTGCTCTTCGACGAGTTTGAAGGCAGGGCTCGCTACAACAGTTCGGGCGACGTCAAGTACCACCAGGGCTTTTCGTCCAACATCATGACGCCTGGTGGTGAAGTGCACTGCAGTATGGCGTTTAACCCTTCGCACCTGGAGATCGTGGCACCGGTAGCCGAGGGTTCGGTGCGAGCCCGCCAGGATCGTCGCAAGGACACGCAGGGCAGTACAGTATTGCCTATCATCATCCATGGTGATGCGGCATTCGCCGGCCAGGGCGTCGTGATGGAAACCTTCCAGATGTCGCAGACCCGCGCCTATTACACCGGCGGTACCGTTCATATCGTGCTGAACAATCAAGTGGGATTTACCACGCATCGACAGGATGATGCCCGGTCCACCGAATACTGTACCGACGTGGCCAAGATGGTGCAGACGCCGATTTTCCATGTAAATGGCGACGACCCTGAAGCGGTATTGTTCGTAACGCAGCTGGCGCTGGACTTTCGCAACCAGTTCCACAAGGACGTCGTGGTGGACCTCGTCTGCTACCGTCGTCGCGGTCACAATGAAACCGACGAACCGAGCGCCACGCAGCCAGTCATGTACAAGGCCGTCCGCAGCCTGCCCAGCACACGCACTCTTTATGCCGACAGGCTGATCGCAGAGGGCTTGTTGAGCCAGGCCGAAGCCGACGAACTCAATTCCAGCTACCGCAAGGCGTTGAACAATGGCACGCATGTGGTGAAGAGTCTCGTAATGGCGCCCAACACGGCGCTGTATGTCGATTGGCGCCCGTATCTTGGCCATGACATGAACATGGCCTGTGATACCAGCATCAACATGGTCCGCTTGAAGGATCTCGCCGAGAAGCTGGTGAAAATCCCGGAAGGGTTCAGCTTGAACCGCCAGGCAGCCAAGGTATTGGAAGACCGCACCAAGATGGCCCGCGGGGAGCAGCCGCTGGATTGGGGCTGTGCTGAGTTGCTGGCCTATGCCAGTCTCGTCGACGAGAACTACAAAGTCCGGTTGACTGGCCAGGACGTTGGTCGTGGCACTTTCTCGCATCGCCACGCGGTGCTGCATGACCAGAATACCGGGGAGACCCATACACCGCTCACGCAGATCAGCGAAAGCCAGCGCAAGTTCGTGATCTACGATTCGCTGCTGTCTGAAGAGGCCGTGCTGGCCTTTGAATACGGCTATGCCACCACGCGTCCCGATGCGCTGGTGATCTGGGAAGCGCAGTTCGGCGATTTTGCCAATGGCGCGCAAGTAGTCATCGACCAGTTCATTGCCAGCGGCGAGTTCAAGTGGGAACGCTTGTGTGGCCTTACGCTGCTGCTGCCGCATGGCTATGAGGGCCAGGGTCCTGAGCATTCGTCTGCGCGGCTCGAACGCTTCCTGCAACTGTGCGCTCAGAAGAACATCCAGGTCTGCGTGCCGACTACGCCAGCCCAGATATTCCACATGCTGCGACGCCAGGTTATCCGCCCCCTGCGCAAGCCCCTCATCGTGATGTCGCCGAAGAGCCTGCTGCGCCACAAGGAGGCGGTATCGAGCCTCAAGGAACTGGCCGAAGGCAGCTTCCAGCTGGTGATCGGAGAGACCGACAAACTCAAGCCGAAGGACGTAAAGCGTGTGATCCTGTGCAGCGGCAAGGTGTACTACGAACTGCGTGCCAAACGCCGCGAGCTTGAGAACAAGGACACGGCGATTGTGCGCCTTGAGCAGCTCTATCCGTTCCCGGAAGAACTGCTGCAGGAAGTCATGGCGCCGTATGTCAACCTCGAGACCGTGATCTGGTGCCAGGAAGAGCCGCAGAACATGGGGGCCTGGTACAGCAGCCAGCACCATATGCGCAACGTGATAATGCGTCACAACCCCAAACTGTCGCTGTTTTACGCGGGCCGAGAAGCCTCGGCATCGCCGGCCGCTGGCTATGCAGCGTTGCACAATCGTGAGCAGCAGCAATTGATCATGGATGCTTTTACGCTGAAGTGAAGTAACAAGATCAACCAACGAAAGAAATGACAACCGGCTAATACACCAGGCAAGGTAAGCACATGACAATTGAAATCAAGGCTCCAACCCTTCCCGAATCCGTACCCGATGGCACCATCGCCACCTGGTACAAGAAAGAAGGCCAGCAGGTCTCACGCGACGAGTTGCTGGTCGACATCGAGACCGACAAGGTCCTGCTGGAAGTGGTGTCGCCGGTAGACGGCGTGCTTCGCAAAATTCACAAGGCGGAAGGCAGCACCATCAACAGCAATGAGCTCCTGGCCGTGCTGGAAGAGGGTGCTGCTGCTTCGGCAGAGCCAGCCAAACCTGCAGCGGCCGCAGCGGCAGCTCCTGCTGCGAAGGTCGTGGAGGATGATCGCAGCGGAGTGGAAGTGCTGATGAGCCCGG
>JBIIWP010000176.1:0-3442 GCA_044338855.1 Pseudohongiellaceae bacterium | reverse complement strand
GCAGGCTGCAAGCTGTGCCTGCTGCAGTTCCAGGTAAGCGATTTCCTGGTCAGAAACTTGCGTATTGACCAGCTGCAATGCACGCAGGCGCGCTGTCTCGGTCGCGAGGTCGTCAAGCATGTGCTGAGTACGATCAGCGACCAAAGCCGGCAGTTGCTGCGTGGCTACTTTCAGGCACAGGCGTTCCAGTTGTTCGATAACGACGCGCCATTCGGTGATCAGACCTCGTACCTGTACTTTGTCCAGCGCCTCGCAGCGCTCGTCCAGAAACCCTGCAGTAAGGCTCTTGGCCAGGCTGCGTTTCTGTGTGTCCACGACTGCCCGCAAGGTCGTGACCGGAAACCAGCGTTTAGCCTGCAGGCGCGAGGGTGCCGATACGCTGACGCGGAACAGTGCTTCCAATACCAGGGAGCCGGAGGGCAGGCGCTTGTCGCGCAGTTGTGCCACGCAGGCCTTGCCCTGGTGCTCCTGCAGCACCAGATCGAGGCTCTGCTGCACCAGCGGATGCAGCCAATTGACGAAGGGCAGGTCGTCGCGCACCACGGCCAGGTCACGCTGCAGGGTGAAGGTCATGCCATCGTCGGGAACCTGCGGGAAATCGCTCAGCAGCATGTCGTCGCCTGGGCGAACGTTCCAGGTACCATTACTGTTGATGTCGTAGTCGAGGCCATAGGCGGAGAACACATCCTGCAGCAGTACCGCCGGTGAATCCGCCGTTTCGAGTGCGTGCAGTGCTTCTACCAGGGCGCGTGCCTGTGCCGGGCGGCAGGAATTCAGTTCGAGCAGACGGTCGCGGCCCTGGGCGTGGCGTTGCAGTTCGGCACTGTTGTGACTGGCTGCCTGCAGCAGCAGTTGCTGGCGCAGCAAGACATCGCCCGGTGCCGCCAGGGTACTGGCGAGCAGTGGGGCGAGGGCGGCACATACATGGGCAGCAACAGGGTTCGGCTCGCGGAATATATCGAATACCTTGTCGTAGAGTTCAAGCAACACGCTCTGAGCTGATTGCTCGAAGCAGGGCACATGCAAGAGCACGTCGTGCTGCTGGCCGATGCGATCGAGGCGACCGATGCGCTGTTCGAGCAGGTCCGGGTTGGCCGGCAGATCAAACAGGATGAGATGACGGCTGAACTGGAAATTGCGGCCTTCACTGCCAATCTCGGAGCAGACCAGCAACTGCGCACCACTGTCGCTTTCGGCAAACCACGCGGCAGCACGATCGCGCTCCAGCAGGCTCAAGCCTTCATGGAACACCGCACTGCGGATGCCTTTGCCCAGATTGAGATGCTGCTCCAGTGCTTCGGCGGTGGCGCGGCTGTGGCAGATCAGGAGGAACTTGTCGCGTGGATGCTGCCGCAAGAGCTCGTGTACCCAGGCTACCCGCGGGTCCTCGCGCAACCAGTCAGTGTGCTTCAGCCACGCAAGTTCTGGATGCAACTGCGCTGCATCAGCGGCATAGAGCGATGGGAGCGGGAAGTATTGCAGGTTCAGACGACGCCGGGGAAAGCCGCTGACGTGGCGGCGTGTGTTGCGAAACACGATGCGCCCGGTACCGTGGCGGTCCAGCAGAGCGGCGAGCAGCTTTTCGCACAGAGCAGGTGTTTCGGCCTTGCTTGCAGTCCGTAGGGTATCCAGTAGTTGGCGCAGCTCCGTATCACTGGCAAAGGCCTGCAAGGCGTCCAGCAAATCAATACGCTGCGTGGGTTCTATCACAGCGAGGTCCTGCAGGGGATCGAGCAGTGCCGCCAGGGCCTGGTAGTGTTGTTGCCCGGCTACAAAAGCGGCGTAGTCGTGGAAGCGGCCGGGATCCAGAAGGCGCAGCAGGGCAAAGTGGCTGGCAAGTCCCTCCTGGTCCGGTGTCGCGGTGAGCAGCAGTACGCCGGGAATGTGGGTCGCCAGGCGGCTGGCGAGCTGGTACAGCGCGGTGGCGCGATCGTTGTCCTGTGCCGACAACAGGTGATGAGCTTCGTCGAGGATCAGCAGGTCCCAGGGCGCCGCGAGTGCGGCATCGAGCCAGCGGGCTTCCGTCGCGAGGAAGTCACGGCTGCACAGCAACAATTGCTCGGATTCGAAAGGATTGCCGGAGTCGTGTTCAGTCAGTGCGGCGCAGCGTTCTGCATCGAGGATGGTGAAGCGCAGGTTGAAGCGGCGCAGCAGTTCCACCAGCCACTGATGCAACAGGGAGTCAGGCACCACCACCAGCACACGGCTCGCCAGCCCCGAGAACAACTGCTGCTGCAGGATGAGGCAGGCTTCAATGGTTTTGCCGAGGCCGACTTCATCGCTGAGCAGTACCCGCGGGGCAGGCCGCCGCGCGACTTCATGCGCGATGTAGAGCTGGTGTGGCAAGAGCTCGGTACGCCCGCTGCACAAACCGAGCAGCGGCGAACTTTCTATGTCACCAAGGGTTTCCAGTGCCTTGCGGCGCAACTGGAACCACGCGGTGGTCTCAGTCTGCGCTGCCAGCAGGCGCTTGAGCGGTTGGCCGAGGCTCAGCAGCGGAGAAAGTTCGTCTTCCCGCAAGCGTACCGGCCTGGTATCGGGCCGCATTGCCTCATAACTCAGCAGCCCATCCTGCTCCATTACGGCAAGCACCCGATGGGAGTGCCCCTGCAGGTCCATCACGCTGTCACCGGGTTCGAAGCGGATGCGCGTCAGCGGTGAGTTGGAAGTGGCGAACTGGCGCGTAGTGCCGGTAGCGGGGAAGTGCAGCGTCAGCGTGCGCGCGGTCACCTCGGTGACGAGGCCCAAACCGAGGTCGGGATCGGCGTCGCAGACGTAGCGTTGGCCTTTGACTGGGTGAGGGTTCATGGCGGTTCCGAAAAGGCCTGCATGGTACGGATTATGCCGGCCCGGGACCAGTCAGGGCTCTTCTGCGGACAGCAGCGCTGCACTCGTAAAGGCGCCAAGTGACACCTCCGGGGCGACTCTGTTAGATTCCGGTGAAACCAATAAATAGAACAAAGGGGAATACCATGCTCGTACCTGCTCGCGGACTCCTGGCTGCAGTCCTGGCACTGTCGTGTTCCGTTGCAGTTGCCCAGAATTCCTTTGTGCCAGTCACCGATGCCATGCTGCGTGCGCCAGACGATGCCGATTGGCCCATGTGGCGCCGTACGCTGGATGGCTGGGGCTACAGTCCGCTGGACCAGGTGGATCGCAGCAATGTGGCGCAACTGGCGCTGGCCTGGAGCCAGCCACTCAATGAGGGTGCCATCCAGGAAGGCACGCCGCTGGTCTATCAAGGCATCATGTATGTGCCACATCCGCGTGACATGGTGACCGCGCACAAGGCCGATACTGGTGAGCTGCAGTGGACTTACGAGCGCAAGCTGCCCGAAGATCTAGGCGACTACATCACCGCGCACGAAACCAACCGCGCGCTGGCCATTCACGATGACAACATCATCTACACGACGAACGATGGCTACATCGTAAGTCTCGA
>JBIIWP010000175.1:0-3458 GCA_044338855.1 Pseudohongiellaceae bacterium | reverse complement strand
CGGAGACGCCGTCGGACAGGATGTCGCCGAACATGCTTTCTTCCTGCTTCAATTCCAGCTGCACCATGTCGATCAGCTCATGCCACTGGCGAATGGCGGCGTCTACGTCGGGGCAGGGCTCGTCCGGCACCGTGTAGAGGTCGCCATGGTCGCACAGCACGCCGGTACCGATACCGATACCGGAGCTGCCTTTGACGCCGCGGATGTAGGTATTGAAATGGCCACCCTGCATCGAGGCCGGCATGTCTGCCACGATGTGTGCGAGTTGCGAGGACAGAGTGACGAGGAAGCCCTCGCTTTCGGGTGACAGCGCCTCGGCTTCACGGCTCTGTACCACCAGCACGCCCACCACCTTGCCGTAGTGCACCAGCGGAATGCCACAGAAGCTCTGGAAGCGTTCCTCCGCCGTGCCTTCCACATAGTAGAAATCGGGATGTTCACTGGCGCGGGCGAGGTTTATCGGGTGGCGGCTGCGTGCGGCAAGGCCGACGAGTCCGCGCCCGGCCGGAATGGTGACGGGGCCGGTCTGCACGAGGCCGTGGCTGGCCATCAGCGCCATGTTGCCGTGCTGGTCCACGAGATACAGCGTACAGACGTCGGTGCCAACGACTTCCGAAATGGAATCCACGATCTTGCGCACCTGCTCGGGAGGCGAGGCAAGCTCCAGCACTTCCTTCTGGAGGCGGGACAGTTCGAGGATTACATTGGCTAACGGCATGAACGTGTACTGCGCAAGCAGCGTGATGGGGACCGCGTTATTGTAGGGGAGAGCCGCGGAAATGCCTAAGCTTATGCTGCCCCGGCAGTGTGGCGGCAGACAGCGCCGGGAAGGGTTAAGGCTGTCTTAAGACAGGCCGCCCAGAATGCGCTCCAGTGCAATGTTACTGGAGTATCCATGAACGCCGCCTTTCAATCCGCAATACCCGCTGCAAGCAGCAGCCAGTCCGATACCGCCGACGGCGAGCGCCAGGCTGTGCGCCAGCGTCGCGATTCCCTGCTGCGCCGCACCCTGTACCCGGGGCCACGTTTTGAGCTGCTTGCGGCCCGTGACCTCCTGCGCGATGAGGCGGAGCACTATGTGGCTGAGCGCTATCAGGCAGCCTATCACGCCGAGTTGCAGCACTTCCTGCCCAATCTGCTGACCATGCGCTGTCTTGGGACACTGTCGGGCGTGGCGGGCATGGGCCCGGCTAAGGCCCAGCCGCTATTCCTCGAACGCTACCTCAGCGCCCCCATCGAGCAGGTACTGGCCACCCGCAGCGGCCTGGGTGTCGCACGCGCTGACCTCGTCGAAATCGGCAACCTGGCGGCTGACCAGCGCGGTGCCAGCCACCTGCTTTTCGTGCTGTTCAGTGCCGTGTTGCACCGCGCCGGGTATCGCTGGCTCACCTTTACCGCCACGCGTGCACTGCGCAATAACCTGCAGAAGCTGGGATTCCCGTTGCTGACACTGGCCGCGGCCAGTCTGGAACAGATCCCTGATGCGGATCGGGTCAATTGGGGCAGCTATTACGATACCGACCCGCAGGTGGTGGCCGGCAGCCTCGACGAGGCCATGCGCATCATCCAGGAACGCCCGCTGCTGCGCCGCGTGCTGCGCCTTTATCGCTATGAAATCAACTTCCTCGCCGAAAGCCTGAAACGAAGCTGAGATGAGGAACTGAAATGGACAGTCTGCTGCTCTTGCTGGATCAACGCCTCGCCCCCACCCACATAGCGGTGGAGGATGGGGGGCAGCGGCTCGACTGGCAGAGCCTGCGTGCTCGCGTGCTGGAACTGGTCGCATCGCTCGAAAGTCTTGGTGCGCGCCGCGTCGCCATACACGCCGACAACAGCGTCGAGTGGCTGCTGGTCGATATGGCCTGCCAGCATGCCAGGCTGCCCTGCATACCGTTGCCGTTGTTTTTCTCGGATGCCCAGTGTCAGCACGTGCTGGACAGCGCTGGCGTGGATGTGATCTTTACGCAGGTCCCCGGCCTGTTCCAGGAGTCGGGCCAGCAGTCCATCGCTTGCCCCGAGCCCGGTCTCAGCCTGCTGACGCGCAATGTACAGCAGCTGCCGGCGCTGCCAACCGGTACCGGCAAACTGACCTTTACCTCCGGCTCCACCGGCACGCCCAAGGGCGTGTGCCTCAGTAACGCACACCAACTCCTGCAAGCGGAAGCCCTGAGTCAGGCAGCGGGCCTGCGGACGCCGCGCCATCTGTGCGTGTTGCCGCTGGGCGTACTGCTGGAGAATATCGGAGGCGTATATGCACCGCTGCTGGCCGGCGGCACCGTCCTGCTGCGATCGCTGCGGCAACTGGGGTTCGAAGGCAGCAGCCTGCGCCATCCGGAACAGTTCCTGAGGGTATTGCACGAATTGCAGCCTGACTCCGTTATCCTGATTCCGCAGTTGCTGCAGGTATTGGTGCACGCCGCTGCCAGTGGCTGGCAGCCGCCAGCCTTTCGCTTCATTGCCGTCGGTGGTGCGCGCGTCGCAGCCAGCCTGATCAGCTCGGCGCGTGCGCTGGGGCTGCCGGTGTACGAAGGCTATGGCTTGTCCGAGTGCGCCTCGGTGGTGAGTCTCAACACGCCGGTTGCCGATCGCCCCGGCACCTGTGGCCGCCTGCTGCCGCATGTACAACTGGCTGTCCGCGATGGCGAGTTCATCATCGAGGGCAACCTCATGCTGGGCTACCTCGACGACCCGCAGCACTGGTACCCGCGCGAGTTCAGCACCGGCGACCTTGGCCATATCGATGCGGAAGGCTTCGTGCATATCGAAGGCCGGCGCAAGAATCTGCTCATTTCCAGCTACGGGCGTAACATCGCGCCGGAGTGGATCGAAAGTGAAGTATTGGCGACGATGCTGTTCCGCGACGTAGTGCTGGTGGGCGACAGCAAGCCCTGGTGCAGTGCCCTGCTGTATCCCCTCACCCAGGACCTCGGCAGCGCGCAGATTCAGCAGGCCATCGATCGCGTAAATGCACGCCTGCCGGACTATGCCCGCATCAAGAGCTGGCTGCGTTTGGCGCAGCCGCTCGCCGCCATGCCGGCCCTGCTTACCTCCAACGGGCGTCCGCGCCGGGACGCCATCAACCACCATTTCCAGCAACATATTGCGGCACTGTACCCGGACTACGCGTCCGCCAGTGCAGATTGCCGCCAGGAGCTAATGTCATGAGTTTTTACCAGAAGCTGCTTACTGAAACCCAGGCTGGCCAGCAGTACCTGCTGTCGGCTCCCATCTTTGCGCGCGTGTTCCAGGGCCAGATCTCGCTCGACGATTATGTGGCCTTCCTCGCGCAGGCCTATCACCACGTCAAGCACACGGTGCCGCTGTTGATGGGTACCGGTGCACGTCTGCCTGAAAGCAAGGAGTGGCTGCGTGTGGCCATCGGCGAGTACATCGAGGAAGAAACCGGCCATCAGGAATGGGTGTTGAACGACATCGCTGCCTGCGGCTTCGACAAGGAA
>JBIIWP010000021.1:0-35810 GCA_044338855.1 Pseudohongiellaceae bacterium | reverse complement strand
TCCTTCAGGACTGCCGTCACCGCCTGCCACTGGCCCTGCTCGTCCAGTCGCTGGAAATAGCAGCTGGCACGCCCTGTGTGACAGGCGATGCCCCCCAGTTGCTCCACCTTGTAGATGAGGCTGTCGTTGTCGCAATCCAGATACACGCCGTGCAGCACCTGCACATGGCCTGAATCTTCACCCTTGCGCCAGAGCCGCTGTTTGGAGCGCGACCAATAGATCGCACGGTTCTCCTGCACGGCCAGCCCCAGCGCTTCGCGGTTCACGAAGGCCTGCATGAGGATTTCGCCGCTTTCCCAGTCCTGGGCGATCACGGGCACCAGACCGTTGGAGTCCCAGCGGATCGTGTCTAGCCAAGCTGACTGCATTTGTATTCACCTGTTGGCGAGGGGGCCAAGCATACTCCAATCGGAATCAAGAAACCGTAAAAATACTGCGCAAAATCAAGGCTTCAGCGGCGCAGCAGCCACCACAGGCCGGTGCCCGCGGCCAGCAGCGACAAGGGCAGGGGCAGGGATGTGAGCCAGGCAGCAGCGCCCGGTACCAGTACCAGCAGGATAACGAGCAGAAGCAGCACAATGGAGGCAGTCCGATGGAGAGAACGTGCCTGTTGCAGGGCTTCGAGCTCGTGCACGCGGCGCTCCAGTTGCGGCAGTTGGCCTTGCGCGCCAGCTGATTGCAGGGCGTCGTACAGCAGCTGCGGGATCTCGGGCGCCTGCTCCAGCCACTCCGGCAGTTTCTCGCGCACCTTTTTCAGGTTGTTCAGTGGCGACAGGCGCTGCTTCTGCCAGTTCTCGAGAAAGGGGTACGCGGTCTGCCATAGGTCGAGGTCCGGATAGAGCTGCTTTCCCAGGCCTTCGACGTTCAACAAGGTCTTTTGCAGCAGCACCAGCGAGGGCTGTACTTCCATGTTGAAGCGGCTGGCGGTGCGGAACAGCTGCAGCAGCAGCTGGCCGAAGCTGATGTCGCGGATGGGCTTCTGGAAAATAGGCTCGCAGACGGCGCGCATCGTGGCCTCGAAGGCGTGGATCGGCGTATCCGCCGGGACCCAGCCGCTTTCGACATGCAGTTCCGCTACACGCCGGTAGTCCTGCTTGAAGATGGCAAGCAGGTTACGCGCGAGGTACTGCTGGTCGGCCTTGCTGAGGCTGCCGATGATGGCGCAGTCCAGCGCGATGTATTGCGGGTTCTCCTGATGCTCGCGCGACACGAAGACGTTGCCGGGGTGCATGTCGGCGTGGAAGAAGCTGTGGTTGAACACCTGCGTGAAGAAGATCTGCACACCGGTCTCGGCCAGCTTCTTTATGTTGATGCCGGCGGCCTTGAGTTCTTCCACCTGGCTGACGGGAATGCCGTAGATGCGTTCCATCACCAGCACGTTCTGCCGGCAATGGTCCCAGTACACTTTGGGCACATACAGCTGTGTCGAATCCTTGAAGTTGCGGCCCAGCTGCGAGGTGTTAGCGGCTTCCTGCAACAGGTTCAGCTCGTCGAAGATCACGTGTTCGTAGTCGCGCACCACTTCCCGCAGGCGCAGGCGCTTGCCGCCTTTCACATGGTCTTCCACGAAGGCCGCGATGCCGTGCAGCAGGTCGACGTCGTCACGGATGATGAGATCGATACCAGGACGCACCACCTTGACCACCACGTCTTCGCCGCCGTGCAGGCGTGCCGTATGCACCTGCGCCACGGAGGCCGAGGCCAGGGGTTGCGGCGAAAATTCCGCGAAGGTGGCGCCCAGTGGCTTGCCCAGGGCTTTCTCCACCAGGACTATCGCCAGGGCGCCATCGAAGGGCGCCACCTGGTCCTGCAGCAGGGCGAGTTCGTCAGCGAGGTCGGCCGGCACCAGATCGCGGCGCGTCGACAGCAGCTGCCCGAACTTGATGAAGATGGGGCCAAGCTCTTCCAGCGCCAGGCGCAGGCGGGCACCACGGCTGAGAGTAGCGATCTGTGGATGTGCAGCACCGGGTAGCACCAACAACAGACGCAGTATGCGTGCCTGCGGGATGCTGTCGAGCAGATCGCCCAGGCGATAGCACGCGGCAACGCGGTAGATGGTCAGCAGACGCAGTGATTTTCGCATGGGTCACGGTGGCTCGCAGGGGCGGCCACGATAGCCTAAAAGGCCGGCTGGAGCAAAAATGTGGGCCAAAAACCCATGTCATTCCTCGCCGTTGCGGGGAGTCGCATTGTCTCAGCGCTCCAGTAGCGCGAGGCGGGCCTCGAGTCGGTCGAGTTGCATGGCGAGCTCCTGCAAGCTCGCTTCGAACTGCACAGCGGCGGAGCGCGCGGGGAAAAGACCGCTTTCGTGGGTGAAGTATTCACTGGCGTTCGTATGCGCAGCCTTCAGCGTTTGCCCCGAGAATGCCAGAGTGCTCTCGATGCCCTTGGACATGGCTGCCACTGGCAAGTCACCGATGATGCGACCCAGGTGGAATTCCCAATCGACGTCGAGGTCGCGCAGCAGCAGCTGCAGGTCCTGCATGAAGCCGGTCGATCCCTGCAGTTCCACGCCGAAGGGTGCCAGCGACGCCGGTGTTTCGGCTTGCAGCAGCAGTCGCAACAGGCCACTGGCAGGACCCTGCAGCGTGGCAGTGGCCGCGCCTTCAAACAGTGGTGCCAGACGCAACTTGCCGTTACGGATACTGACGTAGAGCGCAAGCTCGGGCTGCACAGACTGCACCGCCAGGGTCTTGCCTTCCAGCGCAGCCAGGCGTCCACGGCTGGCGGCATCCAGCGCCAGCATGCCGTTCAGCAGGGCTTCCAGAGGCAGCAACAGGGCCGTTTGCAGCAGTGCCAGCGACATCCGGGGTTCAGTCCTTGTAGCCGATGTGGATGGCGCAGATGCCGCCCATCACGTCGTGGTAGTGGCAACGTTGGAAACCGGCGGTTTCCATCATGCCCTTCAGCGTTTCCTGGTCAGGATGCATGCGGATGGATTCCACGAGGTACTGGTAACTGGCGGCATCGCCCATCACGGCCTTGCCGGCGATGGGCCAGAATTTTGAATACACATCGTAGGCCTTGCCCAGCAGCGGGTTACGCGGGCGCGAGAATTCCAGCACCAGTGCCCGCCCACCGGGCTTGCAGACGCGGAACATGGAACGCAGGGCGGCGTCCTTGTCGGTGACGTTGCGCAGGCCATAGGCGATGATGATGCAGTCGAAGTTGTCGCTGGCGAAGGGCAGGCATTCTGCATTGGCGAGGCAGTAGCGGATGTTGCCGGGCATGCCGGCGTCGAGGATGCGGTCGCGTCCCACCTGCAGCATCGAGGCGTTGATGTCGGCCAGTACCACCTCGCCGTCGGCTCCCAGCAAGGGCGCAAACATCAGGGAAAAGTCGCCGGTGCCGCCGGCCAGATCCAGCACGCGCTGGCCCGGGCGGATCGCGCACAGCTCAAGCGTCATGCGCTTGATGAGGCGATGCGTGCCCAGTGACACCACGTCGTTCATCAAGTCGTATTTGTGCGCCACGGAATGGAATACACCGCCCACCAGCCTGGCCTTTTCGGTCACGGGGACCTCGCGGTAGCCGAAGTGGGTGGTGGCGTCGGGCTTGTCGTCGTTTTGTGCCATGGATATATCTTCTGCAGGGGCGGCCATTGTACGGGATTGCAGGCCGGCAGGACCTTTATTGTAGCGCGCGTTGCCGGCCCGTCCGGTAAAGCCAGCCCCGGCGGATCATCCATTTCTCGACTTCCACCGCCAGCATCACCATCACTGCCACCGCGCCACACAGCAGGAGCTCGGGCAAGGTCAGAGGCTCTGTGCTGAACACGCTATTCAACCACGGCAGGTAAACCAGCAGCAGATGCAGGACAATTGAGGACGCCACGCAGACCAGCAACACCGGGTTGCTGGCAAGGCCGATGCGCAACAGGGACTCACGGTCGGAGCGTATCACCAGTACGTTGCCGAGCTGCGTGAAGGTCAGCGCCGTGAAAACCATGGTCTGCCAGTGCGAGCCGGAATGATGAATGCTCCAATACTGGATGCCGAGCACCAGCAGCGCCATCAGCAGGCCGGTCCACAGCACCTTCTGCCACAAGCCTTGCGCAAAGAGGGTTTCCCCGGGCGGGCGCGGCGGGCGCTGCATCAGGTTGCGCTCGGGTGGTTCCATCGTCAGGGCCAGCCCCGGCATGCCGTCCGTAACGAGGTTGATCCACAGTATCTGGATCGGCAGCAGTGGCAACGGCAGCCCCAGCAAAGGGGCCAGCATGATCACAAGGACTTCCGCGAAGTTCGTGGTGAGCATGTAACGGATGAAACGGCGGATGTTGTCGTAGATGTGACGCCCGCCACTGATGGCCGCCACGATGGTGGCGAAGTTGTCGTCGAGCAGGATCATGTCAGAGGCTTCGCGTGCCACATCGGTGCCATTGCGCCCCATCGCTACTCCGATATCGGCCTGACGCAAGGCCGGTGCGTCGTTTACGCCATCGCCGGTCATCGCCACATACTCGCCGCGCGCCTGCAGTGCCTTGACGATGCGTATTTTCTGGGCCGGGTCCATACGGGCATAGACCCGCACTTTCTCGACGCAGGTCGCCAGCTCGGCGTCCTCCATGGCTTCCAGTTCCTCGCCCGTCAGCAGGCGCGTGCCCTGCTCCGCGAGGCCAAGGCGGTCGGCGATGGCAGCTGCGGTGGCTGGATGGTC
The DNA here is from genome assembly GCA_044338855.1 of Pseudohongiellaceae bacterium. Taxonomy (GTDB): domain Bacteria; phylum Pseudomonadota; class Gammaproteobacteria; order Pseudomonadales; family Pseudohongiellaceae; genus CAILUG01. The sequence goes on along the minus strand of JBIIWP010000021.1, from coordinate 31,154 downwards.
GCCGGTGATCATGACGGGGGTGATGCCGGCACTCTTGCAGGTGGCGATTGCAGCGGCGGCTTCCTCACGCGGGGGATCGATGAGGCCAGCCAGGCCGATGAACAGCAGCTCATTCTCGGCGCTCGCAGCATCGGGCTGGACTGGCCAGCGCCGCGCCGCGAATGCCAGTACACGCATGCCTTCGGCCGCAAGTGCTGCTGCAGCAGCACTTGCCTTGTCAGCGTCCCACGCGGGCTTGTCTTCGCTTTCCCACCAACCTGTGCAGAGCGAGAGAACAGCTTCGGGGGCGCCTTTGGTGTAGCCGATGACCTCGCTGCCGTCCTGATGGAACGTGGTCATGCGCATGCGAACTGATTCGAAGGGCAACTCGCCGATGCGTGGCAAGCTCGTGGACAATTCACTCATCCCGCTGCCGTGCTGCAATGCCGCCTCCAGCAGGGCGGTTTCGGTGGCCTCGCCGAGAATTGCCTCACCCTGTTGTCTGGCGTCGTTGCACAGCAGCATGGCCGTGAACAGCTGCTGCGCCTCGCGTGTACCTGTCTCTGGTGCCACGGGCTCTTGCTGCAACCAAAGGCTGTCCACACTCATGCGGTTTTCGGTAAGTGTGCCGGTCTTGTCGGAGCAGATCCAGGAGATGGCACCAAGCGTCTCCACGCTGCTGAGGCGACGCATAAGCGCCTGCTGGCGCGCCAGGCGATAAGCACCGAGCGCCAGCGCGATGGTTACCACTGCCGGCAAAGATTCTGGAATGGCTGCGACAGCAAGACTTACGGCCGTGAGCAGCATCAGCATCACGGGCTCGCCCCGCAGCATGCCGGCGAGGAAGATCAACAGGCAAATGCCAAGAATGCCCAGGGCCAGACGCTTGCCGAACACCGCGAGGCGCTTCTGCAGCGGTGTTTGCGTGTCGTCCGCGCCTTCCAGCAAGCTGGCGATACTGCCAAGTTGCGTCTGCATGCCGGTGGCAACCACTATACCGAGACCACGTCCATGCACCACCAGCGTCCCCTTGAAGGCCATGCTGAAGCGATCGCCCAACGCAGCATCGATAGTTGCCACCAGCGTTGTGGATTTTTCTACGGCCAGCGATTCCCCGGTCAAGGCAGCTTCGTTGATCTGCAGTGAGGAACAATCCAGCAGGCGCAGGTCGGCCGGTACCAGATTGCCGGCTTCCAGCAGCACGATGTCGCCTGGAACGAGATCGCCGGCGGCGATGTTGCTGGTGCTGCCCTCGCGCCGCACCTGGGCCTGCGGTGCCGCCAATTGTCGAAGTGCGTTCATCGCTTTGGAGGCGCGCAGTTCCTGTGTGAAACCGATCAGCGCGTTGAGCAGCAGGATCGCCACTATGACGATGGTATCGGCGAGGTCGCCTGTTAATCCGGCCAGTATGGCGGCACCGATCAGGACCAGGATCATGAAATCGGAGAACTGGGCCAACAGCATGCGCCAGACACTGCGCGTCTTGCCCTGCGGCAGGCGGTTGGGGCCGTGAAGCTGCTGGCGGCGGGAAACCTCAGCAGCGTTCAGCCCCCGGGATGCATCGCTACCCAGCTCTTGCACGACAACCTCGGGCGCCAGTGTGTGCCAGATCGGCGCAGCGCTGTGCTTGCTCGTGTCTGCCATGGTGTTGCTTCCTGAGAATCAAGGGGTCAGGTTACATGATCCACCTGCCCTGCAGTCTGGGCGCAAGCGCTCGACACCACGGCCTGATCAAGTAACCTGACCCCTTGATTTCCTGCGTTGGGCTTAGTGGTGCTTGAGGGGAATGATGTTGACGACCTGCACGCCGGTCGTGGCCGGTTCACGGCGTGCGCCAGCGGCCTGCAGGCGCTGCAGGTAATCCGCCCACAACGGTTCCTGGTTGTGGCCGAGTTCATGCAGATAATCCCAGGTGTAGATGCCGGTGCTGTGCCCGTCATCGAAGTATGGGCGTACGCCGTAGTTGCCGATCGCCTCAATGCGGTCGATCTTCACGCCCAGCTTGCCGGTCTGCAGCACTTCCTGTCCCTGGCCATGACCACGCACTTCAGCGGAGGGCGAATACACCCGCAGGAATTCCGCCGTGAGTTCGTGGCGCGCGCCATCCGGATAGGCAAGTTCAAGGACGCCGGAGCGTTTGTGCAGTTTGATGTCGTCAGGTTGCATGGCAATGGGCTTCAGAGGATGAAACGGCTGAGGTCTTCGTTGATGGCGAGGGCGCCGAGGTGATCTTCGACGAACACGGCATCGATTACGATGTGTGCGTTGCCGTTGCTTACCATGGCGTCGGCGCCGAACGAGACTTCCTCCAGCAGCTTTTCCATCACGGTATGCAGGCGGCGCGCGCCGATGTTCTCGGTGCGTTCATTGACGTGCCAGGCGATCTCGGAAAGGCGCTGGATGCCATCGGCGGTGAATTCCAGTTGCAGCCCTTCAGTGGCCAGCAAGGCCTGGTACTGCTTGCACAGCGAGGCGTCGGGTTCGGTGAGGATGCGGCGGAAGTCGTCGACACTGAGCGCTTCCAGTTCCACCCGGATCGGCAGGCGGCCCTGCAGTTCGGGTATGAGGTCGGAGGGTTTTGACAAATGGAAGGCGCCGGATGCGATAAAGAGGATGTGGTCAGTCTTTACCGAACCGAACTTGGTGCTGACGGTACAGCCCTCGATCAGCGGCAACAGGTCGCGCTGCACGCCTTCGCGCGAGACGCCACCGCTGCCGCTTTCGTTGCGGGTAGTGACCTTGTCGATCTCGTCGATGAACACGATGCCGGTCTGTTCAGTCAGCTCGATGGCGCGTGATTTCAGCTCTTCCTCGTTGATGAGTTTGGCGGCCTCTTCGTCCTGCAGTGCCTTCAGTGCGGCCTTCACCGTCATGCGGCGCGTCTGCTTGCGGCCCGCGCCGAGGCTGGAAAACATGCTGCTGAGCTGGCTCGTCATGTCTTCCATGCCGGGTGGTGCAATGATGTCCATGCCGCTGACGCCGGCACTGACCTTTACTTCGATTTCCTTCGCATTCAGCTGGCCTTCGCGCAGCTTCTTGCGGAAGACCTGGCGCGTGTCGTTGTCCTGGTTGCTGGGAGGGCCGGGCAGCAGGATGTCGAGCACCTGGTCTTCCGCGGCGTTTGCAGCCTGCGCTGCCACCCGCTCGAATTCCTGTTCGCGCAGCAATTTCACCGCCACGAACACCAGATCGCGAATGATGGAGTCGACGTCGCGGCCGACATAACCCACTTCAGTGAACTTGGTGGCTTCCACCTTGATGAAAGGCGAGCCTGCGAGTCGTGCCAGACGCCGCGCGATCTCGGTCTTGCCCACGCCGGTGGGGCCGATCATGAGGATGTTCTTGGGCGAGACTTCATTGCGCAGCGCTTCCGGCAGTTGCATGCGCCGCCAGCGGTTGCGCAGCGCGATCGCTACGGCGCGCTTGGCCGCATCCTGGCCGATGATATGCTTGTCGAGCTCGGCGGCGATTTCGCGGGGGCTGAGTTTGGCCATGTCAGATACTCAGAGCGTCAGTTCTTCGATGGTGAGGTTGTGGTTGGTGTATACGCAGATGCTGGCCGCGATGTGCAGGCTTTTTTCCACGATCTCGCGTGCGTCGAGCTGGGTATTGTCCAGCAGAGCGCGGGCGGCGGCCTGCGCATAGGTGCCGCCGGAGCCGATGGCCATCAGGTAGTCTTCAGGTTCTATTACGTCGCCATTGCCGGTGATGATCAGCGAGCTTTCGCGGTCCGCCACCAGCAGCAGGGCTTCGAGCCGCCGCAGCGCGCGATCACTGCGCCACAGTTTGGCCAGCTCCACGGCCGCGCGCGTGAGCTTGCCGTGGTGCTTTTCCAGTTGCTCTTCGAAGCGTTCGAACAGCGTGAAGGCATCGGCCGTGCCGCCGGCAAAGCCCGCCAGCACCTGATCGCGGTAAAGGCGACGTACCTTGCGCGCGTTGCCCTTCATCACGGTCGGCCCCTGGCTTACCTGGCCGTCACCGCCGATGACGACCTTGCCGTCGCGACGAACTGAGAGAATGGTGGTGCCATGCAGTTGTTCCATGGGTACTCCGGGGCAGTGCCGTGCAGCGCCTCAGCGCAGCAGGAGGGGAATCGAGTCGATGTTGTTTTCGGAAAGTGCGTCGCGCGCCACATCGGCAAGGTTGCGGCCGTTGAAAGGGCCCACCTGGACGCGGTACCAGGTACGGCCGGAGACAACGCCCGGTACCACGTTGGCTTCCATGTTCAGCAGCAGGATCTTCACACGGCGGTTTTCGGCATCTTCACGATCCTGGAAGGAACCAGCCTGCAGCAGATAGCGCACGCTCTCCTGGACCTGGGCTACCACCGCAGTGGTTTCGGTATTTGCAGGCTGATCCGTATTGGCAGTGTCAGGTGCTGCCGTCGTGCCTTCCGCCACGGGCTCGCCCGGAATGACTGGCAGCGGCACTTCCACTTCGGCCTCGGACAGCACGCCATAAAACCCGAAATTGAAAGTGGGACGCGCTGTGGGCTCGCCACTGGCGCCGGCGCTCTGGGCGGTTTCGGTCACCGCAGTGTCCAGCTTGATGAGGCCCAGATAGCCGATGCCAACGATCAGGAAGCCGCAGAAGATGCCGCTGAGAAACCAGCCCCAGTGGCCCTGATTCGGGGTTTCGCGGGTGCGGGTGGCGGCGCGCTGGGGACGCGGACGCGGTCCCGGGGCCTGGCGCTGTTTGGCGAAATCGTGGGACATGGGAAGTCAGTCTGACGAAAGTGGCCTGCATTATCACGGAAAGCGGGGCTAACTGAAATCCACCGGGTCGACATCGACCTGCCAGCGTACCTGGCGTGCGCCAGGCTCCTGCTCCAGTTGCTCGACCAGCGCGTGCGCCATGCGCTGCAACCGCTGGCGCTGGCTGGCCTGCAGGATGAGCTGGAAGCGAAACAGACCGGCCTTTTTGCCGATCGGGCAGGGCAGGGGGCCGAATACCTGCACGTGGTGGCGTCCAAGTGCTTCGGCCAGCTGACGTGCGCGTTGCAGGAATGCCTGCGGCAGCTCACGCTTGCCCGCTTCAGCGCGCAGCAGCAGCAAGCGGCTGAACGGCGGCAAGTCGCCAGCCTTGCGCTCCTGCAGCAGTTGGCGCGCAAAGGGGCCGTAGCCGGCGCTGGTGAGTTGCTGCAAGCCCGGATGCGTGGTGTGGAAACTCTGGATCAGCACCAGACCACTGGCATCGCTGCGGCCTGCACGGCCGGCCACCTGGGTCAGCAACTGTCCCAGGTTTTCCTGGCCACGGAAGTCGGCACTGAACAAGCCACTGTCGGCGTCCAGGATCGCTACCAGCGTGACACGCGGAAAGTGGTGACCCTTGGCCAGCATTTGCGTACCGACGAGGATGCAGGGCAGGCCCGAATGCACTTGATCGATCTTCTCCTGCAGGCTGCCCGCAGCGCGCGTGGTGTCGCGGTCGATGCGGATTACGGGATAGTCCGGAAAGGTATCGTGCAGGAAGTCTTCGCTGCGTTCGGTGCCCATACCAATGCCACCTAGCTGTGTACCGTGGCAGGTGGGGCAGGCGCGCGGCAGTGGTTTGCTGGCTTCGCAGTGGTGACAGCGTAGCGCTGCAGGCTGCTGATGCAGGGTATAGCTGCGTTCGCAGCGTGGACATTCGGCGATCCAGCCACAGGCAAAACATTGCAGCAGCGGCGCGAAACCGCGCCGGTTCAGGAACACCAGCACCTGTTGGTTGGCGCTGAGATGGCTGCGGATCTTTTCGCGCAGTGTCAGCGAAAATCCCTCTTCGCTCTGCTGCAGGCGCATGTCCACGAGTTGCAGGCGCGGCATGCTGGCACTGCCTGCGCGTGCCGTCAGCGCCAGGTGCCGGTAGCGGCCGGACAGCGCATTTTGCAGCGTTTCCAGTGACGGTGTGGCGGAGCCCAGCAGTACCGGCACCTTGAGCTGGCTTGCCCGGTAGACTGCCACGTCACGGGCGTTGTAGCGAAAGCCGTCCTGCTGCTTGTACGAGTCATCGTGCTCTTCATCGATGATGATGAGGCCTGCGCGCGGCAGTGGCGTGAAGATCGCGGAACGTGTACCGATTACGATGTCGGCCTTGCCGCTGTGTGCCTGCAGCCAGCCGGCATGGCGCTGCTTGTCTGTCAGCCCTGAGTGGAATGCCACGATGTTGCAGTCGAAGCGGCGCGTGAAGCGCTGCAAGGTCTGCGGGGTCAGGCTTATTTCCGGCACCAGCACCAGAACCTGCAGGCCGCGTTCAAGTGCCTTGGCGATGAGTTGCAGGTAGATTTCGGTCTTGCCGCTCCCGGTGATGCCTTCCAGCAAATGGCAGTGAAAGTGGCCCAGACTGGCTTCCAGCAAGGCGCAGGCTTCGAGCTGTTCAGGATTCAGCGTCAGTGGTGTTTCGCGCAGCACCACCGGCCGCTGCGGCAGTTCGCGCTCGACCGGCAGGATCAACTGCTTCTCATGCAGGGCCTGCAGTGCGGCACGCGCTGGCTTGCCCAGCGCGGCAGAGAGCTCGCTGCTGCCCATCGCCTCGAACGCGCGCAACAGGTCCACGATGCGCTGTTGCTGTGCTGCGCGTGACAAGGCGCCAGATTCAAGCGCAATTCCTGCAGGGGTGAGTTGCCACAGTTGCTTACGCGGTAATTCCAGCGGCTTGCCTTCGCGGAGCGCTGCAGGCAATGAGGTCTGCAGCGCCATGCCCACGGGGAACAGGTAGTAGTGGCTGGCCCATAAATAGAGCTGCAGCAGGGCGGCGTCGAGCAGCGGGGTTTCGTCCAGCACGGCGTCGATCGGCTTGAGCCGGCTGCGCTCATGCTCGCTGTCACTGTCGGTGCCCACCACAATCCCTACGAGAACCTGACGCCCGAAGGACACGCGCACGCGGGCACCGGGGTGCGGCAGGGGCTGATTGGGCAGGGGCAAATAGTCGAACAACTTGCGCAGTGGCGAAGGGACGGCGACGCGCAGGATGAAGCTTGGGGGAGCGGGGCTGGTCAAGACCGGGACGACTGGCTGGTTGAGTAAGGGGGCTGCAGGCAATAGTATAGGAACCCCCGACTGATTCACACGCCGAACGAGACCTGGCAGCCCCTATGCAAGCTGATTTGCCCGCAACCGCACCGTCCGACGCTCCCTCGGAAGCCAAGCCTGATGTGCCCAGTGAATTGCTCCAATTGCGCGAGAGCATTGACCACATCGACGCGGAAATCATCGCTGCCCTCGCACGTCGCTTTGCTGTTACTGAGCAGGTGGGTCAGCTGAAGGCCAGGCATGATCTTGAGTCCGTCGACCCGGTACGCGAACAGCAAAAGCTGCAGCGCCTGCGCCATCAGGCGGAGCAGCAAGGTATCAATGCGGATTTTGTGCGCGGCTTGTTCCAGCAGATATTTGACGAGGTGGTGAAGAATCACCGGCAACTGCGCAAGCAGGCTGGCAAACCGGGTTGATCCGGCTGAATTCTCTGCCGCGCGCTTGTCAGCCGGGGGTCTTCTGGTAGAATGCGCGCTCTTTTTCCCCGTCACATGGGCCTGTGATGGCCCGGGGCAAGGGAAAAAATTCAACCAATTCAATGAGTATGGTGCCTTCTCAAAAGCTGATGAAGCTGGCGAGCTGGTGGCGATACTCCGCGAGAGGCCAGCCATGAAAGCGAACATCCATCCGAAGTATGAAGAAGTGGGCGTCACCTGCAGTTGCGGTACCACCTTCAAGACCCGCTCCACCCACCGTGAAGATCTGCGTCTCGACATCTGTTCGCAGTGCCACCCGTTCTACACCGGTAAGCAGAAGGTCGTTGATACCGGCGGCCGGGTAGACAAGTTCAACAAGCGCTTCGGTCAGCGCAAAGTCTGATCCTGATATCCCGCAGCCGGCTTGCCGGCTGCGGCGTTTCTTGCATCAGATCATCGCAAAACAGATCATCTCAGAACAGATCGTCCACTGCGCCTGTACCTGTTCGTGTGCCCGGTGAAGTGCTGCTCTCGGCAGCCGCGGCATAGCCGGGCAGCTCCTCTTCCCTGAACACCTCAAAAATCGCTCCCACCTCGTCCGGCTGCGCACGCAGGCCCGTGTCACGGTTGATTCGCACGGTCACGATGCCATTGGGCTGCGCCATCACTGTTTCCGGCCGTCCTTCCAGCACCACTTTCATGAAATCGATCCAGATCGGCAGGGATACGGTCGCGGCTTGTTCCTGGCGGCCCAGGCTCTGCGGCTGGTCGAACCCCACATAGACCGTGGTCACTATCTCGCCGTTGAAGCCCGAGAACCAAAGGTCGTTGGCGTCATTGGTGGTGCCGGTCTTGCCGGCCAGATCACTGCGTTTGATCGCACGTGCCACCGGGCGGCCGCTGCCCTCCGTGATCACCGACCGCAGGATAGTGTTCATGATGTAGGCGGTGCGTTCGTCAAGTACGCGCTGGGGTTCAGGTACTGCGGCACGATACACCTCGCCATCGTTGAAGTTCACGATGCGCTCGATCAACCAGGGCTCCACCTTGGAGCCGCCATTGGCGAATACGGCATAACCCGTAGCCATCTCGAGCGGGTATACCGCATGCGAACCGATGGCAACGGTGAGGTCATTGCGCGGGAACTCCTCTGGCTTGAAACCGAAACGCGCGATGTAAGACAGCACTGCGTCGTCACCCAAGGCTTCGTACAAGCGCAGGGACACCAGATTCTTGGACTGGGTCAGCGCATATTTGAGGCGGATGGGCCCCATGAAGTTGCCCTCGAAGTTGGACGGGCGGTAGTCCGCTCGGGCCAGGGGGGCGTCGTTGATCAGGCTGGCGGTGGTATAGCCGTTATCCAGAGCGGCAGAATAGAGGAAGGGCTTGAAGTTGGAGCCCGGCTGGCGTTGGGCCTGGGTAATGCGATTGAAGGAATTGCTGAAAAAATCATACCCGCCATTGAGCGCCATGATCGCGCCGTTATGCGGGTCCAGCGACACGAGGCCGCCGTTCACTTCGGGGACCTGGCCCAAGACCCACTGGCCTTCGGCGTTCTGCGTTACCCGGATCAAATCGCCGGGTTCGGCGATTTCAGCGGCGCTTTTCGGCGACGATGTCCAGCTGCTCGTATTGATGAAACGTTTGGCCCAGCGCAGGCCTTCCCAGTCGAGTGTCAGGCGTTCACCGGTCTTCAGCAGGACGTCAAGGCTGCGCTCGCCCACGGCGGTCACAAAAGCGGGAATCTGGTCGTTCACGGTTGGTTCGCTGGCCAGTCTTGCCAGCCAGTGTTGCACGGAACCATTGTCGACCGGGTCCAGGTGGTCCTCACGGCCACGGAAGCCGTGGTTGCGGTCATAGTTTTCAAGGCCGCGGATCAGGGCATTGTTTGCGGCGATCTGCATCTGGCTGTCGATTGTGGTGTAGACCTCGAAACCGTCGGTTAGTGCCAGCTCACCGTAGCGCTCCATCATTTCAAGGCGAACCATTTCGGCAACATAGGGGGCGCTGAGCTCGGGTTGGCGTCCGTAGCGCTCGGCGGTCTCGGGGCTGGCCAGTGCCTCGTCATACGCTGTGCGCGTGATCATGCTCTGATCGCGCATGCGGCGCAGGACACGACCGCGCTCTATCAGAGCCAACTCAGGGGACTGCAACGGATTGTAGGCATTTGGCCTCGGCATGATGCCAATCAAGGTGGCAATCTCGGACAGGCTCAGCTCCTCCACCGACTTGTCATAGTACTGGCGGGAAGCCGCCTGGATGCCATATGCGCTGATGCCGAAGAAGGTGCGATTGAGATAGAGCTCGAGGATTTCCTCCTTGGACATCTCCCGCTCCATTTTGATGGCCAACAGGATTTCCTTGAATTTGCGTGAATACGCCGATTCGCCCTCGAAAAAGAAGTTCTTGGTGACCTGCATGGTGATGGTGCTGCCGCCGCCCCACTCATTGCCGGTAATGATGCCGGCAATGGAGCGCGCCAGGCCCAGCAGGTCCACGCCGTTGTGGCCATAGAAGCGCTTGTCCTCACTGGAAACCAGGGCCTGTACCACGAGGGGAGGAATTGCATCATATTTCAGCGGGTCGCTGCGGCGACTGCCGAATTCAGCCAGCAAGCGGCCGTCGCGCGTGAAAATGCGCAGCGGATTTTCCAGCCGTATATTGGTATAGGACTCGCGACTGGGCAGTTTGGGCGACAGGTAAAGGAATTCGGCGGACGCCAACATGAGTGCGCCACAAAAGCCGGCGAGTGCCCACCAGCTGAGGAAGCGAAGGGTTCTGGAGAGGAATTTTTTGCGGATGTCCTTGCTCACGATTGTTTTACAAATCAAATGGTGCGGGCATTGTACCTGTTCTATGCTGCATTGGCAGTTGGCCCGGTCCAGCCGGCAGTGAAAGGTGATGAAGGATACGCTTTTGCATCCACTGCACTTCGTAGTATTGGTTTGTGCAATGCCGGAAGTTGGTGGGGCGATGGGCTATGTAGGCCTCAAAGAGCTTGATGGACACAACATGCTGTGTTCTGACAGTCGCAAATAGACCTGGGTCATAATCCTAAAGTAATTTGTGGGTATGTAACATAATTACTTGAAATCAGTAGCTAAATTTATTAACGTGCAATTCGGACATTAGCCTGCGCAGGCGGCAGAGCAGCCCTTGAAGGGACGCTGTAAGCCTTGTGTGGAACAGTAAATCCGGGACCGGGAAGTCTGCAAACGGAGTAAGGTTTTGCTCGAACTGTTAAAGAAAAAGACCAAAGCGGTCCTGGGCATCGACATCAGCTCCAGCTCGATCAAATTGCTCGAGCTGAGCAGAAGTGGCGACAAGTTCCAGGTGGAGCGCTATGCCTCCCGTCCGCTGCCCGAGGGGGCCGTGGTCGAGAAAAACATCGCGAAGCTCGAAGCGGTGGGCGAAGAAATGGAGAAACTTGCTTCCCTCGCCAAGGCCCAGACCATGCGGGCCGCTGTAGCCGTTTCCGGTTCTGCCGTGATAACCAAAACCATCGAACTCAATGCCAGCCTCACCGATGCCGAGATGGAAAACCAGATCACGGTGGAGGCCGACCAGTACATTCCCTATCCGCTGGAAGAAGTCGCGATCGATTTCGAGCGGCAGCGTCCCTCCCGCAAGAATGAAGGCATGGTGGAAGTGCTGTTGGCCGCCTGCAAGAAAGAGAACGTCGACAGCCGTGTGGAAGCCCTGGAGATGGGTGGTTTCGAAGCTGAGTGCGTCGATATCGAGGCCTACGCCATGGAGAGAGCTTTCAAACTGCTGTGCCAACAGATGGAGCTTGAAGACAAGGGCGTCGTTGCCATAACGGATATCGGTGCCACCATGACCACCCTCTATATCCTCAAGGACGGTGTGTCCATCTACACGCGAGAGCAGGTGTTCGGCGGCGCCCGCTTGTCCCAGTCCGTGCAATCGCACTATGGCCTGTCCCCCGCCGAGGCGGAGAAGGCCATAGTCGACAATGAACTGCCTGAAAGCTATGCCACCGAAGTGCTGGAGCCGTTCCGTGAAGAAATGGTGGAGCAGTTGAGCCGCTCGCTGCAGTTCTTCTTCTCGTCGAGCCAATACAATGACGTCGACATGATTGTGCTTGCAGGTGGTGCCGCATCCACTAAAGGCCTTGCGGAGAAAATGCAGGAAGCACTGTCGACAAAGACGGTGGTGGCCAATCCCTTCGCGCGCATGACGATCGGCAGCAAGGTGAACAAGGGCCAGTTACGCAATGACGCAGCCTCCCTGTTGATGGCCTGTGGCCTTGCAATGCGGGGATTCAGGTAATGGCCAATATCAACCTGCTCCCCTGGCGCGAACGGCAGCGTGAAGAGCGCAAGAAGCAATTCTTTACCACGCTCGCCATTGCCGCCGGCGTTGCAGCACTGATCGTGGTCGCGATGGATCGGGTGCTGGTCAGCCAGATCAGCAACCAGAATGCCCGTAACCAGTACCTGACCCAGCAGATTGCCTTGCTGGACAAGGAGATTGCGGAAATCCGCCAGTTGCAGCAGCAGAAAAAGGACCTGACGGCCCGTATGGCGGTCATCCAGGACTTGCAGGGCCGGCGCCCGGTCATCGTCAGGCTCTTCGACGAATTGGTGCGAACGCTGCCAGAGGGCATTTTTTACGACACGATCTCCCGTACCGAAGACAGTGTATCGATCGTAGGCATTGCTGAGTCCAATAGCCGGGTATCGGCGCTGATGCGCTCCCTCGAAGACTCCGAGTGGTTTGCCAATCCAGACCTGCGCCAAGTGACGGCAGAAGCGGGTGCGGCCGGAACTCCGGACACCCAGCGCAACCGGTTCCAGCTGACGGTCAGCATCACAACGCCGAGCGAAGATGCGACCGGGGGGGCAGCGCCATGAGTGCCATGAAAGCTCCGCAAATACTTGCAACACTGAAAGCGCGGGCCGCCGAGCTGATTCGCGAGCTGAAGAATTTCGACTGGAACGATTTGGGTGATCCCGAATCGATAGGTGTCTGGCCAGCCGCCGTCAAGGTGGTACTGGTGATCGTCCTGTTTGCCGCCTGCGGCGGCGGCGGCTACTGGTTCCTGATCAAGAATCGGCAGGCGGAGCTGGCGCGCGTCATTGGTGCTGAAGCTGGCTTGCGCACGGATCTGGAATCCAAGGCGGTGCTGGCGGCCAACCTCGAGGCTTATCGCGCACAGATGGTCGAGATGAACGAATCCTTCGGCGCATTGCTGAGCCAGTTGCCGGGCCAGACCGAAGTTCCCGGCCTGCTTGATGACATAACCTTCACCGGACTTGGCAGTGGCTTGCAGCTGGATGCCATCCAGTTACAGAGAGAGGTCGCCCAGGAGTTCTACATTGAACTGCCCATTGATGTTCGGGTGACCGGTGGGTACCACGATTTTGGTGCCTTCGTGAGCGGCGTTGCCAGCCTCTCCCGCATCGTGACCCTGCATGACTTCACCATCAATGCAGCCGGCAATCGTGACGAATTGACCATGCAGATACTTGCCCGCACCTACCGTTACAACGCTACGGAGGCTACACGATGAACCGCCTCCACAGAATTCTGGCGGCCTGCCCGATAGTGATGCTTGCTGCATGCTCCGGCACGGAAGAGATGATTTCGCTGCAAAACTATGTGCAGGCGGCGATCAACCGCCCGGCGTCGGCAATCGAGCCCTTGCCGGAGTTCGTTTCCTACGAATCCTTCACCTACAGTGCCGCCAGTTTGCGCAGTCCCTTCGACTTGCCGATCGATATCAACGAACTGATTCGTAGTCGCTCTGATCAGGTTCAGCCGGACCTGACACGCACACCCGAGATGCTGGAGCGCTTCAATCTGGGCTCTCTGGTCATGGTAGGTACGCTTGAGCGCAACGACCGCATCTGGGCGCTGATCCGGGATGAGGCTGGCGAGATATCCCGCGTCGCCCTGGGTAACTACATGGGGCGCAACCACGGCCGTATCGTCAGTATCAGCGAAACCCAGATCGATCTGGTTGAGATAGTCCCGACGGGCAGTGGCGGCTGGGTAGAGCGCCCGCAGACGGTGCAACTGCAGCAGTAATGGCAGACACCAGGATCATGGACATGACAAAAGACAATTCCATCGGAAGTACCACGATGAAAGCGACGCGCACGGCCAGCAACTTGCTTGCCCGGTTTGGCCTGATGGTCGTACTGGCCCTGAGTGGATTGGGTGTTTCCGCACAGGTGCAGACCACGCTGCAGGATATAAGCTTCACGGCGTTGCCTAGGTCAGCCTTTGAGATCGAATTGCAGTTCAGTGGTGTACCGCCATCTCCCGATGTTTTCATGCTGGAGAATCCTGCTCGGCTTACCATGGATTTCGCGGATGTGCGCAGCGGGCTTGAGGAGCGTCGTTTCCCGCTGGCCTTCAATTCCGCTGACAGCGTAATGATCCTGGAAGCACAGGGGCGTACCCGCATGGTGGTGAACTTGTTGCAGGCCGAGCCCTACTCAACACGCGTGCAGGGCAATTCCCTGTTCGTGATGGTGGGCGTCCAGGGAGTCGCGGCAGCGAGCGCCGTTGCCGCAGCTGCAGCTCCACAGACAAGTCCCGGTGAAGCGGGGTTCGTACCTGTCAGTGCACAGGGAAGCGATATCCTTGGAGTGGACTTCCTGCGTGGCGATAACGGCACTGGCCAGATCATCATCAGTCTTGGCAGCACAGGGCTGGATGCGAACATCAGCCAGAGCGCCAGCCGCCTGGTGGTCGAGTTTGCCGACTCCACTGTTGGCCGTGAGCAACAGGCGAGGCTCGATGTGAGCGATTTTGCCACGCCGGTACAGAGCGTGAGCCTCTATTCCGAGGGTGACTCCGTAATGGTCGTGGCCGAGATCAACGGTGGTTTCGAGTACCTTGCCTACCAGAACCGAAATCAGTACATCGTGAACATACTGACCGAGGCCGAAGCGGCCACAGCCAATGCACAAGCCGGTGGCACGCTGTTTACCGGTGAGCCCATCAGCATGAACTTCCAGAATATCGAAGTTCGCACCGCGCTGCAGATACTGGCCGACTTCAATGACTTCAGCCTCGTGGTCGGCGACAACGTCACCGGCTCCATGGCCTTGCGCCTTAGCAACGTTCCCTGGGACCAAGCCTTGGACATGGTCTTGCGTCCGCGTGGTCTCGGCAAGCGACTTGTCGGCGACGTTCTGTATGTGGCGCCCGCCGAGGAAATCGCTCAGGCTGAATTGCGGGAGCTGGAAGCGTCGCAACAAACCAAGGCCCTGGCGCCGCTGGTAACCGAGTATATCGAGGTGAACTACGCGAATGCACAGGACCTGCTGAACCTCCTGCAGGGTGCGGGAGGCGCTGCTGGCGCAGCTGGTGCCCCGGCCGCCGGTGTCGGTGGTGTATTGTCTGCACGCGGCAGGGCGTCCGTCGATGCCCGGACCAACACGCTCATCGTGCAGGACGTAGAGCCCGTTATCGCCGATATCAAGCGCCTGCTGGCGCAACTCGACGTCCCAGTGCGCCAGGTGCTGATTGAAGCGCGCATCGTCAATGCCTCGACCAGCTTCAGCAAGGCGCTGGGCATCCGTTGGGGAGGCAACCAGATGTTTCCGGAAGCAGGGGATCAGTTCCTGCTGGGTGGCTCTCTTGCGAATACCGTGGCGATGCAGGACAACATCGTCCAGTACAACCAGGCGATCGCTGCGGCGGTGGCGGGAGGAGCCCCGCTGAGTCAGGCCCTGGCACAGAATACCCTTTCCGGGCCGTCCTTTCCTGAGGCCTTGTTGGTCGATCTGGGGATTGAGACCGCCGGTGCGTCGTCCATCGCAATCGGCTACCAGGGCGACAACGGCCTGTTGCAACTCGAACTCTCGGCCCTCGAAGCCAGCGGCAACGGTGAGGTGATCGCGCAACCCAAGGTCACTACCCAGGACAAGCAGCAGGCCCGTATCGAGTCCGGCCTGCAGATTCCCTACCAGGCCCAGGCTGGTGGTACCGCCGGTGGCTCCACCACGGAATTCGTGACAGCGGCCCTGTCGCTCGACGTAACTCCGCAGATCACCCCGGACGGACGGATCATCATGCTGCTCGATATCCACCAGGACTCGGTGGTGCCGGGTTCCGGCTCAGTACCTGCAATAGCCACCAACTCGGTCAACACCCGCGTGCTCGTGAATGATGGCGAAACCATCGTGCTGGGTGGTGTGTTCAGGGAAGAAACGACCACATCCGTAACCAAGACGCCGCTGCTGGGTGATCTGCCCTACGTTGGCAACCTGTTCAAACGGACCGAAAACTCCGAAACCAAGACCGAGCTGTTGATTTTCATCACGCCCTCGATCATCAACGAAATCCTCTAGTCTGGCCTTGCCGGCGCCAGATGCAGTAAATTCGTACCTTGAGTTGCGGGCGCCAGCCTGCAACCGGGACGGTGGTAACTTCTTGCATGCAGAAATCCTTGAACAATGTCTTCCTGGTGGGCCCCATGGGCGCCGGGAAAACCACTATTGGGCGCTTGCTCGCCGAAGAGCTCGGCAAGCAGTTCCATGATTCCGATCAGGCCATTGAAGAGCGGGCCGGTGCCGACATTTCCTGGATCTTCGACGTCGAAGGCGAGCCAGGCTTCCGCGTGCGCGAGAGTGCGGCGATAGAGGATCTGTGCGCAATGGACAACATCGTGCTGGCTACTGGCGGCGGTGCAGTGCTGGCCGACGCAAACCGGCAACACCTGCGCAAGCGTGGCTTCGTGGTGTACCTGAAGGCGACCATTGCGCAACAGGTCGAGCGTACCAAGCGTGACCAGAAGCGTCCTCTGCTGAAGAACGTCGACGACCCCAAAGCCAAGCTGACGGCTTTGATGGAACTCCGTGACCCCCTCTATAGCGAGGTGGCTGACATAACCGTGATGACCAGCCGGCGCAGTCCGCGCGCGGTTTGTACTGAAATACTGCAACAGATCCGGCAGGCGGCCGGGGCCTGAGCCCCTGCCACTTTGCCGTCCAACAAGGGTATGACAACGTGGAAACACTGCAGGTAGAACTGGGCGATCGCTCCTATCCCATCCACATCGGCGAGGACATCTTTGCTGATGCGGCGCTGCTGCGCCCGCATATCCGTAGTCGGCAGGTGTGCATCGTCACCAACGAGATAGTCGCGCCTCTCTACCTCGGCCGCCTGCAAGCCGCGCTGGCAGGCTACACGGTGCTGCCGGTCATCCTGCCCGATGGCGAGGAGTACAAGACCCTGGACGTGGTCGCGAGCATCTACGACGCGCTGCTCGAGCACAATTTCTCGCGCTCCTGCACGCTCATCGCGCTTGGCGGCGGCGTTATTGGCGATATGACTGGCTTTGCGGCAGCCACCTACCAGCGCGGCGTGGCATTCATCCAGATCCCCACCACACTGCTCGCCCAAGTGGACTCCTCTGTGGGTGGCAAGACCGGGGTCAATCGTCCACTGGGCAAGAACATGGTAGGAGCTTTCTACCAGCCACGCTGTGTGCTGGCCGACACCGCGACCCTGGTGACGCTGCCAGAGCGTGAGCTCAAGGCCGGACTCGCCGAAGTCATCAAGTACGGTTTCATCAATAACCGGGGCTTCCACGACTGGCTTTGCGTCAACATGCCGAAGTTGCTGCAGCGCGACCCCGTGGCACTGAGTCATGCCATCGAGGTCAGTTGTGCCGATAAGGCGGCCATCGTCGCCGCAGACGAGCATGAGGGTGGTGTGCGTGCCACACTCAATTTCGGTCATACGTTCGGTCATGCCATCGAAACTGCCATGGGCTATGGTGTCTGGCTGCACGGTGAGGCTGTCGCGGCGGGCATGGTGATGGCGGCGGACTTGTCCGCTCGCCTGGGGCACCTGGGATGGGATGATGCGGCTGCCGTGCGCCGGCTGGTCGAGGCTGCAGGTCTGCCTGTGGCACCACCGCGCGAAATGTCCATAGAGACCTTTGTTGCCCTGATGAGCAAGGACAAAAAGGCCGAACAGGGGCACATGAAGTTTATCCTGTTGAACGCCATAGGGGGTTCGCTGATCGATGACCGTGTGCCGCGTGAGCAACTTGAGCATACTCTGCGGGCCGGCGAAGCGCTGGCCTTGGGTGGTCAGTAGAGGCGCCGTTCCTGCCGTTTGAACGCTGGCCAAACCTTTGCCAAAGCTGGTCCACAGTGCTGGCTTCTTGCGTAAAAGCGGAGTGAAATCAGTCTGTTGATGCATAGGTCAGACTAGGGCAAGGACATTGCCACATTTTTGGCCTTTGTGTAAAATGGCCGCCCGTTTTGCGACTATAGCGGGCGCGCGCCAAGCGCTCCCCACATTCCCGCAGAATTGCACATCCACCTTACCCCATGTGGTTTAACCAGTAGCAGAGAAGGTCTATGAGAACGGGTCTGTACCATCCTGATGAATTCAGAGACAACTGTGGCTTCGGGCTCGTTGCTCACATCGAGGGGCAGCCCAGCCACGAACTGTTGCAGTCAGCAATCAGTTCGCTGACCTGCATGACGCATCGCGGCGGCATCGCGGCCGATGGCGTTACCGGAGACGGTTGCGGCCTGCTGATGCAGAAGCCCGACGGCTTCCTGCGTACGCTGTCCCTGCAGTTGTTCCGTCACGAGTTGGCGCCGAACTACGGCATCGGCATGATATTCCTGAGCCAGGATCCGGCGCTTGCAGGCGAGGCCCGCAAAGTGCTCGCTGCCGAACTGGAAGCACAGGGGCTCAATGTGATCGGGTGGCGCGAAGTGCCCGTGGACCCCGCTGTATGTGGACGCATGGCGCTGGCGAACATGCCGCGCATTGAGCAGATTTTCGTGGACGCGCCGGGCATCGAAAAGAATGCCCTTTCCGTGAAGCTGTTCGTGGCACGCCGCAAGTCCGAAAAGCGGTTGGAATCGGACCGCGATTTCTACGTAAGCAGCCTGTCGCACTCGGTATTGTCCTACAAAGGCCTGATGATGCCGGCCGACTTGCCGAACTTCTATCTGGACCTCAAGAATCCCGAGCTGCAGGTAGCGATGTGCACCTTCCACCAGCGCTTCTCCACAAACACGCTGCCGCGCTGGCCGCTGGCCCAGCCTTTCCGCATGCTGGCACATAATGGTGAGATCAACACGATCCAGGGCAACCGCAACTGGGCACTGGCACGTGTCAGCAAATTCAGATCGGAAGCGATCCCGAACATCGAGGAGATCGCACCGCTGGTCAATTTCACCGGCTCCGACTCGTCCTCCATGGACAACATGCTGGAACTGCTGGTGACGAGCGGTATGGACCTGTACCAGGCCATCCGTCTCATCATGCCGCCAAGCTGGCAGAACATGGAGAACATGGATGCCGACCTGCGCGGCTTCTACACCTATGCTTCCCTGCACATGGAGCCCTGGGATGGCCCTGCCGGTGTTGTACTTACCGATGGTCGCTATGCCGTGTGCGTGCTCGACAAGAACGGCCTGCGTCCCTCGCGTTGGGTCATCACGCGTAACGGCTTCATCACCGCCGCTTCCGAGATCGGCGTGAACGCCTACAACCCGGAAGACGTGGTCGCCAAGGGTCGGGTTGGACCAGGCCAGATGCTCGTGGTCGATACCGAGAAAGGCAAGATCCTGCACAGCGACGATGTCGCCAACTACCTGAAAGTGCGCCAGCCCTATGCCAAGTGGATCAGCGACAACACCAGTTTTGTCGAATCCTCGCTGGCAGAACAGGTGCCGCCGCTGCAGGCGATGCCGCTGGATGAGTGCGAGACGCACATGAAGATGTTCCAGGTCACGTTTGAAGAAACCGACCAGATCTTCAAGCCGCTGGCCGAGCAGGGGGCCGAAGGCACCGGCTCGATGGGCGACGACACGCCGATCGCCGTGCTGTCGCGCCACGTGCGTCCGCTGTACGACTATTTCCGCCAGATGTTTGCGCAGGTGACTAACCCGCCCATCGACAGCCTGCGCGAAAGCATCGTCATGTCGCTGGAAACGCGCATGGGCCGTGAGCTCAACATCTTCGAGGAAACCGCCGAGCATGCTGACCGCATCATCCTGCATTCGCCGCTGCTGTCGCCCAACAAGTTCTGGAACCTCAAGCACCTGAGCCGTCCGGGCTACGAGCCGCAAGAACTGCCGCTGGACTATGATCCGGCCCATGGCCTGGAAGCAGCCATCCGCGCCGTTGTGGCAAAGGCCGAGGCCGCGGCGCGCGCTGGCAAGCTGATCCTGTTCCTTTCGGAGCGCATGCCCGGGCCAGGGCGTCTGGTGATCCCGGCCCTGCTGGCCACTGCCGCCGTGCACCACCACCTGACGGTGTTGGGCCTGCGCTGCGACACCAACCTCGTGGTCGAGACCGGCAGCGCACGTGATGCACACCAGATCGCCTGTCTCATCGGCTACGGCGCCACGGCCGTGTATCCCTACCTGAGCTACGACGTCATCGATCGCATGATCAGCACCGGCATGATCCAGATGGGATCGCTGGAAGCGCACAAGAATTACCGCAAGGGCATCAACAAAGGCCTGATGAAGATCATGTCCAAGATGGGTATCTCCACCATCAGTTCCTACCGTGGTGCGCAGCTGTTCGATATCGTGGGTCTGGGCGAGGAAATCATGGGCCTGTGCTTCCCCGATTCGATGAGCCGCATCGGCGGTGCCAATTTCACGCACCTGCAGCATGACCTGGAAAAGCTCGCACACGACGCCCGGCTGTCGCGCAAGAAGATCGCCGTGGGCGGCCTGTTGAAGTTCGTGCATGGCGGCGAATACCACATGATCAATCCTGATGTGGTGAGCACCATCCAGAATGCCGTGCGCAGCGGCGACTACAACGACTACCGCAAGTTCGCCGATCTGGTGGACCAGCGTCCGGTCTCCGCCATCCGTGACCTGTTCGGGTTGCGCGAAGACCTTGCTGCCATCGACGTAAGCGATGTCGAGCCCTTGCAGGACATCCTCATGCGCTTCGACTCCGCCGGGATGTCGCTGGGCGCGCTGTCACCCGAAGCGCACGAAGCGCTGGCCGAAGGCATGAACCGCCTCGGTGGCCGCTCCAACTCCGGCGAAGGTGGTGAGGACCCGGCACGCTTTGGTACCAATCGCGTCAGCAAGATCAAGCAGATTGCCTCTGGCCGCTTCGGCGTCACGCCGCACTACCTCGTCAATGCCGAAGTGCTGCAGATAAAGATCGCGCAGGGCGCCAAGCCTGGCGAAGGCGGCCAGCTGCCGGGCAGCAAGGTCAACGGTCTCATCGCGCGTCTGCGTTATGCAGTACCAGGCGTAACGCTGATTTCGCCGCCGCCGCACCACGACATCTACTCCATCGAGGACCTCGCGCAGCTGATCTTCGACCTCAAGCAGGTCAATCCGGAAGCCATGGTGTCGGTGAAACTGGTATCCGGTCCTGGTGTCGGCACAATTGCCGCCGGCGTGGCGAAGGCCTATGCCGACCTCATCACGATCTCCGGCCATGATGGCGGCACCGGCGCGAGCCCGCTGACGTCGATTCGCTATGCCGGCACGCCCTGGGAAATCGGCTTGAGCGAAGTGCAGCAGGCACTGCGCGCCAACGACCTGCGTGGCCGCATCCGCCTGCAGGCCGACGGTGGTCTCAAGACCGGCCTCGATGTCATCAAGGCTGCCATCCTCGGCGCCGAAAGCTTCGGCTTCGGGACCATTCCGATGATTGCACTGGGCTGCAAGTACCTGCGCATCTGCCATCTGAACAACTGCGCCACCGGCGTTGCCACACAGAACAAGGAACTGCGCGATGAGCACTTCATCGGTCAGGCCGAGATGGTGATGCACTATTTCCAGTTCGTGGCACAGGACACGCGCGTGTGGCTGGCCAAGCTGGGCATCAAGCGTCTCGTCGACCTCATCGGTCGCACTGATCTGCTGGTGCGCTTGCCGGCGCAGACCGAGAAGCAGGCCGGCCTCAACTTCGATCACCTGCTTTCAAACAGCAGCATCACTGAAGACAAGGAGCGTTACTGCCACATCACGCGCAATCCGCCGCAGGACAAGGGCGAGCTGGCCGAACAAATGGTGCGCGACATCCTGCCTGCCATTGAGCACAAGACCGGCGGCATCTTCAATTACAAGGTGAAGAACTTCAATCGTTCCATCGGTGCGCGCCTGTCGGGCGAGATCGCCAAACGCTACGGCAACAATGGCATGAGTGATGCTCCCATCAACCTGCGCCTGAATGGTTCGATCGGCCAGAGCTGGGGCGTGTGGAATGCCGGTGGCCTCAACATGCATCTTACCGGTGAAGCCAACGACTATGTCGGCAAAGGCATGGCGGGCGGCAAGCTCGTGGTGGTGCCGCCGCCGGGCAGCAGCTTCAAGTCGCAAGACACTGCGATCATAGGCAACACCTGTCTTTACGGGGCTACCAGCGGCAAGCTGTTCGCTGCAGGCACCGCCGGCGAGCGCTTCGCCGTGCGCAATTCCGGCGCCTTCGCGGTGGTGGAAGGCGCGGGTGACCACTGCTGTGAGTACATGACCGGTGGTCTCGTCACCGTGCTGGGCCGCGTGGGCCACAACTTCGGTGCCGGTATGACGGGCGGTTTCGCCTACGTGCTGGACCAGGACAAGGACTTTGTGGACAAGTACAACCACGAACTCGTGGAAGTGCATCGCATCCGCCAGGAAGGCATGGAAGAGTACCGCAACCATCTGCGCATGGTGATCAAGGAATACGTGCAGGAAACCGGCAGCGAGTGGGGCCAGCACATCCTCGACAATTTCACCGACTTCCTGCGCAAGTTCTGGCTGGTCAAGCCCAAGGCCGCCAGCCTCAAGATGTTGTTGAACGACGTTACGTTGAACCCGCAGTGATCAGGTTGATGTGAGACGCACCCCATGTCCGAGATAATCGCCCGCTCCAAGGATACCTTTCAGTTCATCAAGACTGATCGCATCGATCCTGACAAGAAGTCCATCGAGGTGCGCAAGACGCAGTTCGTGGAAATCTACGACCCCTTCCAGAAAGAGGAAGCCGAGGTACAGGCCGATCGCTGTCTCGAATGCGGCAATCCTTACTGCGAGTGGAAGTGCCCGGTGCACAACTACATCCCCAACTGGCTGAAGCTGGTGATGGAAGGCAATATCCTGCAGGCGGCGGAACTTTGCCACGAAACCAACACTCTGCCGGAAGTGTGCGGCCGCATCTGCCCGCAGGACCGCCTCTGCGAAGGCGCCTGCACGCTGAACGATGGCTTCGGCGCCGTCACCATCGGCAACGTCGAGAAATACATCGTCGACAAGGCCTTTGAGATGGGCTGGCGTCCCGACATGTCCAAGGTGGTAAAGAACGGCAAAAAGGTCGCCATCGTGGGTGCCGGTCCCGCGGGCCTCGGCTGTGCGGACGTGCTGGTGCGCGCGGGCGTAACCCCCGTGGTGTTCGACCGCTATCCCGAGATCGGTGGTCTTCTGACCTTCGGCATCCCGATGTTCAAGCTCGAGAAGAGCGTGATGTCGCTGCGCCGCGAGATATTTGAAGCCATGGGCATCGAGTTCCGCCTGAATACCGAAGTGGGCAAGGACATCACATTCCAGCAGCTCATCGATGAATACGATGCAGTGTTCCTCGGCATGGGCACCTACAGCGCGATGAAGGGCGACTTCCCCGGTGAGTATCTGCACGGTGTACATGAAGCGCTGCCCTTCCTCATCGGCAACACCAACAAGCAGATGGACTACAAGGGCAAGAGTCTGCCGTCCTTTGTCAGTATGGAAGGCAAACGCGTCATCGTCCTCGGCGGCGGTGACACCGCGATGGACTGCAACCGCACTTCCATCCGCCACACTGCCGCTTCTGTCACCTGCGTGTATCGCCGTGACGAAGAAAACATGCCCGGTTCCAGGCGCGAAGTGGAGAATGCGCGCCAGGAAGGTGTGAAGTTCGTATTCAATCACCAGCCCAAGGAAATCGTGGGCGACAACGGCAAGGTCACCGGCGTCAAGTTCGTGCAGACGCGCATGGGTGAGCCTGATGCCAAAGGCCGTCGCTCTGCCGAAGAAATCCCTGGCAGCGAAGTGATCATGCCAGCCGACGCCGTGCTGGTCGCGTTCGGCTTTCAACCCAGCCCGGCGCCATGGTTTGCCGATTTCGGCATCAAGATGGACAGTCGCGGCCGCGTGCTCGCCCCGGCCGAAGGCCCGCATGCGTTCCAGACCTCCAATCCCAAGATCTTCTCGGGCGGCGACATGGTGCGCGGCGCCGATCTCGTCGTTACCGCCATCTGGGAAGGTCGCCAGGCCGGCAACGGCATCCTCGATTACCTGAAGGTCTGAAATGACGGCACTGAAAAACGATCGCTTTCTTCGGGCCCTGCTGCGCCAGCCGGTGGATTTGACGCCGGTATGGATGATGCGACAGGCCGGCCGCTATCTGCCTGAATACCGCGCCACGCGCGCGCAGGCCGGTGATTTCCTGAGCCTGTGCATGAACCCGGAACTGGCCTGCGAAGTGACGCTGCAGCCGCTGCGCCGCTTCGATCTGGACGCTGCGATCCTGTTCTCCGACATCCTCACCGTGCCTGACGCCATGGGTATCGGCCTCTACTTCGAGCAGGGCGAGGGCCCGCGCTTCAAGCGCCCCGTACGCACCGCAGCCGATGTTGATGCACTGCCCGTGATCAACGCCGAGCGCGATCTGCCCTACGTAATGGAGGCTGTAAAACTCATCCGCAAGGAACTGAACGGCAGCGTACCGCTGATCGGGTTTTCCGGCAGCCCCTGGACCATCGCCACGTACATGGTGGAAGGCGGCGGCAGCAAGGATTTCTCCATCGTCAAAGCCATGATGATGGCGACGCCGCAGCTGATGCACGCGCTGCTCGAAAAAATTGCGTTGTCCGTCATCGACTACCTCAATGCGCAGATCCGCGCCGGTGCGCAAGCCGTGCAGATCTTCGACACCTGGGGCGGAGTGCTGAGCCCGCATTTTTACGAGGTGTTCTCGCTGCACTATATGGAAAAAATCATCAAGGGCCTCATCCGCGAACACGAAGGCCGCATCGTGCCTGTCATCGTATTCACCAAGAATGGCGGCCTGTGGCTGGAGCGCATCGCACAGTGCGGTGCCGACTGCGTGGGTCTCGACTGGACCATCGACATCCGTGATGCGCGCAAGCGTATCGGTGACAAGGTGGCCCTGCAGGGCAATATGGATCCGGCCGTACTGTACGCACCGCCCGAACGCATCCGCGAGGAAGTGGCGGCAATCCTGGGCGGCTTCGGCCAGGGCGAAGGTCATGTCTTCAACCTCGGCCACGGCATCCACCAGCACGTGAACCCGGACCAGGCCAAGGTCTTCATCGACGCCGTGCACGAGATGTCGGCGTTCTACCACCAGTAGGCCCATGACTACTTCCGGCGCGTTGAAGGCAAAGCCAAGCGTCTTTGCGTTCGTCGCGCTTGGCGCCAACCTGCCGTTCGGCGCAGGTGATCCTGCGGCCACCTTGCAGGCCGTATTGCCAGAGCTGCAGAAACTCTCCTTACAGCCTCTGCTGGTATCGTCGTTCTACGAATCCGACCCCAAGGATTGTCCTCCCGGCTCGCCGCAGTATTTGAATGGCGTGGTGGGTTTGCTGCCGCTGCCCGATGAAACGCCCGAAGCGCTGTTGTTGAAGCTGCAGGTGCTGGAACAGCGCTTTGGCCGTGTGCGCAGTGGTGTGGTCAACGAAGCGCGCACGCTGGATCTGGACCTGCTGGCGTTCCGCACTGAAGCGCGCGCAACCACGTTCCTGACCCTGCCGCATCCGCGGGCGCATGAACGGCGTTTCGTGCTGGAGCCGTGGATCGAAATTGCCGGCGCCGGCTGGCTGTTGCAGGGAAAGACCCTGGGCCAGTGGGCCCGGGCCTGCACGGATCCAGCCCTGCACACGCGGACCTGAGCCCAAGGGAGTAGCGCCGCGCGGGCTCCCGCCCTTACCATGCTTCCACCCGCAGCCATCCGGTATTAGGCCAGTCGGGACACCCTGATGCATCCTGGAGGAAACATGACCCTGCGCAACAGCACACTTCCTACCCTTGTGGCAGTCACCCTGGCCTCGTCTTTCACTGCCGCCGCCGACAGCGCTTCACCCGCCCCAGTGCGGCTCGATGCCGACAAGATGGCCGGCCTCGATCTCACTGCCATACCTGCAGATGCCTACAGCGACATCCTGGTAGCAGGCGAGTTGAACATGCGCGTGGCCAGCCTGTTCGAAGGCAAGGAGCTGGCAGTATCCATCTTCGAATCCACGCCGGCCACCACCGACCACCGCAGGCGTCCGACCGACGTCGATGAGTTTGTCTATGTCCTGAGCGGCAAGCTGATCCTGACGGAGCCCGATGGCACAGCGCATGAATTCCTGCCAGGCCAGGCCTTCGTGCTGCCGGTGGGCTATACCGGCACCTGGGAAATGCAGGGCAACTACCGCGAACTTGTGGTGTTGATGCAGAAGTAGACGCTCCCTTAACAGGGCTGTCACGGGGCGTTTAACTCCAGCCAACGTGCGTGTAGTAGATTCTTGTTCATACCACTTCAAGAATCTTCATGCCGAGGCTGACCCGATGCAATTCCATACTCTCCACGCCCCCTTCACGTCCACAACGCAGGACAACAGACCGCTGAGCCTGCGACTTGGTGTCCGCCACGCTGTCGTGGGCATGCTGCTCAGTGCGGCTGCCAGTGCCGCAGTGCAAGCACAGGCCGCTGAACAGGAAGCCGTCCTCGAAGAAGTCGTGATTACCGGCTCCAACATCCGTCGTACCGACGACGGTACCGTGCCGGTATCCGTGATCGGCGAGGAAGCCATGGAAGTGCGCAACGCGCTGCTGCCAGTGGACCTCCTTACCTCGCTGCCTTCGGTCGTCAACCTGCCCGAGAATGAAACGCGCCTCGGTTCTTCCGGCGCACGCGGCGACAATGCCAACATCAACCTGCGCAACATGGGCGCCACGGCCACGCTGGTGCTGGTCAACGGTCGCCGCATGGCGATCAACCCGATGACGGCGGGCCTGTCGCAGGCCGTCAACGTCAACCAGTTGCCCACGCAAGGCGTGGAACGCATCGAAATCCTGCGCGATGGTGCTTCATCGATTTATGGCTCCGATGCAGTTGGCGGCGTGATCAACTACATCATGAAGCGCGAGTTCGACGGCGTGGAAGTCTCCCTGCAGCAGGGCATCACGGAGCATGGCGGCGGCGCCAACACCCAGGTTGCCCTGACCTTTGGTGCCACAGATCTCGCGGACGGCCGCGCGCGCTACATCGGTAACGTCGAGTTCCTGACGCGCGACAGCATCGAACTCATGGATCGCGACTTCAGCAGTACCTCATTCAATTCAGATAGCGCTCCTGCGCCGTTCAACAATGCCGGTGGTGCCTTCGACGGACGCTCCGCGCGCGGTTATTGGCCTACCTTCCGTGTCGGCACGGCTACCGCCAACAACTACTTGCGCCCGGTCAATGGCGCACCGGCACTCACGACTGCAGCGCCCAGCCGTGCCAGCAACCCGGAGTTTTTCCTCGACCTCAACCAGTTCGGCTTTGCCTCTCCGGAAGTAGAGCGGGTGAATGTATTCCTGGCAGGCGAGTACGATCTCGCCGAGAGCCTGACGGCCTTTGCCGAGCTGGGTTATTACGATGCGCAGTCCACCATGCAGCGCCAGCCGCTGGCGCTGAATGCGCCGACGTCGGACAAGCTGATGGTCATGCCGATCGACAGCCCCTACAACCCCTATGGTTCCCGCTTCTATCACGCGACCGGCGCGGCAAATACGGATGGTACACCGCGCCTTACGGGTGCTCCGCGCACCGTAAGCTTCACGCAGATGACCTTGGCAGGGCTGGGCCCCGAAGTGATCGAAACCAATTCCGACGTACTGCGTTTCGCTACCGGCCTCAAGGGCGATCTCAGCGCATCGTGGAACTGGGAAGCCTCGCTGTTCTACAACGAGGTCAACGGCAATGACGCGGCCTACCCTGACGTGCGCGAAAGCCTGCTGCAGGCTGCCATCGGGCGCACTGATGCTTCTGCCTACAATCCTTTCGGCTATACCTTCCAGGTGCAGAATGGCGCAGTGGTGCCCGCTGCGCCCTATACCAATCCGCAGTCGGTGGTTGATTCGTTCAGTGCCGTGTTCGGGCGCGAGGCTCAGGCCACCATCACCAGTGCCGATGTGCGGGCATCGGGCGATCTGTTCAGCTGGTGGGGCGGTGACGTCAAGGCGGCCATGGGTGCGGAACACCGCCGTGAAGATCTGCAGGACCTGCGTCCGCCCTTCAGCGGAGAGAACCCCGCCAGCTCGGGGCTGGACACCACCAACAACGATTTCCTGCTGCATCCGCCGCGCCCGGACGTCATCGGTGATCGCGATGTCACCAGCATGTACGCCGAGCTCCTGGTGCCGCTGGTCAGCGAAGACAACGCGATCCCGCTCGTCAACCGCCTGGAACTCAACCTGTCGGTACGTAATGAGCGCTACAGCGATTTCGGCAGCACCACCAAGCCCAAGATTGGTCTCAACTGGAAGCCGGTTGATTGGCTGATGTTGCGCGGCTCCTACAACGAAGGCTTCATGGCACCCAGCCTGGCAGCACTGTATACCAGCCCGCGCTGGAGTATCACGGCAGGAGCGGGTGATACCGACCTCTACCGCAATCCGGCATTGAACGAAGGCCCCTACGTGATGCGCACGTACTTCGGTGGCAACCCGGATCTGCAGCCACAAGAGTCGGAAGGCAGCACCTTCGGTTTTGTCATCGACGTACCCTTTGCGCCGGGTCTGACCCTGAACGCCGACTGGTGGAGCATCGAGCGCAGCAACCTGCTGGGCCAGCGCACCACGGCTCAGATCAACGAAAGCGATACGGCACTGCTGCGTGCCTACACACAGCAGCAGGTTGCTGCCGGCGTGGCGATCAACCAGATCGATCTTGGCAGTGGCACTCCCAACTACAAGGGTGACCAGGACATCGTGCGCTATGCGCTGACGCCGGAAGACATTGCTGCCTTCGCTGCGTACAACACGGCCAATCCCGGCAAACCCGTTGCGGCCGCAGGGCGCACCTTCTCGCGTAACCAGCCCTTCCTGAACCTGTCGTCCAGCGAGCACAGCGGCGTGGACTTCGGTTTCCGCTATGAGTTGCCGGGCCTGTCCTTCGGTGATCTGGTGTTCAGTTCCGAATGGGCCTACCTGAACGAAGCAGAAACCACCTTGTCGCCCGCCAACGTGGCGCCTACCGTAAACAATCTGCTGCTGGCATCCGGTGCGGCCGAGTGGCGCAGCACCAGCAACGTGTTCTGGCGTAACGGACCGTGGAATGCGGGCCTTGGCATCTACCATGTCGGCGAGACGCATGACGCCGGTGCCACGACCACGCAGGCCACCTACGAGAGCCTGGGTCGTCCCGAGTACATCCAGCCTTTCTTCACGCAAGGCCGGACCATCTATCGTCTGGTGGTCGATCCGTTTATCACCTACAACCTGTCCGTGGGCTACCAGTTCGAAGGCACGCAGTACTCCCTGCTGCGTGATGCCAAGCTGCGACTCTCTGTGGTCAACCTGACGGACGAAGAGCCACCGCTGGCCTCTGAAAGCTTCGGCTACGATCCCTCGGTGAGCCAGTCGCTGCTGTCCGGCCGCAGCTGGAACGTCGAAATCTCGAGGAAGTTCTGATGCGTCATACCTTCTCGCGTCGCAGCGTACTGGTGGGCATGGCCGCGGGTGCTGCCGGGGTGGCGACGGCAGGATTCGCCGCAGAAGACAGCGCTTCTGAGGCTCTGCGCGCTTCCTACCGCAGCTGGCTCGAATCACTGCCGGCGGCACCGGCGCCGGAGCTCGCCCGCCATGGGCTGGTCGCCACCGAGCTGCAGCGTTGGCACATCATGGAAGCCAATCAGGGCGTGGCCGTCGATGCCGAGTATTTCTACGGCATCGGCAATCATGCTCTGGTTAAGCACCGCAAGGACACCGGTGAGCGTGTTGCGGAATGGTTCGGCCTGCGCGGCGGCCCCATCGTCCACCTCAACTCGGGCTGGGTAGATGGTGACCAGCTGATTCTGTCGCATTCCAACTTCTCACAGTTGCCGATGGCCAGCTCGCTGGAAACGGTCGATACGCGCACGCTGCAGCCAATCGCCACGCACAGCTTCGGTATCCGGCTTGGCTCACTGACCTGGGCCGTGCGCCACAACGGCTACTGGTGGGCCTGCTTCGCCAACTACAATGACAGTGGCACCACGCCGGGCTTCGACCAGCGCTGGACCTACGTGTCCCAGTTCGATGACAACTGGCAGGAACTGCAGTCCTGGGTATTCCCGCCGCAGGTCATTGCCACCTGGGGCGACAGTTCCTGCTCCGGCGGCGACTGGGGTGCTGATGGCCTGCTCTACGTGACCGGTCATGACGCCGCGCAGCTGCATGTCCTGCGCTTGCCCAGGCAGGGCGTGATGCTGGAATACGTGACGACGATCGACGTGCCGTTCGAAGGGCAGTCCTGGGCCTGGGATCGCAGTGTGGCGGGAGAACGCGTGATCTATGGCATCAGTCGTGCGCGGCAGGAGGTCATTGCTGCACGCATACCTGACGTACCCGCGACGCTCTAGTCGCTTGTTCGAGGCTCGCCGCACCGCCGATGCAGTGCGGCGAGATACTGGTTACCCGTTCTTCATTTCAGTACACGATAATCACGCATGCCGAACCAGTTGCGGGACAGGTACACACCCGCGGGCATGCCCGTTCAGGGCGTGATGGCGATCTTGAGTACGCCATCCCGTTGCTGTGAGAACAGCTCATACGCCGCTTCGATGTTCTCGAGTTTGAAGCGATGCGTTACCAGTGGGCGGGTATCGATACGTCCCGCCGCCACGACCTCCAGCAGACGCCGCATGCGCTCCTTTCCTCCCGGACAAAGACTGGTGATGATCCTGTGGTCGCCCAGGCCCGCAGCGAAAGCCCCCAGAGGAATGATCAGATCGGTGGAGTAAACCCCCAGCGAGGATAGCGTTCCTCCCGGACGCAGCACGCGCAGTGCCGCGGCAAAGGTTTGCTGCGTGCCCAGCGCTTCGATCGCGACATCGACACCACGGCCGTCCGTGATGCGCATGATCTCGTCAACAGGATCGACCTTGCGGAAATCCACCACATGATCAGCGCCCATGAGGCGCGCCACTGCGCCGCGTTCGGCAATGGTCTCCACGGCAATGATGGTGGTGGCACCCATCAATTTGGCTCCTGCGGTTGCACAAAGTCCTATCGGACCCTGGGCGAAAATCGCGACGGTGTCGCCTATCCGGATGCCAGCAGCTTCGGCGCCACCGAAGCCGGTCGACATGATGTCGGGGCACATCAACACCTGTTCGTCGCTCAGTCCATCGGGAATCACGGTCAGATTTGCCATGGCATCGGGTACCAGCAGGTATTCAGCCTGGGAACCGTCGATAGTGTTGCCAAAGCGCCAGCCGCCGAGCGCTTTGAAGCCATGCTTGCCGCCATGACCGCCACACTGCGAATGAAAGCCACACAGCGATGCATTGGAGGTGCCGGACGGAGTGATGGCGCCCGCAATTACCCGCTGGCCTTCCTGATAGCCGCTTACGGCTGAACCGAGTTTCTCGATTATCCCCACCGGCTCATGTCCGATGATCAGGCCTGGCTGTACCGGATAGTCACCCTTCCTGATGTGTACGTCGGTACCGCAAATCGTGGTGGTTGTGATGCGGATCAGTGCATCCAGTGGTCCGGGCTCAGGAATTGGTTTGTCTTCCAGTACGATGCGGCCCGGGGCGATGAAT
>JBIIWP010000174.1:0-3561 GCA_044338855.1 Pseudohongiellaceae bacterium | reverse complement strand
CGGCATCTCCAGCGTAAAGGTCCACCTGACCACGGTTGCTGATCAGGGGAAGTGCGCAGGCTTCCCTGAAGCGGGAGGCGTCTGCACTGTTGCACAGAACTACATGACTGGTATGCAACCGTTGTTGGCCGGAGCTGCCTTGCATACGAACTTCCCAGCCCGGTTCCCTGCGGTGGAGTTGAGTCACCGTGTGTCCTGTCAGCACCTGGATACCTGCATGTGCACAGTACCAGGCACACAGACGGGGTGGGCACAGCCAACCAGCATCCGGAAAATACAGGGCAGGACGCGACACTGCCTCGCCGCTGCGGGCACTGGCTGCACCGCTGTCCAGTACCTGCAGCACCTCTGGTGCATACATACCCGAACGTGCCAATGTGTCGAATCGCTTCAGCAGCTTGTGGTCATGCGCGAGCTGCAGCATACCGCAAGGCGACCAGATCTCCGGCGGCAGGCCCAGACTGCGGTAGTGGCGTGCGGCGTGAAGGTAGGCATGCAGGTTGAAGCGGTTGTCCGGCGCATCGACTGTACCCGGTTTGAAATGCAGGATGCCCTGTGGATTGCCGGACGCTCCCATGGCCAGGTGTGGGCCTTGCTCTATCAACTGGACCTGCCAACCAGCGTTGGCCAGTGCGTAAGCGGTGCTGCATCCGGCAAGCCCCCCACCAATGATGCAGACAGTACCCGGCGCTGCAGGGACCTGAGCCGCGCGCGCATCAGTCCCGTAAGCTCCACGCTTGGCAGTCAGGGTCTGGTCATGGCCGTTGAAGCCAGGCTGTTCGTGGCAGATGAACCCGGCAGCTGCAAGTTGCCGGCTGAGCCCCTCGAATACGCTTTGGCTTGCCAATGTAGTGCCGGCATGACTCAACGCAGCAAGATGATGTGGCAGCTGCGATTGCCACATCGCCTGGCAGGCCATGGGTGAGTACCCGTCCAGAAACCATGCATCCACCTTGAACGCTGCCTCTGCCGCGAGGGCTGCGAGCGCCGGAGCGGCATCATCATGCAACAGTGTCAGGCTGATGTGATGTTCGCCGCAGCGCAACTCCACCTGGTGAGTGCCGGTCGTGTGGTCAGGGTACAGCGGCAGCAAGATCGCCGTGAAATCTGCAAGTTCCGGGAAGCAGCTTAGCAGGCGTTCGATATCAGTTTTGCGAAAAGGCTGCGGTTCACAGGCGATGTAGTGCAGTCGCGCTGCCGGAGCGGCACTGCGGCACCAGAGTCTGCATGTGTTGAGGAAGCTCAGGCCACCGCCAAACCCCAGCGCTCCAATAATGAAAGAGCCACCGGTGATTTTGCGAAAGCGCTGTAACAGCGCACTGCCTTCGAGGAACACATGGCTGTTCTCACCGAGCGCATTTGCACGGAAGCAGTATGGGTCGTCATCTGCCGTGGCGAGCGGTATGCCGTCATCCGGCCAACGCAGGTGTGCAGAGTGTGGGCGATAGGTGAAAGACATGGGGCTCCGGGCTTGTGGGTTGCGATTCTATCGCATAGGCAGGGCACGGCTCATCGGTTAGAATAGCGCCTTTTTTACGGAGTAGCCCCCATGCTGGAAGTCAACGCGTCCTTGCAACGAATCCGCGATTGCATCGAGCGCCTTCAGGTGCTCAGGGGGTATCTTTGACTACGATACGAAGCAGGAACGCCTGACCGAAGTCGAAATGGAACTTGGCGACGCCAAAATCTGGGACAAACCCGAGTACGCGCAGGCCCTGGGCAAGGAACGCGCCGACCTGGCCCGCGTCGTCAATACCATCGTCACCCTGGAAAAGCACTTCGCCGACTGTCGCGAGCTGATCGAGATGGCCGCCGCTGACGATGACGCCGGGCTGTTCGAAGAAGCCTCAGCGGAATTGCAGAAGACCGAGGCCGGTCTCGAAAAGCTCGAATTCCTGCGCATGTTCTCCGACCCCATGGATCCCAACAATGCCTATGTCGATATCCAGGCTGGTTCGGGCGGTACTGAAGCACAGGACTGGGCCGAGATGCTGCTGCGTATGTACCTGCGCTGGTGCGACGAGAAGGGCTTCAAAGCCGAGTTGATGGAAGCCTCCGCCGGCGAAGTAGCGGGAATCAAGAGTGCCACTATCTTTGTGCAGGGCGAATATGCCTATGGTTGGCTGCGTACTGAAACCGGTGTACACCGTCTCGTGCGAAAATCGCCTTTCGATTCCGGCAACCGTCGTCACACCTCCTTCTCCTCGGTGTTTGTCTCGCCGGAAGTGGACGACGACATCGAGATTGAACTGGACATGGGCAAGGTGCGCGTGGATACCTACCGCGCCAGCGGCGCCGGCGGCCAGCACGTAAACAAGACCGACTCCGCCATTCGCATGACGCACGAGCCGACCGGTATCGTGGTGTCCTGCCAGAGCGAGCGTTCGCAGCACAAGAACCGCGATTCGGCCCTCAAGCAGCTCAAGGCCAAACTGTATGAACTCGAACTACAGAAGAAGCGCGAAGCCGCGCAGATTGTCGAGGATTCAAAAGCGGACATAGGCTGGGGCAGCCAGATCCGCTCGTACGTGCTTGACCAAAGCCGCATCAAGGATCTGCGCACGGGTATCGAAACCAGCAACACCGGCGCTGTACTGAACGGCGATCTTGATCGCTTCATGGAAGCCAGTCTTAAAATGGGGCTATAAGGCCACTTGCCGGCCCCCCAACCGGGCCGCTGCGAAATTCACCATCGCGCAATTCAACTTCGGAAGCACACGCATGACCGAGCAGATTCAGGCCACCGATCATCAGGATGAAAACAAACTGATTGCGCAGCGTCGCGAGAAGTTGCACGCGCTGCGCAGCACCGGCATGGC
This sequence comes from Pseudohongiellaceae bacterium, assembly GCA_044338855.1. GTDB lineage: Bacteria > Pseudomonadota > Gammaproteobacteria > Pseudomonadales > Pseudohongiellaceae > CAILUG01. The sequence continues at coordinate 742 of JBIIWP010000174.1, read as the reverse complement.
CTTCCCCAACGATTTCCGGCGTGATGCGCTCGCTGCAGACCTGCATGGGCGGTTTGCCGATGCCAGCAAGGAGACACTGGAAGCTCAGCAGGTTCCGGCCATGGTCGCCGGTCGTATAATCCGCATGCGCGGTCCTTTCATGGTGCTCCAGGACGGCAGTGGCCAGATCCAGCTGTACCTCAACCACAAGGAACTCGGCGAGGCACAGAATGCGCTTAACAAGAGCCTCGATCTCGGTGATATCGTTGGTGTCAGCGGCCTCGTGTTCCGCACCGGCAAAGGTGAGCTCAGTGTGCATGTGCACGAGTTGCGCCTGTTGACCAAGGCGCTGCGCCCGTTGCCGGACAAGTACCACGGGCTGCACGACACCGAAGTACGCTACCGCCAGCGTTACGTTGACCTCATCGTCAATGAAGAAACGCGCCGCACGTTCCAGCTACGCTCCAAGATCGTCGACTGTATCCGCCAGTTCATGAACGCGCGCGCTTTCATGGAAGTCGAAACGCCGATGATGCAGCTGATCCCCGGTGGTGCCGTGGCGCGTCCCTTCGTCACGCACCATAACGCCCTGGACCAGGACATGTTCCTGCGCATTGCTCCGGAGTTGTTCCTGAAGCGGCTGGTTGTGGGGGGCTTCGAGCGTGTTTTCGAGATCAACCGCAATTTCCGCAACGAAGGCCTGTCCACCCGGCACAATCCCGAGTTCACCATGCTCGAGTTCTACCAGGCCTATGCCGACTAC
>JBIIWP010000100.1:0-12234 GCA_044338855.1 Pseudohongiellaceae bacterium | reverse complement strand
TGGCGAAATCCTGCAGCGCAGCAATCTTGGTGCGCGCTATTTCGGCGAGGGCATCACGATTCTCGACGGCAACATCTACCAGCTTACCTGGCAATCACACATTGGCTTTGTGTACGCGCTGGACAGTTTCAAACAGGAGCAGACCTTCTTCCTGCCGGGTGAAGGCTGGGGCATCACGCACAATGGTACGCACCTCATCGTCAGTGATGGCAGCTCCACGCTGCGGTTCCTCGATCCACAGAGTTTCAAGGAAGTGAAGCGCGTTACCGTGACGGAAGGTGGCTTGCCGCTGGATCGCCTCAATGAACTTGAAACCATCAACGGCGAAGTCTGGGCCAACGTTTGGTACACCAACTTCATCGTGCGTATCGATCCTGAGAGCGGCAAGGTAGTGGGCAAGCTCGATCTTTCGGGTCTGTACCAAAGCCGCCAGCTCGACGACGTGCTTAATGGTATTGCCTGGGATGCCGACGGCAAGCGCCTGTTTGTCACCGGCAAATTGTGGCCAGCGCTCTACGAAATCCGCGTGATCGAGTGAGCCGGTTGCGCGCAAGTCTGCTCACCGCGGGCACCTTGCTGCTGGCCGCGTGCGATACTGTCGGCTACTACAGCCAGGCCATCTCCGGCCAGTTGCACCTGCTCGCACAGCGTCGTGATATTCCCGGCCTGTTGGCCGAACCGGGGACCCCGCCGGCCCTGCGCCAGCAATTGCAGCAGGTGCAGGCCTTGCGCGAATTTGCGGACAGCGAGTTGCACTTGCCGGTTGGTCGCCAGTTTTCCAGCTATGTCGATGTGCAGGCACCCTACATTGTGTGGAATGTGTTTGCGGCAGCCGAGTTTTCGCTGGAGCCGCTGACCTGGTGTTTTCCGGTGGCCGGTTGCGTGGCCTATCGTGGCTATTTCAGTGAAGCAGCCGCCCGCAAGTTTGCAGCGGAACTGCAGGCGCAAGGTCATGATGTCCATGTCGGTGGCGTCACTGCCTACTCGACGCTGGGCTGGTTTGCCGATCCGGTCCTGAACACGGTCCTTGGCCGCGAGCCCTGGCAGCTGGCGAGTCTCATCTTCCACGAACTCGCGCACCAGGTGGTCTATATTCCAGGCGATACCACTTTCAACGAGAGTTTTGCCACCAGTGTCGAGCAGGCCGGTCTGCAACGCTGGCTGCGGCAGACGCAGGGTGAGAACGCGGCGCAGGCCGTGTTGACGCGAGCCGACACTGCACAGCAACGCCGCGAGCAGTTTGTCGCGTTGGTACAGGCGGCGGTTGCGGACCTGCGCATGCTCTATTCGGGCAACCAAACCGCGATTAACCAGACTGTCGGCAAGGAGCAGGCTCAAACATTGCGCGCCGCCAAGCAGGCACGCCTCGATCAATTGCGCACTCAATACCAGCAACTGAAACAGCAGTGGAATGGTGATGGCAGCTACGATGCCTGGTTGGCGCAGGATATCAACAATGCGATGCTGCTGACGGTGGCTACCTACAACGCCCAGGTACCGGCCTTCCGGCGACTGCTGCAGGATTGCGCGGATGCGCTGCCCTGTTTCTACGAAAAAGCACGGCAGTTGGCGCGTCTGGATACTGCCGCGCGACAGGCGGCACTCGCGTTGCCTTGAGCCGGAGGCTGGTGCGGCTGTGCTAGAATTCGCCCACTTTTTCACCATAGGACAGGGCCAACCATGATCATCAAACCCCGCGTGCGCGGCTTCATGTGCGTCACCACCCATCCCGTCGGCTGTGCCGCCAACGTGCACCAGCAGATCGCTTATGTGCAGCAGCGAGGTCCCATCATTGGCCCGAAGAAGGTACTCATCATCGGGGCATCGACTGGCTATGGCCTGTCCTCACGCATTACGGCTGCGGCCGGCGCCGGAGCTGCCACACTGGGCGTATTCTTCGAGAAGGAAGGCAGTGAAGACAGACCCGGGTCCGCCGGCTGGTATAACTCAGCTGCGTTTCACAACTGGGCTGACGCCCGCGGGCTTTATGCAAAAAGCATCAACGGAGATGCTTTCTCTGACGCCATCAAGCAGAAGGCCATCGATACCATCAAGGCAGACCTCGGCCAAGTGGATCTTGTGATCTACAGCCTCGCCTCGCCGCGGCGTCAGCATCCCGTTACCGGTGTCGTGCATACCTCCACGCTGAAACCCATCGGTCAGGACATCACGATGCGCGGCATCAACACCGACAAGGAAGTTATCCAGGAGATGTCGGTGGCGGCAGCAACTGAAGAGGAAATCGCCAACACCGTGGCGGTAATGGGTGGTGAGGACTGGCAGTTCTGGATCGACGCGCTGGACAAGGCTGGCGTGCTGGCGCCGGACGCGATTACCACGGCTTACACCTACCTGGGTGCAGAGCTGACCTGGGACATCTACTGGAACGGCACCATCGGTGCGGCCAAGAAGGATCTGGATGCGAAAGCGCAGGTCCTGAATGCCAGACTCGCCCCGCGTGGTGGCGAAGCGCGAGTGGCCGTGTTGAAGGCTGTAGTCACACAGGCCTCCTCCGCGATTCCCGTGATGCCGCTGTATCTGGCACTGCTGTTCAAGGTAATGAAGCAGGCCGGCACGCATGAAGGTTGCATCGAACAGATTGACCTGCTGTTCCGCGAAAGTCTGTACGGCAGCGCGCCGCGTCTCGACGCGGAAGGCCGCTGGCGCGCGGACTACAAGGAACTGGAGCCGGCCATCCAGCAGCAAGTCGCGGCGCTGTGGGATCGCATCACCACCGAAAGTGTCAATGAACTGTCGGATTTTGCCGGCTACAAGCAGGGTTTCCTGCAGCTGTTCGGCTTTGAAGTGCCGGGCGTGGATTACGAGGCTGAAGTGGATCCGGTAGTGCCGATCCGCAATACGGTGTGATGCGGGCGCGGTGTCGGCTTTTCATGCAGACGTCTGACTCTCCGTAGAGGCGGGCCCCCGCGCCCGCCCCTACACCAGTCTCAGGACACCAGTACCTTGCGCGGGAACTGCGCGTAGTTTTCCCAGCGCGTGGGTTTTTCGGGCATTTCTTCCGGTGTGGCCTGCACCTGGCCGTTGACATCGGTGACACGGGACACCAGCGTGTGCTCGCCCGGGGTGGGGTCGTTCCACTCATAGGTGAAGAGCTTCCACGAATATTGCGTGGACTGCGGATCAATCTCCGCGCGCTGCCAGGTGCCGCCATCGATGCTGATTTCCACGGACTGCAGCGGCGTGCCGTCGTTCAGCACGAAGCCCATAACGCTATGGCGACCACCACTGCGCGTGACGCGCACGATGGACGATTTCAGGCGGATCTTCGTCACCGAACGCTCTTCCCAACGCTCTTCACCCCCGATGTCCACCTTGCTCAGTGTGACGTAGTCACGCGCCATGAAGCGCCCCATGTAGCGACGGTCCTGCACGTGGATCTGGCCCAGCCATTTGACATTGGCCACGCCGTACCAGCCGGGCACCAACACGCGCAATGGAGCGCCGTGGTACAAGGGCAGAGGTTCTCCATTCATTTCATACGCCAGCATCACATCAGGGTGCAGGGCATCGACCACATGCATGCTGCGACCGAAGGCCTGTTCGATACTGAGGTCGCGTACCGTCTCCGCACCCTTGTCGTTGCCGTAGAACACCACTTCGATGCCCTCCGGCTTGATGCCTGCCTGCTCCAGTACGGCCTTCAGCGAGGCGCCGCCCCACTTGGCGTTGCCGATGAGACCCTGGAAAAGACGCTCGCCATTGCCGCCACACTCGAAGCCGGCATCGATCTCGATTTTTGGCAGCGCCTTGATGTCTGCCAAGCTCAGCGTCAGTTCGCGCTCAACGAGGCCGGTGATCCTGAGGCGGAACTCGCTCGCGGTAATGTCTGGCTGGTTGTAGTGCTGGATGATGTAGAAGTCATCGTTCGGGGTATAGAAACTGCTGATACCGCGGGTGTCGAGATAGTGGATGGCGCCGGGCGCTACCGGTGGCGCGATGAATCCCGGCGGCATGTCAGCGAATGGCACCAGTTCTTCGTCCGCGCCCATTGCCAGCCGCGACCAGAAGGGCATGCCGCCCATTGCGGCCATACCGAACAGGCCCGTAGCCTGCAGGGTGCGGCGGCGTTTGAAATCGGGACGGTCGACTATGGATGGAGTGCTGTCGTGCGCTGCGTCGTTGTGCATGTGGATTCCCCTGGTAATGGACGCTTCGGCGCGAGGCCCGGGCCGGAGCTTTCTTGGGTAGAGCGTGCGGGCGTGTAGCCCGATTATTCTCTGCCACTGCAGGTCGGGTCAATCGGCTTGAACTGCCGGCAGGGCTGGCATAGTCTGCTGCGGCAGATGTATCAGCCAATGTGAACAGAGAGGCGGTTGCCATGAACTACCCCGGAATCCCGTTGTCCCGGAATCATTTTGGTTGGTCCCGCGCCGGGAGCGGTCTCTTGTGCACTGTGGTGGCCACCGCGCTGGTGCTGCTTGCCGCAAGTCAGGCGGTGCTGGGGCAAGCGCCACTGCCAGTGTCGCCCGCCAAACAGGTTCGCGACCACTACGTGGCACTGCAATCGAGCGCACCATCCATGCCCGGGGAATACGCACAACTCTACGTGCGAGAGCGCCTGGCTGATGTGTCACTGAGCGAGGATGGCAAGGGCCAGGTGGTGCTGTTCATCCACGGCGCCGGCACTCCGGCCGAAGTGGCCTTCGACGTGCCGCATGCAGACTACAGCTGGATGGGCTATCTCGCCCGCCATGGCTTCTCCACCTACGCGATGGACATGACGGGCTACGGCCGCTCCACGCGCCCCTCCGTGATGAATGACCGCTGCAACCTCAGCGCACCGCAGCAGGAGGAATTGTTCGGTAGCGCCTGCGCACCCAGCTTTGGCTCCGCCGCCACCACGATGGCCAGCGATTGGGATGACATCGACGCCGTGGTGGACTTCCTGCGCGGCAAGCACGGTGTTGCACGGGTACATCTGGTGGGCTGGTCGCAGGGCGGTCCGCGGGCGGCGGGCTATGCCTTCAAGCAACCGGACAAGGTCGCCAACCTGGTGCTGCTGGCGCCAGCCTACAATCGGGAAGCGGCAGTCACGGCCGAACAGGCGCCCATCGCCGGTGCCGCCATGACCAAGCAGTCGCGTTCAGACTTCTTTTCCGGTTGGGAGCGTCAGACCGGCTGTGAGCAGCAGGTGGACGTGGCAGTCGCCGAGCTGATCTGGCAGGACATGCTGGCCTCCGATCCGGTTGGCGCCACCTGGGGTGACGGTGTGCGCCGCGCTCCACGTACGCCCACTTTCGGGTGGACACCGCAGGAAGTGGCGGCCACACGGGCGCCGGTACTCACCGTCATCGGCTTGCTCGATTCGCAGGTGCAGCCCGAGCGGGTCCGCCACTTCCACGCCGATCTGGGTACCAGCAACAAGGTGCTGCTGGAGCTGCCCTGTGCCTCGCACAATGCCATGTGGGAAAAGGATGCGCAGCTGCTGTTCGACGCGAGCCGCGAGTGGTTACTGGGTAGCAGTTGGCAAGGTCAGCGCAGCGGCACCTACGTCCTGGAGTGAACCGCACAGGTCGCAATCTTCGATTTACATTTTCATGGGAAGCACTTTGGACAGTTACGCAGTAGAGCAGCCGCAACATGCCATGCCGGACGACTTCGTCGATCTGGCCGCCTTCATCCCCGGCTTGCGCATCGACGCCGCCTACGCCTCCAGCGCCAACTTTACCGGACAGCGCGTGCCCGGCTACGAACAGGGCCGCATGCTGCTTACGCACAAGGCGGCGCTGGCGCTGCGCGAAGTGCAGCAGAACCTGTGCTGCGCCAACCTGCAGCTCAAGCTTTTTGACGCCTATCGACCACAGCGCGCTGTCGACTTCTTCATCGCGTGGACGCAGCAACCTGACGATGTGCGCCTCAAGCAGCTCTTTTATCCGCACATCGACAAGCGCGAGCTGTTTCGCCTCGGCTATCTGGTGGAGCTGTCCAGCCACTCGCGCGGCAGCACGGTCGATCTTACCTTCGTCGATGCCGACACCGGTCTTGAACTGGACATGGGCACGCCTTTCGACTTTTTTGATCCTCGCTCACGCCCTGACAGTAACGACGTGACACCACGCCAGCGCGCGCACCGGCAACTGCTGCAGGACGCCATGACCAGCCAGGGCTTTGTGCCGCTGGCGGATGAATGGTGGCATTTCACCTTGCGGGATGAGCCATATCCGGATCGTGTGTTCAATTTTCCGGTATAACGGTTGCTGCTGGCAGGGTACCTGAGAGCCAGGCGTCCACGCTGCTGCCCAGCACGTCCAGGTTGTATCCGCCTTCCAGTACCGACAGCAGCCGCCCCTGCGCATGCTGGTCGGCCACTGCGCGCAACTGCTGTCCCAGCCAGAAATAGGTTTCTTCCGTGAGCGCCAGTGAGGCAAGGGGATCCCGTTCGTGTGCATCGAATCCGGCCGACACTACCAGTAGTTGCGGCTGGAAGTCGTGCAACTGCGGCAGCACGGCGACGCTGAAGATGGCTTGGTAATCCTCGCCACTGAGGCCTGATGGCAGCGGGAAATTGCTTATGTTGCCTGCCACGTTTTCGTCTTCGAATCCCGTGCCGGGATACAGCGGACTCTGGTGCGTGGACAGGTAGAGCAAACCGGGACGCCCGCGCACGATGTCCTGGGTGCCGTTGCCGTGGTGTACATCGAAGTCGACGATGGCAACGCGTTCGAGCTTCCAGTGCTTTTGGGCATGCAGTGCCGCGATGGCCGCGTGGTTGAAGATGCAGAAACCCATGGCCTGATCCGGCGTAGCGTGATGCCCGGGTGGGCGGGTAAGACAGAATGCGTGGTTGCATTCTTCGCGCATCAAGGCATCCACACCGGCACAGGCTCCGCCTGCGCCGCGCAGCGCCGCCTGCAGCGAGCCAGGCGACAGTACCGTGTCAGCATCCAGCGCATGGTGACCACTCTGCGGGCTGCGTGCTTTCACGCGTGCCAGATAGGGTGCCGAATGCGCCAACAGGATCTGGGCATCGCTGCCGAGAGGTGCTTCCACAAAGCGGTAGGCACGCGGATGGCGTGAGCCGTGCAGACTGGCGCGGATCGCGCGCAGTCGATCGGGACATTCGGGGTGTCCTTGGCCTGGTTCATGCAGCAGGCAGTCATCGTGCTGGTAGATGTGGATGGGCTGCATTTACTGGTTCCCTACATCGCGTGATGTTGTTGCATGAAGCGCTGTACTGCCTCGATATACAGTGCCGGCTCCACACTCTGCACGCGCGCCCGCAGCACTTCCAGTGAGTCGTCCGGCAGCACCGGCACGCGGTGCTGCAGAACGATGGGGCCTTCATCGATTCCGGTCGTGACCACATGCACGGTGGCACCACTTTCTGCTTCACCTGCCGCCAGCACGGCCGTATGCACATGGTCACCGTACATCCCCTTGCCGCCGTGTGCCGGTAACAGCGCGGGGTGAATGTTCAGCACATGGCCTGGAAAGGCCGCGAGCACCTGCGGCCCCACCTTCTTCATGTAGCCAGAGCAGACTACCAGCGTGGTGCCGGCGTCCTGCAGTACCGTGGCGATGGCTTCATCGGCATTGTCTTCACCGCGATGTGTCTTGCTGCTGATATGGCGTATGGGGATATCGTGGTCAAGGCACCAGTGGAAGATCGCGGAGTCGCGGTTGTTGGTGATGACGATGCCGGTCTGCGCGGCAATCTCGCCATCCTGCATCGCCCGGATGAGCGCGCGTGCCGAGGAACCGCCGTGCGATGCGAGAAAACTGATGATCATGCGGAGGTCTCTCCGGGTACCGGCGGGGTCAGAGTGGTCGGCTTCAGGCGCGGTGCGCGCGTGGTGAGGCCGATCCCGGTGAGGATCAAGGCAGCACCGGCCAGCATCTTGGGCGTGGCACTTTCATCGAGGAACAGTGCGCCCCACAGCAGCGCAAACACCGGCACCAGATAAGTGACGACTACCGTACGCGCAACACCGATGTGGCTGAGCAAGTGGAAATACAGGATGAAGGCAATGCCGGTACACAGGATGCCGAGCGCGGCAGCCAGCAGCCAGCCCTGCAGCGGCACGGCGCCAGCGGGCCACAGGGGAATTATGAATGGCAGCATCAGCAGTGCTGCAGCGAACTGGCAATAGGCAGAGAGAACCGGTGAGGGGATGCCCTGCAGGTAGCGCCGGATATAGAAACCGGTCAGCCCGTAGCAGAAGGTGGCGGCAAGGCCGGCCGCTACCGGCAATAGCGGAAAGCTGCTGCTGATGGTGTCGCGGTCCAGCACCATCACACTGACACCGATGAAGCCCAGCAGGATGCCAAGCAGTGCCGCCGGCGACAGACGCTCCTGCAGCCAGACAAAACCGATCAGTGCACTGCAGATCGGCGTGAGCGCGTTGAGGATGGAGGCGAAGCCGGCGGAGGTGTACTTCGTGCTGAGCGTCAGACACAGGAAAGGCACCGCCGTACTGATGGCACCGATTGCCAGCAGGTGCCAGCCATGGCTGCGCAGGTAGGCCAGCGGGATACGGCCCATCAGAAAAGGGGAGAGCGCCAGCGCGCCAATCAGCGAGCGTCCGCCACTGAGGGCCACTGGCCCGAAATACGGCAAGGCCATACGGATGAACAGGAAGGAGGCGCCCCAGATGGCCGCCAGGGAGCAAAGCATAAGCAGTTGGGATCGGGTCATCGGCGGCGGCTGTTCAGGGTGTTGTGGGCATTCTACCCCAGCGAGCCGGCCTGCGGCTTCGTGCTACCATTCGGCATCAACCAAACGAGGTAAACATGAGCAGCAACTACACGACTGTCGAGGAACTGGCGAGTTACGGCATCGGCCGCCAGGTAGGCGAACAACTGATGGCACAACCCTTTCCGGGCCTTGTGCCGCAAGCACTGCTGGAGGGACTTGCCACCGTGCTGAAAGGTGAGGTCTGCCCCTACAAGGACGAGCAACTGATGGGCGCGCTGAACGAGATCCAGGAGCGCATGAACCGCATGCAGAAGCAGCAGGCCAACGCCATGGCGGCCGCAGGGGAGCAGTTCCTGAAGCAGAACGCACAGCGTGCCGAAGTAACGGTGACGACCAGTGGACTGCAGTACGAAGTGCTGCAACCCGGTACTGGAAAGCAGCCTGCGGCCAAGTCCAAGGTGCGCGTGCATTACCACGGCACGCTGGTGGACGGCACCGTGTTCGACAGTTCCGTGCAGCGCGGCGAACCGCTGGAATTCCCGCTCGATGGAGTGATCAGCGGCTGGACCGAAGGCTTGCAGTTGATGGCCGAAGGCGCCAAGCACCGCCTCTACATCCCGCATGAGCTCGGCTACGGCGCGCGTGGAGCCGGCGGTGCCATCGCGCCATACAGCACGCTGATCTTCGATGTCGAACTGCTGAAGGTACTCGGATGACGGGGCGTTGAGCCGGATTTGGACGGGAGCAACGCCGCCATGACGCGAAAAGTCAAAACTCCGACGTTGGTGGACGCGATGGTGCCGCTGCTGTTTCTGGTAGCGGCTCTGGTCGTCTCACTGCGCTACTTTGGAGAAGATTCATCCTACGGTCCCAATCAGCTGGCCTTGATGGTGGCCGGCATGCTCGTGATGGCGATAGGGCTGAAGAATGGCCTGCGCTGGCGGGACATGGAACAGGACATGTATGAGTCGATGCAGGTCGTGTTCGCACCTACGTTGATACTGCTCGCCGTGGGCGTGATGATCGCGTTGTGGGTGGTTGCCGGAATTGTGCCCACACTGGTCCACTATGGCCTGCGGCTCATGGAACCCACCTGGTTCTATGCCGCCAGCTGCATCGTCTGCGCCATCGTCTCCCTGAGCATTGGTTCGTCGTGGACTACCGCGGCCAGCGTCGGCGTGGCGCTGATGGGCACGTCGGCTGCCATGGGCCTGTCGCCGGCGATCACGGCCGGTGCCGTGGTATCGGGTGCCTATTTCGGCGACAAGATGTCACCGCTGTCTGACACCACGAACCTCGCGCCAGCCGTGGTCGGCGTCGATCTTTTCGAACATGTGAAGCACATGAGCTGGACCGGCATGCCAGCGCTGGTGCTGTCCTTGGTGCTGTTTCTCATGATCGGCAGCTCTGCCACCGCCACGGCCGATGCCGCCCAGTTGCAGCAGACCCTGGACTTCCTCGAACGCAATTTCACCATCGGGTGGTACCTGCTGCTGCCGCTGCTGCTGCTGTTCGTAATGGCCTGGCGCCATATGCCTGCTTTGCCGGCGCTGCTCATCGCCTCCCTGGCTGGTGCGCTGTGTGCGGTGTGGTTCCAGCCACAACTTTTCAGCGTCGAAACCAGCGCGCTGCAGCAGTTGTGGGAGTTCAGCGTGACCGGTTACCAGTCCGCCACCGGCGACTACATCATGGACGAGCTGCTGAGCGGTGGCGGGGCGGCCAACATGCTGGAGACCATCTGGCTTATCCTCAGTGCCCTGTTCTTCGGAGCGGCGATGGAAAAGACCGGACTGCTGCAGGTAATCATCGGCAGTATCCTGAAGCTCGTTCACGGCACCGCGGCGCTGATCACCGCAACGGTATTGACCTGCATCGGCGCCAACGTCGTCACCGGCGACCAGTACATCGCCATCGTGCTGCCGGGGCGCATGTTCCGCGAGGCCTATCGCGAATTCAAGCTGGCGCCGGTGAACCTGTCACGCGCGCTGGAAGATTCTGCCACGGTCACCTCGCCCCTGGTGCCATGGAATACCTGTGGCGCCTTCATGGCTGCCTCACTGGGCGTGGCCACGCTGGACTACCTGCCTTACGCCTTCTTCAACCTGGCCATGCCGGTGATCTCGATCCTGTACGGCTATCTCAATTTCCGCATCAAGCCGCTGCAAACGGCGCATTAACCAAATTTTTGCCATTTTTTAATCCGGCAGCGTCGCCCGGCAGGCACCATACGTGTACCTGCTGCTTTCTCCTGACAGCGGCAGGCCACGTGTGTGTGGAAACGGATGAGCGTGATTCATCTCGAGGATCGAGACCAGTCACAGGGACGGCTTATCTGCCCGCGCGCCACTAGGGCTTCCGCAACGTGGCTTTGTATTCAGTGCTTGGCGCTGTGAGCAGTGGACTGGATAATCCTTTTCCAGCTCACCCCAACCGCAGGCCCTGCATGCCTTCCTTATTCGATCCACTCCGTCTCGGCGACCTTACTCTGACCAATCGCATCGTCATGGCCCCGCTGACGCGCTCGCGTGCCGGTGTCAGCCGTATCCCCAATGAGCTGATGGTCGAATACTACCGCCAGCGGGCTGGCTGCGGCCTGATCCTGACGGAAGCCACCGTGGTGTCGGCGCAGGGTATCGGCTATGCCGATACACCGGGCATCTGGTCGCCTGAGCAGGTGGCAGGCTGGCAACGCGTCACCCGTGCAGTGCATGAGGCGGGAGGCCTCATCTTCCTTCAGCTGTGGCATGTGGGCCGCGTGTCGCATGCCCAGTTCCTTGGCGGTGAATTGCCCGTGGCGCCGAGTGCACTGGCCTTGCCGGGGCACGTCAGCCTGCTGCGTCCCGAGACTCCGTACCCGGTACCGCGCGCGTTGCGCCGCGACGAGCTGCCCGGCATCGTCGAGGCCTTCCGCCTTGGCGCCCTGCATGCGCAACAAGCCGGCTTTGATGGCGTGGAGCTGCACGGCGCCAATGGCTACCTGCTGGACCAGTTCCTGCAGGACAGTACCAACCAGCGTGATGACGACTACGGCGGGAGCATCGAAAATCGCGCGCGCCTGCTGCTGGAAGCAACCGATGCGGCTGTGTCGGTGTGGGGCGCACAGCGCGTCGGCGTGCACCTGTCGCCGCGCGGCGATGCGCATGCCATGGGGGATTCCGACAAGATTGGCACCTTCGGCTTTGTCGCACGTGAACTCGGCAAGCGCGGCATCGCGTTTCTCTGCGTGCGCGAACACGAGGCGGCCGACAGCATCGGACCGCAGTTAAAAAAGGATTTTGGCGGTGTCTATATCGCCAACGAAGGCTTCACGCAGCAAAGTGCGCAGTCAGCACTGGATGCCGGATGGGCCGATGCCGTAGCCTTTGGCAAACTCTGCATCGCCAACCCGGATCTCGCCGAGCGCTTCTGCCGTAACGCTCCTCTCAACGAGCCACGCTTCGACAGCTTCTACGCCGGCGGCGCGCAAGGCTATACCGACTACCCTGCACTCTGATGTCACACGGGTCTCTTGGCGTCTTGGCCCCTTGGCGCCCTTGGCGAGAAATCATGTCACTGGACTGACCAATTTCGCGGACGCC
>JBIIWP010000099.1:0-12241 GCA_044338855.1 Pseudohongiellaceae bacterium | reverse complement strand
AGGCCCCACCACTGTTGGAGGAGGAGATGGCGAGCACACCACCAGTCACCAGTGAACCTGCCAGCAAGCCCACCACGGCAGGCACACCAAAGAGGAATCCCACTACCAGCGGGGAGCCCATGATCAACACACCAGGGGCGATCATTTCGCGCAGGGCAGCCTTGGTGGAAATAGCCACACACTGGCCATACTGCGGACGACCCTGGCCTTCCATGATGCCGGGGATTTCGCGGAACTGCCGACGTACTTCTTCAATCATGTCGAACGCTGCAGAACCCACGCTCTTCATCGTCATTGCGGAGAACAGGAAGGGCAGCACCGCGCCGATGAACAGGCTGGTGTATACCAGCGGGTCAAGCAGCGTGATGGAATTCACAAGGTTGTAGCCAGCGCCGAATTTCTCGGGCATGGCACTCATCAGGTTCTGCGAGTGGGTAATGAAAGCACCGAACAGCGCGAGTGAGGTCAGGATGGCGGCACCGATCGCAAAGCCCTTGCCGATGGCTGCCGTCGTGTTGCCTGCGGCATCCAGCACATCGGTACGACGACGGATTTCCTTGTCCATGCCGGTCATCTCGGCGATACCACCGGCGTTGTCGGAAACCGGGCCATAGGCATCGATAGTCAACGCGATCACCAGTGTCCCAAGCATACCAAGTGACGCGATGGCAATACCGTACATGCCGGCCAGTATCCAGGAGGCATAGATACTCACCGCAATGGCGAGGTAGGGCAACACGGTGCTCTTGTAGCCGAGCGCCAGGCCAAAAATGATGTTGGTGGCAGCACCGGTTTCACAGGATTTGGCAATCTCGCGTACCGGGCTGTACTCGGTTGATGTGTAATATTCGGTCAACAAGCCTACCGCCAGACCGGCAATCAGGCCGGAGAGGAAACAGAAGTACACGCCATTGGCTGTGTAGGTAGCGTCGGAGCCGATGACGATGCTGAACGTTTCCGGAATCATCCACATGGTGACGAAATACATGACCACCGCCATGATCCCGCTGGAAATCAGCAGCAGATTCTTCAGAGCCGGCCCTACCTGCTCTTCGGATTTGACCGAGACCAGCATCTTGGTGAGCAGGCTGACCGGAATACCAATCGCCGTGATCATGATCGGGTACAACATGGCATCAATGTCGGAGGCAAAAGCCAGCGCACTGATGACCAGCGCCGCGCAGGTGCTCTCGGCACAGGAACCAAACAGGTCGGCACCCATGCCGGCCACGTCACCCACATTGTCGCCGACGTTGTCGGCGATTACCGCCGGGTTACGCGGATCATCTTCAGGAATGCCCTTCTCGACCTTGCCCACCAGGTCCGCGCCGACATCGGCCGCCTTGGTGAAAATGCCGCCACCAACCCGGGCAAACAGTGCAATCGAAGAACCGCCCAAACCAAAGCCGGCGATGACTTCCATCACGACGTTCGGCGGCACGTCCGACAGGACGGCGCTCATGAACAGGAAAATCAGGATAAGCCCCAGGGAGGCAAGGCCCACCAGGGCAAAGCCCATCACGGCGCCGGAGTTGAGGGCTACGCTGAAGGCTGCCGCCAGGCTTTCACGTGCGGCAACTGTCGTGCGCGCATTGCCCGCAGTGGCAATCTTCATGCCGATGTAGCCGGAGAGCGTGGAAATCAGGGCGCCAAACAGGAAGGCCAGCGCGGTCCACATCCCTTCATTGGCGTTGTCGGTTTCATGGTTGTCGGTCAACAGCGCGATCACGATGGCGAAGGCGACCATGAAATAGGACAGAACCTTGTATTCCTGTTTCAGGAAGGCCATGGCGCCTTCTGCAATCGCACCGTGGATGAAACGCAATTTGTCGCCTTCTTCCTTGTTGAGACCGAGGTCAAGCTGAATGCTGGTGACCTTTTTCATGTAGTAGTACGCGGTCCCCAGGCCGAACAGGGACAACAAGATGATCAATACCGTGGAACCTGCCATGCAGATTTCTCCCCTCTGTGTGTCATTTTTTGCAGCTGCTCGCCGCAAGTTATTGTTGCTGGTTGCTTATTGGTTTTGGACTACAGCGGCCGGACTCTACCACAGGGGTTGCGAGCAACCAAGCATCGACAAGGGAGGTGTGGAACGGGGCGAAAAGCGTGCTGCGCGAGGAGCGAACACAGAGGGGAATTCAGGGCTTGGGAGCAGGCTTGCGCTTGAACATCTCCAGCAGTCTGCGCGTTGCAGCATCCTGCTGGGGCGGAGTTTCGCGGGCAGCGCGCAGGTCTTCCTTGAGGCGTGCCGCGCGCTCGTCCTTGTGCTTGTGCTCGTGGCGGGAACGGCCCGCCTGGAAGTCGACAACCTTCGTCATGACTGGAGCCCGCTCAGGGAGTCGCGTCGGCAGCACCAAGTTGGGCGGCCAGCGCACGCAGGCGTTCGACTTCGGCCGCAAGCTCTTCGATCTCGGCCTTGGAAAGGTCGCTCTCGGTCTGGCCAGTGGCGGGATTGGTTCCTTTGTACTTCTCTTGCTCGGCAGTGAGGACGGCCGTCAGCGCCTCCGCTGCCACGATGGCTTCGCGCAGGGCGGAATTGGCAGAATCGATGCGCGTGGTTTCCGCCTTGTTGGCGGCGACCTGGGCACGCAGTTCGGCGATACGCGCCTGCTGCTGGGTCAATGCCTGCTCGCGCTCGCGCGCAGAGCCGGTGGCGCCCGATGAACTGCTGCGGGCCGCAGAGGATGAGGATGCGGCTGCCTGCCCGTCACCGGAAGCAGCCCGGGCGCGACGACTCGCTTGTTCCTGTTCACGCAATCGCGCTTCCATCTCGAGGTAGCGGCGATCTGCCTCTGCAGCCTCGCGGGCCTGCTGCTCGGCCAGTTCCCGGGCACGCTGCGCTTGCCGCTCCGCCTCTGCAGCGGCTTCCGCCGCCGCGACTGCAGCAGCCTCTGCAACAGCCTGTTGGGCAGAGGCTTCCGTCGGGGCGGACGCGCAGGACACCAGCGTAAACAGCAGGGAGGCCAGCAGCAGGGTCAGGGTATTTTTCATGAGCAAATCCTCTCACGGGTGTCAGCTTTTGCAGCCGGCATGGTAACGCAAGATTTGTCCAATAGCACTGAAAGACCCGCCAAATCAAATAGTCACAGCACTCAGACAGACGGCGTCGAGCACGGACCAGGTAGAGCTGGCAGCATCGAAAGGAGTATAATCCCCAGCCGGTTTCCATCCGGTTCCAACCGTATCATCCGATGAGCCAGCCATGAGCAAGAAACAGTTCACCTCAGAAGCCCTGCACAGCGACCGCCTTGGCAAACCCGAGCACGGCGTGTTGCACAAGGCAATCCACCCCTCGGTCGCCTTTGGCTATGACGATGCGCGTGAACTCGCCGCGATTTTCCAGGGCAAGAAGAGCGGCTATGCCTACGGCCGCCAAAGCAATCCGACTGTGGAAGCCCTGGCCAAAAAGGTCACGCAGATGGAGGAAGGATTGGCCACGGTGTGCTTCGCTACCGGCATGGCCGCCATCGGCTCGACCCTGATCGCTCTGCTGCGCCAGGGCGACCATATCATCTCCAGCGCTTACCTGTTCGGCAATACCAACAGCCTGCTCTCGACCTTGCAGGCCTTTGGCGTGGGCATCACCTTCGTAGACGCTACGGATGCGGCTGCGGTAAAGGCTGCGGTGCAACCCAACACCCGCCTCGTCTTCGTCGAGACCATAGCCAACCCGGTCACGCAAGTGGCCGACCTCGAAGGTATCGGACAGGTTTGTCGCGAGCATGGCCTGATCTATTTCGTGGACAATACGATGACCTCCCCTTGGCTGTTCAAGCCGAAGCAGGTTGGTGCCACACTGGTCATCAACGCCCTGACCAAATACATCGGCGGGCACGGCAATGCCTTGGGCGGCTGCGTTACCGATACGGGTCTGTTCGACTGGTCCAGCTTCGGCAACATCTACGACAACTACAAGAACGTCGACCCTTCGCTGTGGGGTATCACCCAGATTCGCAAGAAGGGCTTGCGCGACTTTGGTGCGGCGATGGCGCCCGACTCCGCACATCATCTTTCCGTGGGTTCAGACACGCTGGCCCTGCGCATGGATCGTGCCTGCGCCAACGCCCAGGCCGTGGCCAGCTTCTGCGCCTCCCATCCGAAGGTCAGCAAGGTGTTCTATCCGGGTCTGCCCAGCCACCCACAGCATGCCCGGGCGCGCAGCCTGTTCCATTCCTTCGGGGCGATCATGAGCATCGAACTTGCTGACGGCCTGGACTGCTTCGACTTCCTGAACCGGCTCGAGCTCGTCGTGTGTTCCAGCAATCTCGGCGATACCCGCACCTTGGGCATCCCGGTAGCGCACACCATCTATTGGGAAATGGGCCCGGCCCGCCGCGCCTCCATGGGCGTGGCGGACTCGATGGTGCGCCTGTCCATCGGCATCGAGGATCGCGACGACCTGCTCGCCGATTTTGCCCAGGCCCTCGGCTGAGGCGGCACATCGCATGCTGCTGTGCCGCCTGGATGAACTGGCCACTGGCAAAGCCCGCGGATTCCTTGTGGGCAAGACCCGTATCGTTGTCGTGCGCTCCCTGCAGGACACCGTGCATGCCTACCTGAATCGCTGCCCGCACCTCGGCGTCCCGCTGAACTGGGACGACGACCAGTTCATGGACAGCGATGGCCGTCTGTTGCGCTGCGCTACGCACGGTGCCCTGTTCGAGCCGAACAGCGGTCTGTGCATTCTTGGCCCCTGCCGCGGGGAGCATCTTTGGCAGCTCGATTGTCATATCAGCGATGGCCAGGTAGAGCTTGACGAGAGCGAACTGCCGCTGCCGGGCAACCCGCGCTGAGCCTGATTTTCAGGAGCTACGCGCGTATGGCACCAACCCCTGGAATCTGGTAGCGTAGCGCGCTTTCCCGAGACAGGGTTTGTACTACGTAACAAGGTGATGTGCCGGTCGCCCGATCAGCAGTACGATCACAGCCGTGCTCACTTCTCAACCGAAGGCAGTAGCGTTTTTGTTATTGCGAAGATCAGAACAGGCAGGGAACCAGAGATGGCAACAAAGAAGAGCGCAGCATCCAAAGTCAAGGCGAATGCCAAGGTGAGTGCCAAGGTGAGTGCCAAGGTGAGTGCCAAGTCAAAAGCCAAGACCAAGACCACTGTCAAGGTTGTGGTAAAGGCCAAGCCCAAAGCCAAACCCGCTCCCAAGGCGAAGCCGGCCGCAGGCAAAAAAACCCCTGCCAAACCTGTTCGCGCCGCCAAAGCCAAGCCCGCTCAGGCACCCGGCAAGAAAGCTGCTGTAAAAGTGCCAGCCAGGAAAGCGGCCATTAAAAAGGCGGCAGCAAAACCTGTGCCCAAGGCCGCTCCCAAGAAGACACCGGCAAAAGCCGCGCCAAAGAAGGCACCTCCAAAGAAAGCACCTGCAAAGAAAGCACCGCAAAAGAAGGCACCGCAAAAGCCGAAAAATACCAAGCCTGCCAGCGTAAATCCGGTCAACGTAAAGCCTGCAAAAGTGAAGCCGGACCAGGAGAAGAAGGCCCCCGTAAAACCAGCCGTATCCGCCGCGAAGCCGCTGGTACAGAACAAAGCTCCGGCAGCCAGGGCTGCAACGGTCCAGCCGGCGAAACCTGCGGCCGCTCCACCTGCCAAACCCGTCAGTACAAACGCCCAAAAACCCGTCACCACCAAGAGCAGCAGCAGCACCAGTATGAGCAGCAAAGCAGCAAGCAAGCCCCCTGTCTCCAAACCGGCTCCGAAGAGCAAGGTCCCTGCCAAGCCCGTCACCACCACGATCAACGGCGACGGCAAGGGCTTCATCCCCTACGAAATGCAGAAGGGCGAGGAGTACATGAACGATCGCCAGAAGGATCATTTCAAAAAGATCCTGCTCGACTGGCGCAATGAATTGATGCAGGAAGTGGATCGCACCGTGCACCACATGCAGGATGAAGCCGCAAACCCACCCGATCCCGCCGACCGCGCGACACTGGAAGAAGAGTTCAGCATAGAGCTGCGCACGCGTGATCGCGAGCGCCGCCTGATCAAGAAGATCGACAGCACCATTGAACTGATCGCCAATGACGACTACGGCTACTGCGATTCCTGCGGTGTCGAAATCGGTATTCGTCGCCTTGAGGCACGCCCCACCGCCAACAAGTGCATCGACTGCAAGACTCTCGACGAAATCAAGGAAAAACAGCTCGGCAGTGCCTGATCGTCCCGTCGGCCAGTCCGCATCCTGCCGGGGGCGCTTCGCCCCCTCGCCCACAGGCCCGCTGCACGCGGGTTCCATCATGGCGGCCCTGGCATCGTATCTCGATGCCAAAAGTCGCCGTGGCAGTTGGCTCGTGCGCATGGAGGATCTCGATCCACCCCGCGAAAGCCCCGAAGCTGCCAGTCGCATTCTCCACGACCTCGAGGCCCTCGGCCTGCACTGGGACGGCCCTGTGGTCTACCAAAGCCAGCGCCACGCCGACTATGAAGCCGCCATCGCACAATTGACTGCTGCCGGACACACTTTCTGGTGCCGTTGCTCGCGCCAGGATCTGGCTGAAACCGGCGGGCACTACCCAGGCACCTGTCGCATGCTCGGTCTGCCGGCCGGCCCCGGCAAGGCCCTGCGCGTCCGGGTCCCCGACAGTATCGTCAGCTTCACGGATCTGCTCCAGGGTGCACAGTCACAACAGCTGCGACAAGACGCAGGCGATTTCATCATCAAGCGCAAGGACGGGCTGTACGCCTACCAACTTGCCGTGGTGGTGGACGACGCCTGGCAGCGCATCACGCATATTGTCCGTGGCACCGACCTGCTCGACTCGACACCGCGCCAGCTGCATCTGCAACGACTGCTGGACCACGCCACGCCGCACTATGCGCATATCCCTGTACTGGTAAACGCGGAAGGACAGAAACTCAGCAAGCAGAATTTCGCCGCGGCAATACCGGTGGAGCAGCCCGTACAGGTCCTGTACGAAGCGCTGGTCCGCCTGCAGCAGTGCCCCGACCCACAGTTGCTGCAGGCCGACCGCGACAGCGTGCTGGCTTGGGCGCTGCAGCACTGGCGCCCGCAGCAACTCGCGGGTCTGCGCGCAGTGCCGGACGTTTCCGCTCCTGCATACCCTGCTGTATGATCATTCGATCCCGACAGCAGCCAGAGTCGCAGACATGCGCCGCTCCTTCCTCATCCTGATCTTCATATTCCTGGGCGCGCTTACGGTGAGCCAGACACTGGGTGCGGTGTGGCGCTGGTACAGCCCCTTTCTGATGGCTATGGGTATCATCATCCTCGTCGCCCTGATCCAGCAGAAGCCGCGCCACGATGACTTTTGAGACCTCCAGTCTGCTGCTCGCGGCAGGCGCCTACCTGCTGCTGTTCTACGGCGTTGCCTGGCTGACTGACCGCGGCCACATCCCGGCAAAGCTGCTGAACCACCCAGCTGTGTATGTACTGTCACTCTCGATCATCGCGAACACCTGGTCGTTCTACACGGTCTACATCTCGGCCGCGACACGAGGCTACGGCTACAACTCCTACTACATCGGCTATGCCGCCGCCTTCCTGTTCGCACCGATCCTGCTGAAGCCGATCCTGCAGATCACGCGCACCTACCACCTGAGCTCGCTGGCTGACGTCTTTGCATTCCGGTTCCGCAGCCAGTGGGCCGGCATCCTCAGCAGCATCGTCATGCTGTTCTGTATCTTTCCGCTGATTGCGCTGCAGGTGTACAACGTGGCGGAAAGCACGCGATTTCTCGCACCCGAGGCCAATAAAACGCTGCTTGCCTTCATCTATTGCTGCCTGATGGCATTCTTTACGCTGCGCTTTGGCACGCGCGACGTCACCGGACGTGAACGCAACGACAGCATCGTGATGGCACTGGCCTTCGAGGCCGTGGTGAAAATCCTGCTGCTGACGCTGGCAGGTGCGTTCGCCATCTACGGCGTGTTCGGTGGCTTCGAAGAGCTGCAGACCTGGCTCGACACTGCACCGGTGCAGGACACCCGCCTGAACCAGTCCTACCTGCAGAATTCATCGAATCTGGTGATATTGCTGTTTTTTACGGCCGCGATCGCCATGCCGCATATGTTCCACGTCATCTTCCACGAGAACCGCAATACGCAGCACCTGGAAACGGCGAGTTGGGGCATGCCGATGTACATCCTTTTTGCCAGCTTGCCAGTGCTGCCGGTGTTGTGGGCCAGCACCTATCTGGGCAACGAGAGTTGGCATCACTTTTCCCTGCTCTTCCTCGGAACGCTCACTGACAACGCCTGGTTCACCTTGCTGATGTATATGGGCGGACTGGCAGCATCCTGTGGCATGGTAATCGTGCTGACCATGTCGGTCTCCAGTCTCTGTCTCAACCATCTGGTCCTGCCGATCAAACAGCCTCCGGCAGGCGCCAACCTCTATCAATGGCTGTTGCTGGGACGCCGCCTGCTGGTAATTGCCCTGCTGCTGGGTGGCTTCCTGTGCTATCTGCCCAACGCCGATGGCGTCAGCATCCTCGACACCGGCTCCATCGCTTTCATTGCCTGCGTGCAATTCCTGCCCGGCATCCTCACGATGCTTTACTGGCCGGCAGCCAACAGCAAGGGCTTCCTCAGCGGACTCGTGGCAGGACTGGTGACATGGTCAATACTGGGCCTGCTGCCCTGGTGGTTCGACCTGGCGCTGTTCGACATCAGCTACATCGTGCCCGGCGCCATCAACTGGAATCTCGTTGCCGCCACCTCTATGCTGGCCAACCTGAGTACCCTCGTCGCGGTCTCTCTCTTCACCAGCACCAGCAACGACGAGCGCCTGGCTGCGCGCATGTGCTCGATGGACAGCCTGGCACAGCCGGTAAAACGCCGCCTGCTGGTCAGCACCCCGGGCGATTTCATCGCCTGCCTCAGTGCGCCGCTGGGCATCGAGACCGCGCGCCGTGAAGTGATGCAGGCGCTGAAGGACCTGCGCCTTCAGGAACACGAAACTCGCCCCTACCAACTGCAGCAATTGCGCACGCAGACAGAAGCCAACCTCTCGGCGCTACTGGGCCCGACCATCGCGCACCAGATCATGGAGCGCTTTCTCCCCTTCAGTACGCCCGCCACCGAATCAGCCAGTCCTGACCTCAGTTTCATGGAGCAGCAACTGGAGAGCTGGCCCGTGAACCTCAGCGGCATCGCGCTGGATCTGGATCTGCTCCGGCGCCATCACCGCCAGGTACTGCAGGATATGCCGCTGGGAATCTGCGCACTGGATTCCCAGAACCTGATCGGTCTGTGGAACAACGCCATGACTACGCTGACCGGCGTCAGCGCCGACACGATCACCGGAATGCCGCTGAGCGCATTGCCTCAGCCCTGGCGCGCGCTCATCATGGATTTCTCGCAGGATCGCGCCTCCAGGCACGTCTCGCGGGTGAAATTGACCGTGAACAGCAAGCAATACAGCCTCAGCCTGCACAAGGCTGCGGTGCAGCACCCCGCTCCAGAGCAGGCACGACGCGAAAATGCCGGGCAAATCATCATCATCGAGGACCAGACCGAAACCAGCATGCTGGAATCGGAGCTGGCCCATGCCGAGCGCCTCAGCTCCATTGGTCGCCTGGCTGCAGGTGTCGCCCATGAGATCGGCAATCCTGTCACCGGCATCGCCTGCCTTGCACAAAACCTGCGCGATGAGACCGACGACCAGGACCTGAAGCACATGGCCGAGCAGATCATCCAGCAAACCCGCCGCATCTCCTCAATCATGCATTCTCTGGTGACGTTCTCGCACAGCGGCATGCAGGCTGACCAACCCAGCAAGCACGAAGTCGTCTGTCTGCAAGCGCTCGCAGGGGAAGCGCTGCAATTGCTGTCGCTGCAACAGGATGCCCGCCCAGTTCACTTCGAAAATCAGTGTGCCCCGGGGCACCTGCTCAAGACCGATCGCCAGCGCCTGCTGCAGGTATTGCTGAACCTCCTTTCCAATGCCCGTGATGCCAGCGACGAAGGCAGTCGCGTCATCATCAGCAACGGCACCGGGGATGGTCGCACCTGGCTGGCCGTCACCGATTTTGGCTGCGGGATTCCCGACCACATACGCGATCGCCTGTTCGAACCCTTCTTCACCACCAAGGATCCCGGCAAAGGCACTGGGCTGGGATTGTCACTGGTTTACCGCATCATCACGGATCTCGGAGGCACCATCGGCATCCATAGCCAGGATGCTACCGTGGGTGAAAATGGAACACGGGTAATCGTTACGTTTCCCTGTTATGCTCCGGAGCCAGTGACGGCCGCGACCTGAACCGCCCAGAATATTTATTTAAAGCATTAAAAATCACATAGTTACTGATCGATTACGGCGTTGGATCAGCAGTGTATCCCGGTAACAGTTGTTCGTGGTTGAGGCGATACAAGTTTGTGAGTACCGAAGTATGAGCCACATCCTCCTGGTCGAAGATGAAGACATCATCCGCACTGCGTTGCGCCGCCTGCTGGAGCGCAACGGCCATGTGGTAAGCGAAGCCACCTCGGTACAGGAAGCGACTGAAAAGCACGATCTCGACGCCATGGACGCCATCATCAGCGACCTGCGCCTGCCGGGCCTGCCTGGTACCGACCTCATCAAGCGCACGCATACACCAGTGCTGATCATGACCAGCTACGCCAGCCTGCGCAGTGCCATTGACTCGATGAAAATCGGCGCTGTCGACTACATATCCAAACCCTTCGAGCACGACGAAATCCTGGCCTCCCTCGCGCGCATCCTGGGTGGTGATACCAAGAGCCGCAATCTCAGCCGCCGCCAGCCTCGCCCCAGTGAAGAACCGGTCACCGGCATGGTGGGCAGCTGCCCGCAGATGCTGGAACTGTTCCGTCGCATCCGCAAAGTGGCGCAGACCAACTCCTCCGTGCTGATCCAGGGTGAATCCGGGACCGGCAAGGAACTGGTCGCCCGCGCACTGCATGAATCCAGTTCGCGTCGCGACTCCTCGCTGATTTCGGTAAATTGTGCGGCAATCCCGGAGAACCTGATCGAGTCGGAACTGTTCGGGCACGAGAAGGGCGCCTTCACCGGCGCCACCAATACCCGTACCGGTCTGGTCGAAGCTGCCAACAATGGCACGCTGTTTCTCGATGAAATCGGCGAATTGCCGCTGGAAGCTCAGGCCCGCCTGTTGCGCGTATTGCAGGAACACGAGATCCGCAAGGTCGGCTCCGTGCAATCACAGAAGGTGGATGTACGCCTGGTCGCCGCCACCCACCGGGACCTCAAACAGTTCGTGCGGGAAGGTCGCTTCCGCGAAGACCTGTTTTACCGTATCAATGTGATGCCCTTGCAGATCCCACCGCTGCGCGAACGCGGCAACGACATCCTTGAACTGGCCGATCGCATTCTGGAGCGTACCTGCGAAAGGCTCGGCATGGAGGAAATGACCTTCAGTGCCGATGCCATCCAGGCCATCACCACCTATCCCTGGCCAGGCAACGTACGCGAACTTGAAAATGCCATCGAGCGCGCCGTGATTCTCACCGAAGAACCGGAACTCGCCATCAGCCTGCTGGGGCTGGACGTCGAGCTGGTGAGGATCGACAAGAAGGGAACCTACAATCTGGAGCAGGAACCCGAGACCGTCCTGATCGAGGACGACCCTCAGGAAGATCTGTCCCTGCAGGAATACTTCCAGCGCTTCGTGCTGGAACACCAGGAGCAGATGAACGAGACCGAGCTGGCAAAAAAGCTGGGCATCAGCCGCAAATGTCTGTGGGAGCGTCGCCAGCGCTTCGATATTCCGCGCCGCAAGAAGGGCGGCTGAGCCGCAACTTGCCGCAACTTGCCGCGATTGGCGTTACCTTGTTACCTGTTTTCGTTACTCGTATAGCAAAAATGTAACAACTACCCGTTTTTGCCCTGCCTTCCCCTGCCCGAGACTTTTCATATCTAGTTGAAATAAAACATGATTAGTTTTATCCGGGGCTTGGCACGATTACTGCCTTACCATTTGCTGTGTTTGCATCAAGAAAAACCAAAAGCACCAAAAACAAGCAAGCACATTGATTCTGTTCTTTCAGGTTCCCAGGAACCAGCAAACCGGACAAGACTGCGAGAAGCAGCAGTCGGTGCTGTTGGACAGCGTCATTAGCCAGTCAAGGGAATCTCCTTGCTTACAGGTCTCTGACCGCCAAAAACAAGTGAAGGCATGGACGTCTGTCAACCTGAATAACAATAACAATTACTACCTGCTTGCTGACCCGGAGAGGCTTGCCTCTCCGGGTTTTGTATTTCCGGGCTACTGATCTACTGGCATGCCAGGC
>JBIIWP010000173.1:0-3599 GCA_044338855.1 Pseudohongiellaceae bacterium | reverse complement strand
CAGCCCCGCCTTACCTTTTGAAGGACCGCAATATCGTGATCACCGGGGCCGGCTCAGGCCTTGGCAAGGCCGCTGCCATAGCCTATGCCCGCCACGGCGCAACCGTGATCCTGCTGGGGCGTACCGAGAAAAAGCTGGAAGAGACCTACGATGCAATCGTGGCGATGGGCGCTGCCGAACCGACGCTGATGGTACTGGATCTGCAGCGCGCCGGTGAGGCCGACTACAACCAACTGGCAGAAATTCTGGCGAATGAGTTCGGCAGCTTGCACGGCCTGCTGCACAGCGCTGGTGTCAGCGCCCCTGCCATGCCGCTGCAATACCAGAGCCTGAGTTCATGGAGCCAACTGTTGCAGGTGAACCTGACTGCAGGCTTCGCGCTGACCAAGACCTGCCTGCCGCTGCTGCAACAGGCGGACAATGCCTCGGTGATCTTCACTTCGTCACGCGCAGGGCGCGAGACGCGCGCATTCTGGGGCGCCTACGCCGTATCGAAGCACGGCGTGGAAACCCTGATGGAAATCTTCGCAGAAGAACTGCGTTCTACAAGTCGCATCCGCGTCAATTCGCTGAATCCGGGTCCCTGTGGTACCGCGCTGCGCCGCGTTATCTTTCCTTCGGAAGATCCGGCGTCATTGCCCCAGGCCGACAGTCTGATGCCGCTTTACCTGTACCTCATGGGCAAGGACAGCCTGCACGAAAACGGCAAACGCTTCGAAGCACAATAAGTGCAGGCTCAGTCGTCCCGCGACCGGGGTGGGCGCGGCTTGCTGCCCGGTCGCCCCTTGCCGCGGGCAGGCGCTGCAGATTTTACCGCACGCCCCTGAGGACTCCGGCCTCGCCCCTCGGGCGCCGGCCTGCCTTCGCCGCTGCTTCTGCGCTCCTTGCTGCGTGTCTCGCGTGGCGGTGCCACCGCCTTGTCGCCTTTCCTGCGTGCTGCATGACGGCCACGCATTTCCAGCGGCTTCTGCGTCGGCTGCCAGCGCAGACCTGCCAGCGTGTAAAGTGCCTTGGCGTCGGACGCAGGCAGCTCCACGAACTTTCCGGCGCGAACGTAACTCGGGATGAGGATGTTGCCGTAACGCACGCGCTTGAGCCTGCTTACCTTGACACCCTGCGACTCCCAAAGACGCCGCACTTCCCGGTTGCGACCTTCCTGCAGTGTCACATGGAACCAGTGGTTGGCCCCTTCGCCACCGCCATCGCTGATGGCATCGAAGTGTGCAACACCGTCCTCCAGCTCCACGCCACGCGTCAGCGTACGCAGCATCTCATCAGTGACCTCGCCCATCACGCGCACGGCATATTCCCGCTCCATGCGTGTGGAGGGATGCATGAGCTTGTTGGCCAGTTCACCGTCCGTGGTAAAAAGCAGCAGCCCCGTGGTGTTGATGTCGAGACGACCAACCGCAACCCAGCGTGCATGTTGCAGCTGCGGAAGGTGATCGAATACCGTGGGGCGCCCTTCCGGGTCATTGGTAGTGCAGATTTCGCCAAGTGGCTTGTTGTAGAGCAGGATGCTGTGGCCAGCCTTGGCTGTGGGCGCCGCCAGCTTCTTGCCGTCTACCATGACGCGATCGCTAGCGGTGACACGATCGCCCAACGTGGCGATCTGGCCATTCACCTTGACGCGACCGGCGCTGATCCATTCTTCCAGTTCACGCCGCGAACCCATTCCGGCCCGCGCCAATACTTTCTGCAGCTTTTCACTTTGCGTCTTGTCGTCCATTCTCATTTCTCACGAAATTAGGTAATTGATAGAGCCGGCTCAGTTTTTGTCCGGTTCCTGTGGGGTGTCATCGGCAGGCGCAGAGGCTGCCGATACTTCTGGTTCTGCCGCAGCAGCGGGCTCATCGTCTGCCGCATCGATACTGGCTGCCTCCGTCTCATCGAGCACAGGTGAGATACCGAGCTGGCTGTCCACCATGCTGAGAATCTCACTGATCGGACGCAGGCCAATCAGTGCCGCCCTCTCAGCCTCCTCGTCGACCACGAGGTCCTGCTCACCATCAGCCGGATCGGGAAACTCGATGATGCGACCCACAGGCTTTTCTTCATCCAGCGACAGGCCGCGGTTGATTTCCTCGAGGTCACGGATCTCGGACAGCGGCGGCAATTGTTCAAGGCTGGACAGATTGAAATAGTCGAGGAACTGTTTGGTGGTCGCGTACATGGCAGGGCGCCCGGGCACGTCGCGATGACCAACAACGCGCACCCACTCGTGTTCGAGCAGGGTCTGTACTATCTGGGTGCTCACTGCCACACCACGAATCTTTTCGATGTCTCCACGCGTGATGGGCTGGCGATAGGCGATGATGGACAGCGTCTCCATTAGTGCACGCGAATAACGCTGGGGTTTTTCCTCCCAGAGGCGACTGACCCACTCGCTCAATTCCTGGCGTACCTGGAAACGATAGCCGGAGGCAACTTTCTTCAGCTCGAATCCACGGTTTGCACAATCCTGCTCGAGGTCTGCCAATGCAGCCTTGATCAACTCGGGCTCAGGCTGATCCCCTTCATTGAACAGGGCTTCAATCCGTTCAAGCGGGAGCGGCTTGCCAGCTGCCAGCAAGGCGCCTTCGATGATTAGCTTGAGTTGCTGGACGTCCATCATGATACGCGCGCCTTGATATGGATGGGGGCAAAGGGCTCGCTTTGCGCGAGCTCCACCAGTGATTCCTTGATGAGCTCCATGATCGCCAGAAAGGTTACCACCACGCCAGTCCGGCCCTCGTCCTTCATCAGCAGCGACAGTAACGGGGTAAAATGATCGCCCGAGATGCGCAACAATATCTGCGACATGCGCTCGCGCGTGGTGAGGCTTTCACGCTGGATATGGTGATGCTCATTGAGATCGCCGCGACGCAACACTTCGGCGAAGGCCAGCAGGATTTCCTGCAGTTCTATCTCCGGACGCGGCATGTGCCGCTCCAGCTCCGGCCCCTGGGCGGAACCAACGAAGAGGTCGCGATGCAGGCGCGGCAATTCGTCCACACGCTCGGCGACCTCACGGTAACGCTCGTACTCCTGCAGACGCCGGATCAGCTGTGCACGCGGATCCTCTTCGTCCTCTTCTTCCTCGCTCGAACGCGGCAGCAACATGCGCGATTTGATTTCGGCCAACATGGCGGCCATGACCAGGTACTCTGCTGCCAGCTCGAACTGGGAGGCCTCCATGAGCTCGACATAAGAGATGTACTGTGCCGTGATCTCGGCGACATCAACATCGAGAATATCGACGTTCTGGCGCTTGATCAGATACAGCAGCAGATCGAGCGGACCTTCGAATGCTTCGAGGAAAACTTCAAGCGCGTCCGGCGGAATGTAGAGGTCCTTGGGGAGATCTGTCACGGCTTTGCCGGCCACGAACGCAAATGGCAGCTCTTCCTGCTTGCCGGTTCCGTGCTGACGCGCCTGTTCCAGCAGGCTCATGCTGCTGTCATGTGGCTGAACGGCAGGCATGGATGCAGCAGTGGCTCCACCCTCCGGGGCGCTGCCGTTTGCCGCATTGTCGTTCATGTCAGTGCTATTCACCCGGGTATCTCATCGGTAGTTCAGGCCCATGGCCTGGCGGACTTCCTGCAGCGTGTCCCGCGCCA
>JBIIWP010000098.1:0-12432 GCA_044338855.1 Pseudohongiellaceae bacterium | reverse complement strand
TTCTTGCAAAAAGCTTTCATCGACTTCAGCGTCGGGAGTTAAGTTTTTACCCAGCTGAGCATCCGTGCCATTGCTCGCTCCTTGATTGACTCCAGCAGCCTCTGAAGCCTCTGAAGCCTCTGAAGCCTCTGAAGCCTCTGAAGCCTCTGAAGCCTCTGAAGCCTCTGAAGCCTCTGAAGCCTCTGAAGCCTCTGAAGCCTCTGAAGCAAGATTGGTAGCCGCTGCTTTTATGTTTCCAATAGGGAAATAAATAGCACTAGCATATCCAATTGATATACATATAAGAGCAATAATTACTATCTTCATTAGCAAGGTTTACTGTTAAGTACGTGGCAATCAGAAAAGTATTCATTAGCACAAGCGGTGGTTTTCAATGAGCTCGACACCCCCGCTCCTCCGTAGCATTTGGCTTTACAGTCAGGACTTAACTGTAACTGCCTTCATAGCCAGCTGTCTTGCATAGACTGCTGGCGCTAATCCGAACCAACACTTCTTGCGTGTCGCTTCGTTGAACTTCCTGCGCCAAGCCTCGCTCAGCACCCTGGCATGGCGTAGGTTCATAAACCAGTTCTCGATCGTGTATTCATCACGCAGTCTGCAGTTGCATGATTCGATTTAGGCATTCTGGTGGGGCTCGCCTGGCTCGATGAGCCGCAGCTTCACACCGTGCGCGTGGCCCCAGCTCAGCATCTACCTCCCGCAGAATTACTTGCCGTTCTCGGTCCTGATGAACCGGCGATAGCCTGGCTCCACAATGTTGGTGACTAGTACCTGAGCAAGAAATCACTGGGCCATTACCATTACTCATGAAAATAGGCGTCACTTCCTAGCCGATCTTTTCCTGCATAAACCTGAACCAATAGCAGCATCAAGGCAAGCAGCATTGAAACAACAACACCTATCAACCAAATAGCTGACCCGAGCTTCATCCAAGCTAACAGACTAAGAACAGAGAAAATTGAAAGTGCTCCTGTGCCAAACCAAATCATTATTTTTGCTGCTATTAAAAGCCGCATTCTGTCGGTTACGATGTCGAGCACGAGATAAAACATCAATATTGAAATAGACCAATACGACCAGGTTTCGATTGATTCAAAGCTTATTCCTAGAATTAGAATAATAGACGCATACAGGGAATACACTAAAGTTAGAAAGATTATGCTCACGTTAATCTCCTGTATTTTTTTATGAAATGCCTGGCATGGGTGGCGGCGGCGAACTAATGGAAGCAGCGCTAAATTCATTAAGCTCCGAAATCTTAAGCCATTGAGGCATACCCTGCCTCCACACCATAGCCTCTCTAGTTATGGAACTATTAGCCAGCATTTGACTTACAACTTGCTGCTCATATGGTCCATATTGCTGTCCATTAACGAACAAATGATACTGCGCAGGAACTGGAATTGGCGGCGGCATCGCTGATTGCATAGGCTGCGCAAGCTGGGTTGATTGTTGAGCGAAGGCGCCCCCGATACCAGCACCTAGTCCCAGACCAATACCTGCGCCCATTCCAGCCTGCATGATGCCACCCGCCATACCTTCGTTACCTGCGGCAGTTTTCAGTACATCCATCGATTTGTCGAACTGATATATATCTCGCCCGATCATTTGTAGTTCTGCTCTTTTCTCAGTCAACTCTTTTAACTTGCGGTAGCTTGGGTCATCCTCTGGAGAGTTAATTGAGATAAAGTAAAAATTTTCGAGAGCAACACCATAGCCAGCAAAAAAATCTGCCAGCCTGTCGTGCGCAATCGAAGATACTTCATCCAATTTAGACGCAATGTTTAAAATACTGATATTTTGATTGAATAAAGTACCTATTATTGTGCCAATTGAGGACAGCACCTTGCCCTTGAAAAAGCGCGCAATATCTTCATCAGTCAAAGTTGATTGAACGCCTGCAAGCTTGTTAAGAAGAATCTTAGGATCTTCAATTCTGAATCCATACTGACCATAGGCTCGCACAGGCAATATAATTCCGTACTTTGGGTCTTCAACCTGCACAGGCGTGGGAAGTCCCCACTTGGTTTCAAGCTTGGACAGAGTATTGAAAAACCAAACCTCTGCCTGAAATGGGGTATTGCCGCCGAATGGAAGACTTAGCAAATTAGTCAACAGTGGTATATTTCCACTATTGAGAGTGACGGTACCTTCTGCAAAGAAATCCGCAACCTTTCCCCTATACACAAAAACTGCTTTTTGACCAGGTCTTACGACCAGTTGCGATCCCAATCGCAAACTATTTGACGGGAACTTCCATACGATCGTGTTCTCTACCTCGTCACACTTAATTACATCTATTACGGCCACTGCTGCCTCTCAAATCGAATTTGTTAACTCAAAACAATCAAAGTTACCACTTGGACAATTTCGCCAGTTGGCAAACAAGGTCTTTGCTAGACGTTGTGCATTAAAAGCATCTCTTCCTAGTTGAGTCTGGCTAACATAAACACAAGGACTACGAGAAGAGCAGGAAGCGCGATGTTCAGAACACGCCCCAATCGGATTCTGTTAGTCGTTTTGGTCAACTCTGCCCTGAAGAAGTGAACGCGCTGAGTAAGTTCTAGCGAATTTCTTGAGCCAGCTTCGAAAATAGACAGGTCCCTTTCAATTTTATTCGCTAGTGCAGCGAACCGCGTTGAATCAAAAGGTTCCTTAGGTTTTGGTTTTTTCCAAAACATTGCAGCTATCCCGAGAGTTCCAAGAATGAAATACCACCGCAGCCAGCCAACAAGGACATGCCAATAAGTTGGTATAGGCATTGCCAATAACTCATCCAGCTTTTCCTCGATAGCAGCTAACTTTACGTTTAATGAGCCAGACTGCTTACCGCTCGCAACGTCACTCTCACTAACCAGCGTGCCACAAAAACTACAGCTATACAGACCAAACTCAACGTCAGCACCGCAACCATTACATTTACTCATAATCCCCCGAGAAGTTTCTACTACGTGGCCATCAAGAAATGGTGTGCCGATTTTTAACACTGCATAAATCAAGAATACGAGACAAGGATTCCAATCAGTTATCGTATTTTGGTAATGACTGCCACACTACTTTTGATTTCAGCCGCGTATTTCTACCGCCTAGTACGGGTATTAATGAGGCACAAGGTCTCACTTTCTCGGTCATGTCTTACTAAAAGTTCGTGTCGCCCTACTAAGGACTCGCTACATCCAGGAAGCTCTAGCTTGCCCATCCCTCAACCGTCTTCCTCAGCTTTTCTGCTCTGACATAAATACAGCGTTGTGTCGTCGATAAACTGCTTTGACGTGCCAGCGCTTGCATCACACGAAACGACACTGCGCGCTCGCGCAGCTGCGTGATAAACGTCCTGCTCCGCGCTGACTACTAGCGCTAGCGATCCCAGCTGACTGGTCCAGCGTGCGAACCAGGTTCCAGATCGCTTCGTTCGAGAAGCTACCCGTCTTCCGCGCGCTGATCAACTTGCTATCAAGGTGGAGCATCTTGGTTTTGTAATATTCTGTAACCGCTTTGCGCAGCTGAGTGCGCAAAAGCATCATCTGTGCTTTCTTGCCGTTGGGCCGGCTCGTCTCAAGCACTACTTCCGTGTCCCCTTCCCAACCCTGCCCAAGCGGAGTGATCACATCTCCGATCTTCATCGATGGAGATGACTTATGAGTAACGAGTCCTGCCAGAAGGAGTGATTTTCCATTCTGACCGGGGTTGTCAGCATGCGAGCCGCCACTACCGCGAGCGGCTTTGGCGGTACCGGATGGTGCCGAGCATAAGTCGAAGAGGCAATTGCGGCGACAAGGCTCCGATGGAAAGATTCTTCCGCAGCCTCAGAACGGTCGGGGTTCTTCTGCTGGGATATTCGACACTGCCCGAAGCAGCGAAGGACTTGAGCTCTTGCCTGTTGAACCACTTTAACTGGATCAGCCCACCTACTTGCAACGAAGGTGTGCCACCTGTACACGCTGAGAATCCATCTAAACCACGGTCCGGATTGTGTTGGCGGCTACAGAATGTTCGCTAACCAGCGGGCGTCCACTTTTTCGAAGAGAGTTCCTGACTTATCTTCATACTTCTACTCCCATTCGATGGTAGCTGGTGGTTTTGACGAGATGTCATAGCTGACCCTCGACACTTCCTTGATCTCGTTGATGATGCGGTTCGACACCAGCTCCAGCAGCTCGTAAGGCAAATGCGCCCAGCGTGCCGTCATGAAGTCGATGGTCTCCACCGCGCGCAGCGCCAATACCCACGCATAGCGCCTGCCGTCACCTACGACCCCTACCGACTTCACTGGCAGGAACACCGCAAAGGCCTGGCTCACCTTGTCGTACCAGCCGCTGTTGTGCAGTTCCTCGATGAAGATCGCATCCGCGCGACGCAGCACCTCGCAGTACTCCTTCTTCACCTCACCCAGAATGCGTACGCCGAGGCCGGGGCCGGGGAATGGATGGCGGTACACCATGGTGCGCGGCAGACCCAGTTCCACACCGATGCGGCGTACTTCATCCTTGAACAGTTCGCGCAGCGGCTCCACCAGACCCAGCTTCATGTCGTCCGGCAGACCACCGACATTGTGGTGCGATTTGATGACGTGAGCGACACCGTGTTTGGCAGCAGCCGATTCGATGACGTCGGGATAGATAGTGCCCTGGGCAAGCCATTTGACGGCATTGCCACCCTGGCTGAGTTTTCCGGCTTCGGTGTCAAACACCTCGATGAAGGTACGGCCGATGATCTTGCGCTTGGCTTCGGGATCGGCCTCGCCCAGCAGGCGGCCGAGGAACAGGTCTGCGGCATCGGCGCGGATGACCTTCACGCCCATGTTGTCGGCAAAGGTCTGCATGACCTGGTCGCCTTCACCAAGACGCAGCAGGCCGTTGTCCACGAACACGCAGGTGAGTTGATCGCCGATGGCCTTGTGCAGCAGGGCAGCAACGACCGATGAATCGACACCGCCGCTCAGGCCCAGCAGCACCTGGTCCGTGCCCACCTGCTTGCGCACGGTGGCAATGGCGTCTTCGATGATGTTGGCGGGCGTCCACAGGCGTTCGCAACCACAGAGTTCGTGCACGAAGCGGTTCAGCAGTTGCTGGCCAGCCTTGCTGTGCGTCACTTCAGGGTGGAACTGCAGGCCGTACAGCTTGCGCGCGGGGTCCTGCATGGCAGCGATCGGGCAAGTAGGAGTGGCGGCGCTGATGCTGAAGCCTGCGGGTGCGCGCGTGACCTTGTCACCGTGGCTCATCCAGACGTGTTGAAAGGTCTTGCCGTCCTTGTCGATGGCGTGGTCCAGATAGAAGAGCAGTGGGTTGGCATCATTCAGTATCTGCACTTCGGCATGGCCGAACTCGGAATGGGCCGAGCCTTCCACCTTGCCGCCCAGTTGCTCGGCCATGGCCTGCATGCCGTAGCAGATGCCGAGAATGGGCAGGCCGCTGTGCAGGATGTAGTCGGGGATGCGCGGGGAGCCGGTGGCCGGTACCGATTCAGGGCTGCCGGACAGGATGACGCCGCGCGGGCCGAAGGCCTCGAATTCGTCCTTCGGATAGCTCCAGTGCTGGATCTCGCAATAGACGCCGGCTTCGCGTACGCGGCGGGCAATGAGCTGGGTGTACTGGGAGCCGAAGTCGAGGATGAGGATCTTCTGGGCGTGGATGTCGAGTTTCATGCAGGTCTCGTGCTCTCGAATTGAATCAAAGTCTGTAATGCAAACGGCCGGCTACCGGCCTTCGCCGGCGCCGGCCGTTCCGGGGCGCAGGGTCTGTCGCCTCAACCAACGCGATAGTTCGGCGCTTCCTTGGTAATGCTCACGTCATGCACGTGGCTTTCGCTGACGCCGGCGGCCGTGATCTTCACGAACTGCGGCTTCACGCGCATCTCCTCGATGTTGGCGCAACCGGTGAGGCCCATGCTGGAGCGAACGCCCCCGGTGAGCTGGAAAATGATGGCGTGCATCGGGCCTTTATAGGGGACGCGGCCTTCGATGCCCTCGGGCACGAGCTTGCCGGCACCGCTGTCGTTGCTCTGGAAGTAGCGGTCGCTGGAGCCGTGGCTCTTGGTCATGGCGCCGAGCGAACCCATGCCGCGGTAGGCCTTGTAGCTGCGGCCCTGGTACAGCTCCACTTCACCGGGCGCTTCTTCGGTGCCAGCCAGCAGGCTGCCGATCATGACAACGTTGGCACCGGCCGCAATCGCCTTGGCGATGTCGCCCGAGAACCGGATACCGCCGTCGGAGATGATGGTGATGTCGGTGCCCTTGAGGGCTTCGGCTACATTCGATACGGCAGTGATCTGCGGCACGCCCACGCCGGTGACGATGCGGGTGGTGCAGATGGAGCCGGGGCCGATGCCCACTTTGACGGCATCGACACCCGCTTCCACCAAGGCCACGGCACCCGCAGCCGTGGCCACGTTGCCGCCGATGAGTTGCAGGTGGGGAAAGCGTTGTTTGATCTGGCGGATGCGTTCGAGCACGGACTGCGAATGACCGTGCGAGGTATCGACCACCACCACGTCCACGCCCGCAGCCACGAGGGCATTGACCCGATCCTCGGTGTCGGGACCAGTGCCCACGGCAGCGCCGACGCGCAACTGGCCCAGGGCATCCTTGCAGGCGTTGGGATGGTCTTCGGCCTTGCGGATATCCTTCAGGGTAACGAGACCCGTGAGCTGGAAGGCATCATTGACCACCAGCACTTTCTCGATGCGGTGCTTGTGCATCAGTTCCTTCACCGAGTCCAGGCTTGCGCCTTCCTTCACGGTGACGAGACGCTCCTTCGGCGTCATGATGCGCTCGACCGGGGCGTTGAGGTTGTTCTCGAAGCGCACGTCACGCGAGGTGACGATGCCGATGAGCTCGCGCGAATTCTTTTCCTTTACCACGGGCAGGCCGGAAATGTTGTGCTCGCGGGTCAAGGCCAGCAGGGTGCGCACAGTGGTGTCCGGGGTGATGCAGATGGGATCGGCGACAACGCCGCTTTCGTATTTCTTGACGGCGCGGACCTCGCGGGCCTGCTCCTCGATGCTCATGCTCTTGTGGATGATACCGATACCACCTTCCTGAGCCATGGCGATGGCCAGGCGGGACTCGGTAACGGTGTCCATCGCGGACGAGATCAGCGGAATGTTCAGCGTGATGCTGCGGGTCAGGCGCGTCTTGAGGTCGACCGTATTTGGCAGCACATTGGAGTGCGCCGGGACCAGCAGGACGTCATCAAACGTAAGGGCTTCTTCTACAACTCGCAGCATAGTGATTACCTGAAACCAACCAGACCCATGTTTCGGGAAATCGGCGCATTATAGGCCAGCGCGGGTCGATTCGACCAGCCATTTCTACCCCTGCCCGAACCGCAATTACGCACTGTGCAGTGCACTCAAGGGAGCACTCATCAGGACTATCAGGGACGCTTCAGGCCTGGGCGACGCACGCGATCTTCGGGCGGGATCAGTTGCAGATCAAACAAACCTCCGCGCTCCGCAGGCGGCTCGGCATCCGGAGCCTCAGCCTCTCCGCTCACTGCAGGTCCGGTCGCCATCGGCACGGTGAATTCGCGGCACACTGCCTCTGCGATGGCGGCCAGTTCGCTGCGGGCCGCAGCATCAAGGCCTGACTGCATCTGCTCGGCCGCCCGCAGGGCCACTTCCCGGCCCAACTGGTTGCAGCCGGGGTCCGTATCGGCGGCGGCCACGCTCAGCGGCAGCAGGCTCAGTGCGATAGTTGCCAGTACGAAATGTTTCATGTGAAAGACCATCCTGGTTAACGGAATAAGGCAAGGATAGCGCCATTTCATTTATGATCCACCCATGAATCGAAATACCTCTACGCAGGACGCTGCCGTCTATTCGGTGTCGCAACTCAACCGCCTCGCCAAGGGGCTGCTGGAAGACCACTTTCCCTCCGTCCTGGTGGAAGGAGAGATTTCCAACTTTGCCTGCCCGGCGTCCGGGCATTGGTACCTTACACTCAAGGACGCCGGCGCCCAGGTGCGTTGTGCCATGTTCCGCAACCGCAACATGTTCGTGCGGGTAAAACCGAAGGACGGCATGCGCGTGCTGGTAAAAGGCCGCCTGAGCCTCTACGAAGGCCGCGGTGACTACCAGCTTATCCTCGACCAGATGGAGGAAACCGGAGCCGGTGCGCTGCGCAAGGCCTTTGAACAGTTGCAGGCACGGCTGCAAGCCGAAGGTCTGTTTGATGCGGCACGCAAGCGGCCCTTGCCCGTGCTGCCGCACCATCTGGTGGTAATCACCTCACCCACCGGTGCGGCCATTCACGACGTTCTCAGCGTTCTGAAACGACGCTTTCCTGCGTTGCCCGTGACCATCATCCCGGTGTCGGTCCAGGGTCAGCAGGCAGCCGGCGAGATAATCGCGGCACTGAACTTGGCGAATCGCCGCCAGGGCTGCCTCAGCGATGCCGACCTGATCCTGCTGACGCGCGGCGGTGGTTCACTTGAGGACCTGTGGAGTTTCAACGATGAAACCCTGGCGCGCGCCATCCATGCCTCGGCGCTGCCGGTGGTCGCGGCCATCGGCCACGAGGTGGACTTCACCATTGCCGAATTCGTGGCGGATGTGCGTGCCCCTACCCCGTCTGCCGCGGCCGAATTGCTGAGCCCCCACCAGGATGCCTGGCGCCAGCGCCTGCATCGCCTCGCCACGCAACTCGAGTTCCTGCTGCGCCAGCGCCTTAACGGCCTGCGCCAGCAGTTGCTGCGCGCCGGCAAGCGCCTGCAGCATCCGGGGCGCCGCTTGCAGGAACAGGCACAACGTCTGGATGAACTGGAAGCACGCCTGCGCCGCGGCCTGCACAACCTGCTGCAGCACCAACGCAGCCGTGTGCACCTGCTGCGCCAGCGCGTGGCGACGCATGCGCCGGACCGGCAGCTGGCGTTGCTGCGGCAGCGGCTGGGGACTTCAGAGCATCGATTGATGCGCGGCTGGCGCAGTCGTTTGCAGCAGTTGCAAGCCTCTCTGCAAGGACTG
Source organism: Pseudohongiellaceae bacterium (assembly GCA_044338855.1). GTDB lineage: Bacteria > Pseudomonadota > Gammaproteobacteria > Pseudomonadales > Pseudohongiellaceae > CAILUG01. Next base: position 3,471 of record JBIIWP010000098.1, on the reverse strand, counting down.
GTCCATGCCCTGCACATGGTCAGTCCGCTGGCCACCCTCGCCCGCGGCTACTCCATCACCAGCACGGCCGACGGCAGCATCGTGAGCTCGTATGAGCAAGTAAACAGCGGTGCTACAATCCGCACGCGTTTGGCCCAGGGCAGCATCGACAGTATCGTGCAGAGTGTGTCGCCGGATACGGAACCCGGTGCCGACGCCCCCCCGGGATCGCCTGCGCCTTAACCCGATCTTTTTATTCCAACACTTTCGAGACCGTATCATTCCATGGCGAAGACGAGTGCAGTCAAGAGCAAGGCAGTCAAGAGCAAACCAGGCAACAAGAGCGCAGTACAGAGCGTCCGCGACCTGGTCATCTACCCGAAGAACCACCCCAAGGTAAAAAAGCTCCAGGCGAAGGCGGGTTACCCCGAGATCCACGGCGACAAGGTCTGGTACTCCAGTTACTTCATCATGGACTGGCTGGATGCCAACGTACCGGCGCCACGCAGCAGCATCCTGGAAATCGGTTGTGGCTGGGGTTTGCTGGGCATGTACTGCGCAAAAAACTTCAGGTCCAAGGTGCTTGCGACCGATGCCGATGCCAACGTGTTCCCGCTGTTGCAGCTGCATGCGGAAGCCAACGACATCAAGATCAAGACCAAGGTCAGCCGTTACGAGGACCTGAAGCCGGCCCTGCTCGCACAACAGGATCTGGTGCTGGGTGCCGACATCTGTTTCTGGGATGAACTGGTGGAGCCCCTGCACCAGCTCATCAAGAACGCGCTCGATGCCGGCGTGCCGAAGATCGTGATTGCCGACCCGGGTCGATCGCCATTCCTGCGTCTGGCTCGCCGCTGTCGCAAACTTTACAAGGCAAGCCTGCGTGCTGTTGCCATCGAGAAGCCACGAAAACATGACGGTTACCTCCTCATCATCAGCAACCCCACCCTCAAACAAGATGACTGAGAGCCACCCAATCAATCTGCGCAGTCCCGAGTTCTACCTGAACCGGGAACTGAGCCTGCTGGAGTTCAACCGCCGGGTGCAGTCGCAGGCGCGGGACAACAGCGTTCCGCTGCTGGAGCGGCTGATGTTCCTGTGCATCGCCAGCTCCAACCTCGACGAGTTCTTCGAGATCCGCGTGGCAGGCCTGAAACAACAGGCGGCCTTCGGGGGAGGCAGCACCAGTGCCGACAACCTGAGCCCCATCGAGCAGCTGCACAAGATCAGCGTCGCTGCGCACGAATTGGTAAGAGAACAGTACCTGCTGCTGAACGACCAGCTGCTGCCGGAACTGCGCAACCACGGCATCCACATCATGCTGAGCAAGGACTGGAACACCCGTCAGGCAGCCTGGATCAAGAGCTATTTCCACCGCGAACTGTTGCCCATCATCAGCCCCGTGGCACTGGATCCGGCGCATCCATTCCCGCAGGTACTGAACAAGAGCCTGAACTTCATCATCCAGCTGGAGGGCAAGGATGCCTTCGGGCGCAACTCCGGTATCGCCATCGTACAGGCACCGCGCGCCCTGCCCCGCATCGTGCGCCTGCCATCGTCCAGCTCGAACTCCAGCCATGACTACGATTTTGTGCTGCTTTCCTCGATCATCTTCAAGCACGCGGCTGACTTGTTCCCGGGCATGAAGGTGAAGGGCTGCTACCAGTTCCGCGTGACGCGCAACGCCGATATCACGGTACAGGAGGAAGAAGCCAACGACCTGATGCAGGCCATCGAAGGCAAGCTCACCACGCGCCGCTTCGCCCGCGCAGTTCGCCTGGAAGTCCAGGACGACTGTCCGCAGGAGATGATCGATTTCCTGCTGCAGAAATTCGAGCTGCACAGTACCGATGTGTACCAGGTGAACGGCCCGGTCAACCTGCACCGCCTCATGGCAATCCGCAGCGAAATCGAAGAACCCGAGCTGAAATATCCGCCTTTTGTCCCGGTAATGCCCAATCGTTTGCATCGCTCACAGGATTTTTTCGAAGCCATCAAGAAAGGCGACATCGCCTTGCACCATCCCTTCCAGTCCTTCAACGTGGTCGTGGACCTGTTGCGCCAGGCGTCGGCAGACCCGGACGTGCTCGTGATCAAGCAAACCCTGTATCGCACCGGCAACGATTCCAGCGTGGTGGACGCCCTCATCAAGGCCGCCCACAACGGCAAGGAAGTGACGGTAGTGATCGAGTTGCGCGCGCGCTTCGACGAAGAAGAGAACATCGACATCGCCACCGAACTGCAGGAAGCCGGCGCGCACGTTTCCTATGGCGTGGTGGGCCACAAGACCCACGCCAAGATGCTGTTGATCGTGCGCCGCGAAGGCAAGCTGCTGAAGCGCTACGTGCACATGGGCACGGGCAACTATCACGCCGGCACTGCACGCCAGTACACCGACTACAGCCTGCTTACCAGTGATACGGCGCTGAGCGAGGATGTGCAGAAGTTGTTCCAGCAGCTCACCGCGATGGGCAAACCCGGCAAGATGAAGAAGCTGCTGCAGGCGCCGTTCACCCTGCACAAGAGCATGCTGGAGATGATCAACCGCGAGATCGCGTTCGCGCTCAAGGGCAAGCCGGCACGCATCATTATCAAGATCAATTCACTGGTGGAGCCGAGCATCATCGAGGCACTGTATCGCGCCTCGCAGGCCGGCGTGCGTGTGGACCTTATCGTACGCGGCATCTGCTGCCTGAGGCCCGGCGTCAAGGGTGTATCGGAAAACATCCACGTGCGTTCCATCATCGGCCGCTTCCTGGAACATTCCCGTATCTACTACTTCCACAACAATGGCGACTACGAGCTCTACTGCGCCAGCGCCGACTGGATGGACCGCAATTTCTTCCGTCGCGTGGAAACCTGCTTTCCCATCGAGGATGGCCGCATCAAGAAGAAGGTGCTCAAGGATGGGCTGCTGAACTACCTCGCGGACAACACGCAGAGCTGGATCCTGCAGCAGGATGGCAGCTACAAGCGCAGCACGCCCGGCAACAGCAAGCCGCGTTCGGCGCAGGCCATGCTGCTGGAACACTACACCGGCTGAACCATACGCCACCGGTACGCTGCCAACTGCGGCAGCGTTCGCCCGGCCCCGACGCTCAACAGCGATTTACGGCTTGCGCGAGTTTCTCAGGTATTCGCGGTTCTTGAGGATGCGGCGCTTGCGCGCCACCTGACGGTAATCCATGTCTTCCTCGCCCTTGGTGAAGGGGTTCTCGTCATTGCGCAGTTCGATACGGATTGGCGTACCTTCCATGCGCAACAACTTGCGGAAGTTCTTTTCCAGAAAGCGCACGTAGCTGTCCACCAGCTTGTCGGTCTGCTTGCCGTGAATGACGATGATGGGCGGGTTGTGGCCACCGATGTGGGCATAGCGCAACTTGATGCGGCGACCCTGGACCAGCGGTGGCTGGTGGCCGATCTGGATACGCTCCAGCAACTGATTGAGCTTGGGCGTGGACAGCTTGCGGAAGGCCGAATCATAGGCCTTTT
>JBIIWP010000096.1:0-12528 GCA_044338855.1 Pseudohongiellaceae bacterium | reverse complement strand
TTTCTGTACAATGCGCAGCCTCCAAGCATGCTATCACAGCGCACGAACAGGCTGTTCCTGCGGCAGATTGACCAAAAGCGAGTCAAGGTTCATGAACATCAAGCAATCCGAAAAGCTTCGCCATGTGTGCTACGAAATCCGTGGCCCGGCCTTGCAACAGGCCAAGCGTCTGGAAGAGGAAGGCCACCGCATCCTCAAGCTCAATATCGGCAATCCTGGTGCTTTCGGCTTCGAGGCTCCCGAAGAAATCCTGCGCGACGTCATCATCAACCTGCCCGAATCGCAGGGCTACTCGGATTCCAAGGGACTGTTCAGCGCACGCAAGGCCGTGATGCAGGAAACCCAGCGCCTTGGCATCCGTGGCGTCACCATCAACGACATCTACTTGGGTAATGGCGTCAGCGAGCTCATCGTGATGGCCATGCAGGCCCTGCTGAACAATGGCGACGAAGTCCTGGTGCCGGCACCGGACTATCCGCTGTGGACTGCCGCCGTGACTCTGGCTGGCGGCAAGGCCGTGCATTATCTCTGCGACGAGCAGGCCGACTGGTATCCGGACATCGACGATATCAAGAGCAAGATCACGCGCAACACCAAGGCCATTGTGGTGATCAACCCGAACAACCCCACGGGTGCCGTCTACAGCGAAGAACTGCTGAAACAGATCGTGGAGGTTGCGCGCCAGCACAACCTGATCATCTATGCCGACGAGATCTACGACAAGATCCTGTACGACGGCGCAGTGCACATACCGCTGGCCCGTCTTTCGGATGACATTCTGACCATCTCCTTCAACGGGCTGTCCAAGAACTACCGTCTGGCAGGTTTCCGTTCCGGCTGGATGGTGTTGAGTGGCAACAAGGCGAAAGCTGCCGACTACATCGAGGGCCTGGAGATCCTGTCCAACATGCGTTTGTGCGCCAACGTACCGGCACAGATGGCTGTACAAACGGCACTTGGCGGCTACCAGAGCATCAACGAACTCATCGTCCCTGGCGGCCGTCTGCGTGACCAGCGTGACCTGGCCTGGAACATGCTTACCTCTATTCCCGGCGTCAGCTGCGTAAAACCCAAGGGCGCAATCTACCTGTTCCCCAGGCTCGATCCCAAGAAGTACAACATCGTCAGTGATGATCGCTTTGTGCTGGATTTCCTGCTGCAGGAGAAAGTGTTGCTGGTCAAGGGCAGCGGTTTCAATATCAGCGACATGAACCATTTCCGCATCGTGTTCCTGCCGCGTACGGATACCCTGGCAGACGCGATGCAGCGCCTCGAGCGCTTCCTCTCCCAATACAGCCAGTAACAAGAAGCATCAGGTCGCGCTGCTCCGGCGCGACCTGCGCCTCTCGCATCACGCCAAATTGAAGCCAGCAGCCTTCAGTGCCTGTATTGCACTGTCGTGCAGGCCTGCACAGCTTACGGTGAACTGGCGAAACTCGGCACGCTCCGGGTAGCACTTGCGCAAGCGATCGAAATCCAGGGCGGCCTGGCCCGCCGATACATTCAGCATGGCTTGCATGTCGGCATGGTCGCGCGTGAGATCGTAAGCGCCAAGAATGCAACGCCGTAGCAGCGCAGCCACAGTTTCCGAATGAGTCTGCTGCAAATCCATGGTAAAGACCTCCTCGGTGTATAGAGGCCCAGGGGCAGCTAGTGCAAGATGGCGGTACAAGGCCGCGCGCAACTGCAGAGTGCCGCGCAGCTTGCCAAGACGGCTGTAACCGGCGATATGCGGCGTGCCGATTGCCACTCTGGCCAGCAGTTCACGATCCACGGCTGGCTCCCCTTCCCATGCGTCCAGCACCACGCGCAGCAACGGGGCCTGCGCCATGCGCTCCAGCAACGCAGGGGTATCAAGCACGGCTCCACGGGCGGCATTGATGAGAATGGCATCCGGTTGCAGCAAGGCCAGTCGCTCGGCATCCAGCATATGGAAAGTAGGCCAGGGGCCGGAATACGTCAGCGGTGTGTGCAGGCTGACGATGTCCTGCTGTAGCACGACATCCAGCGATGAAAAGCAGGCTGCCAGTGGATGCGACATATCAAGGAAAGGGTCATATACATGCACCTTCATGCCCAGCGCCAGAACCCGTTCCGCCAGTCGGTGGCCGACCGCACCACAGCCGATGATTCCGCAACTCCGCGCCTGCCAGTCAGAGTCGTTACGGCCAGCCAGCAACGCCAGCGCTGCCAGGACATAATCCACAACGCCCTCGGCATTGCTGCCATGGGCATCCGTGAACGCAATCCCCTGCTCCTTCAGCCAGGCCTGATCCACGTGATCCGTGCCACTGGTGGCGGTGCCCACGAAGCGACAGCGTGACCCACTGAGCAAGGTGGCATCGACGCGCGTGATGGAGCGCACCAGAAGTATGTCCACGTCATCCAGCAGCACAGGCGTGATAGCGCGTCCTGGTGCGGTACGCAGCGTGCCGAGGGCAGCAAAGGCCTCATGCACAAGCGCAATGTTCTCGTCAGCGAGGATCGTCAGCACCGGGCCGCCATGCTCAGTCCGCCTTCTTGCGGATGCTGTAACGATAGGCCTGGTCGACTGTAGTGGCACTCAGCAGTTCATGGCCAAGGAAGGTGCAGAACTTTGGAATATCACGTGAAGTAGACGGATCCGTTGCCAGCACCAGCAGCAACTCTCCGGGCGCAAGCTCGCGCATTTTCTTGTGCAGCAGCATGACGGGCTCCGGGCAACTGAGACCACTGGCGTCCAGCACATGCTCAACGGATTCTGCTTGCCGTTCAGTCACAGTCGTTCTCTCCTGTTGCAGACGCAGGGCCGGCATCGTCGGCCATATTCGCCGTTGCAGTTTCGATCGGCATGATGTGACAACTTTCCGTGTGCGGATCGAACACGATCACTACGCTGCCCTTGTCCAACTGGCGCCGAACATGTACCACTTTATCCGCCAAGGAGAATAAACGCTCACCGTAATCGGTGCCCTCGCGCGTGACGAACTCCTCGATCAGGTTGCGCAGGGTATCCTCTGCCAGTGCCGTATGGGGAATGCGCATTATTCGAGGTTCACCGCATCTATGCGTTCGAACAAAGCAGTGCCTGCAGGTGCTGCGCGTAACTGTTCCAGGCCCTTGAAGTCGAAAAGTCCGGTGTCGCCGAGTTGCGAGGGCGCCACATTCAGGATGCTCTTGAACAGGACATCGAGACGACCCGGATACTGCTTTTCCCAGCCGTTCAGCATCTGTTTGATCTCCTGGCGCTGCATGTTTTCCTGCGTGCCACAAAGATTGCAGGGAATGATCGGAAAATCCTTGATCCGCGCGTACTTCTCCAGATCCTTCTCCTTGCAGTAGGCCAGCGGGCGGATCACGATGTGCTTGCGATCGTCACTGAGCAGCTTGGGCGGCATGGCCTTGAGCTGGCCGCCGAAGAACATGTTGAGGAACAGCGTCTCCATGATGTCGTTGCGGTGATGGCCCAGTGCGATCTTGGTCGCTCCGATCTGTTCGGCATAGGCATACAGGTTGCCACGACGCAAACGCGAGCACAGTCCACAATAGGTCTTGCCGGGCTCGGTCTTTTCCTTGACGACGGAATAGGTGTCTCTTTCGATGACGTGGTAGTCCACGCCGATCGCGTCGAGATAGCGCGGCAGCACGTCCCCGGGAAAGCCTGGCTGCTTCTGGTCGAGGTTCACTGCCTTGATACGGAAGTTGATTGGCGCGTGCTTCTGCAGGCTAAGCAAGAGGTCCAGCATGGCGTAACTGTCCTTGCCGCCGGACAGGCAAACCATAACGAAGTCACCATCCTGGATCATGTTGAAATCGGCAATGGCGCGCCCTACGTCGCCGCGCAGACTCTTCTGCAGACGATTCAGCTGGAAGGAGGCTTTGCGTGGATCGACTGCAGCAGCTTGCGGCAATTCCTGTTGTTCTGATGCCACTGAAGGCTGGCTGGCTGACATGGCGTGGGCGGCTGGCTGGCGGATGAAAGGGGCGTCAGTATAATGGGCGCAGGCGCGCTTTGCCAAAAGCCGGGAATGGCCCGGTTCATCGGCCCAGTCTGCCCAAACCGGCTGATCTGCCTCTGCCGATCCAGGAGAAGACCGCTCCATGACCTCATATCCCGTTTGCCAAACCCTGCTTCGCACCCTGCTGGCCTGCTGCCTGCTGCCGGCCATGGCACTCGCCCAGGACGAAGCCCAGGCCGTCATCCTGCAATATCACCACGTCAGCAGCGCTACACCGCCCGTCACCAGCATCAGCACCGCAGACCTGCGTGTGCACCTGCAGTACCTGAAGGACGAAGGCTTCACCGTACTGCGACTGGAAGACGTCATTGCTGCGCTGCAACAGGGAACCGTCCTGCCCGAACGCAGCGCGGTCATCAGCTTCGACGATGGTTATCTCTCGGTCCATGAAGCGGCGTTTCCGCTGCTGCAGGAGTTTGACTATCCCTTTACGGTGTTCGTCACCGCAGGCCTTGTTACCAGCAATGGCAAGCTCTACGCCAGTTGGGAGCAACTGCGCGAGATGGGAGAACACGGTGCCACACTGGCCAACCACACGGTGACGCACCCTTATCTGGTCGATCGTGCAGAAGGACAAAGCGAGGCCGACTGGCTGGCCTGGGTACGCCGCGAGATCGAGGATGCCGAGGCAAAGATTCTCGCGGAAACGGGACAAAGCCACAAACTGCTTGCGTATCCCTACGGCGAGTATGACAACGCCATCCAGGCTTTGGTGCGCGAACTCGGCTATGTCGGCATCGGCCAGCATTCCGGGCCATTCAATGCCAGCTCGGATTTCACCGCGCTGCCGCGCTTTCCATTTTCGGGAATCTACGCCTCGATGAATACCTTCCCGACCAAAGTGCAGAGCCTGGCCTTCAATGTCGCCATCGTGGCGCCGCAATCGTTGGTAACGGGAGACGTTTCCCCCTCAGTTGAACTGCAGTTCAGCGGCGATTACCGCCTGGATGCCCTGAATTGCTTCAACAACAACCAGCCGATGCAGATCGAGAAGGTGGGCGAGAGCGGTCGTTATCGCGCAAATACGCAGGTGGTGAACAACGCCAGACGTTTCCGCTACAACTGCACGGCGCCAGGTCCGGAAGGACGCTATTACTGGTTCGCCGTTCCTTTCCTCAATCCACAGCGACCGGATTACTGACCTCAGCATCGAGTTCCAGCAATTCGTTGTGATGGATCAGTGACTGGATGTCGCGGACATACGCTTCGCCCCGTTCGGAGTAGCTGTCCAGGCCCTCGCTCAGTGAGATGCCGTCGATTACCCGCGAACTTTGCCGCAGCTCCTCGCGGATCAGGCGCAGGTCCACATAGCTCGGGAAGGTATTGAGGTTGATGAAGTAGGCATTGACTGCTTCTTCTATGCTGCTGAAGGACTTTACTTCGTGGCTGGCGCTGGAACGGCGCCGGCTTGGCACCAGCCCGCAGCCCTCCACATAGCACCATTGGCCAAAGAAGTTGTAGGCCTCCTTGGCAAAGCGCGACGAACCCCAGCCCGATTCCGTGGCGGCCTGGGCCAGCACCAGCGAGGGTGGTATCACATCCACGCGGGGCAGCAGGCGCTCCAGGAAATCCAGCTCGGTCTGATTATCGCCCTGCACTTCGTATTCAGCTGCCAGCGCCATGATGAAGGCGCGGTCGCGCCGCGCCAGGGTCCAGCCTTGCTCCACACGAGTGATCAGGCTCTGGAGGCGCTCGCGCTGTCGGCTGACCTTGTCATTCTGCGCATCCACATAGGGCTGAAGGAAATCGAAGAACATCTGCTTGCGCTCGGCGGGGTCCAGCACGGACGCGAAATCGGGGATCAGCACCAGACGCGCATCCTCCAGTTCGCTGCTGTCGAAGCCGGGAACCTCGGGAGGACCAAAGCGCAGCGCCTGGCGGCTTGCGGGGTGGTAGGCTGCCGCGAACATGCCGCACAGCAGCAAGGCGAAGACCAAGCCCCCCCGGCGGCGGGCCACCTGCTCTTGTGCCTGCTTAATCGAAGTACTTGCCATAATGCCAGCCTTTATAGATCAGTGCTTGTGCTGGCCGGCGCAGAGCGGCGAGGCTGGAACAGCCACGGCACTCCACTCTTCCGGCGTGTGCAAATGCAGCGCCAGAGCATGTACGCTGCCACCCTGCCCACCGGACTGCAACTCATCCTGCAAGACCCGGTAAACCGCCTGATGGCGCTTCACACGTCCCAGACCATTAAACGCCTCTGCCACCACCACCAGCTTGAAATGGGAGTCAGTGGCTGGGCCGGCGTGCAGATGGCTCTCATTGAGCAGTTCTACATGGGCAGGCTGCAAGGCAAGGTTCACCTTGGTTCTGATGCGATCGGCGATGGTCACGAAACAAATTTCTCCAGTAGCAGGACGCAGCGCCCGGTGCCGATATTACCGACAGCGATCCTGCTGTGGAAAAAGACCCGGGGCAAATCTGCCCTGTGCACTACAATAGCCGGCCGTACTGTACCGGAGCTGAACTTAACATGACCATCGGATGGTACCCAGGCCACATGCACAAGGCGCGCAAGGATATCACACAGGCCTTGCTGCAAGTCGACGCCGTGCTCGAAATCGTCGATGCGCGCCTCCCATATTCGAGCGAAAATCCTATGTTAAACAAAATAATAGGAGATAAACCTCGACTAAGAATCATGAACAAGGCCGACCTTGCGGACCCTGCTGTATCCACCTTGTGGATGGCCCACTACCAGGCTCTGGGGCTCCATTGCATGCTGTTCGACAAGGAGGACGAGCTGGCGCAGCGCCAGATCCTCGCCCGCCTCGCCCCACGCATGCGGCCAGTGGCATCACGCCCCAACCGCATCATGATCGTGGGCATTCCCAACGTGGGCAAGTCGACGCTCATCAACCTGCTGGCACAGCGCAAGATCGCCAAGGTGGGTAACGAGCCCGCCGTCACCAAGGCACGCCAGGAAATCCGCCTGACCGACAATCTCGTCCTGTTCGACACCCCAGGCATTCTATGGCCCAAGCTGGACGATCAGCCTGCCGCCTATCGGCTCGCCATCAGCGGCGCCATCCGCAACACGGCGATCGAACTCGGGGACGTTGGCCTGGCGGCTGTCACCTTCCTCCAGCAACGCTATCCCGCCGTGCTGCGTGAGCGCTACCAACTGCCCAGCGAAGGCGAACCGGTCGACTTGCTGGAGCAGATTGGCCGCAGCCGGGGTTGCCTGGTGCGCGGAGGCGTCGACTTCACCAAGGCCGGCGAAGTCGTACTCAACGATTTGCGCAGCGGCAAACTGGGCCGGCTCAGTCTCGAAACCCCGGATGACATTCCGCCACCGCCCCCTGAAATAACCACAGAAGAGTCCATGCCCATATGACGCAGTCCCGCTACGACCGTGCCATGCAGCTCCAGAAGGCGGCCGTCGACGCCGGTATCGCCCGTGCCGACCAGGAACGCAGCGTCATGGTCCTGCTCACCGGCGAAGGCAAGGCCAAGACTACCTCCGGGTTCGGCATGGTATTTCGTGCGCTGGGTTGGGGGCAGCGGGTTGCTGTCGTGCAGTTCATCAAGGGCACCCAGCCTTCCGGCGAAGAGTTGCTGCTGCGCGAGTCCTTTCCGGACATACCGTTTTACCAGATGGGTACTGGCTTCACCTGGGACAGCCAGAACTTCGCCGGCGACCAGGCCGCTGCAGAACGCACCTGGGCCGAAGCCGAACGCCTGTTGCAGGACCCCGAACTCGACCTGCTGTTGCTCGATGAATTGACGTACATGCTGTCGTTCCGCTTTCTGGACGAAGCCCGCGTACTGGCTGCCCTGCAGCAGCGCAGCCCCGGGCTCAGCGTCGTCGTCACCGGACGCGGCGGCGGCACTGCGCTGCGCGAAATTGCCGACACGGTGAGTGAAGTGAAGAACCTCAAACATGCCTATGAACAAGGCTCCAAGGCGCGCAAGGGCGTGGACTACTGAGAGGCCAGCAGCAGCAACGAATGCTGCACCCACCAGAAATACTGGTGCCAGGTTGGCACGCAAGCGGCTGAAGCGGCGCGGCGACCAGCGCAAGGCCGAAGCCCCGCGCCGCCAGCATCAGCACTCAGCGCTGGTAGAACACGGGCAACTGCGCATCGACGTTGACCCACACGGACTTGGGTTCCGTGTATTCGTGCATGGCGAAATGTCCCATCTCGCGGCCATAGCCGGAATCCTTGATGCCACCAAACGGCGAGCCGGGATGAAAGCGCTTGTAGCAGTTGATCCACACCATGCCGGCTTCCATATGACGTGCCATTACATGCGCGCGCTTGAGGTTGTTGGTCCAAAGTCCGCCACCGAGGCCGTAGATGCTGTTGTTGGCATCGGCCATCACTTCCGCATCGTCCTTGAACGTGGATACTGCCACGAAGGGCCCGAACACTTCCTCCTGACAGATACGGTCGTTGCTGCCCTTGACGCGCACCACAGTTGGCTCCACGAAGCAGCCTTTCTGCAGCTCTGCCTTGTCAGGGGTCTTGCCACCGAGCAGGATCTCACCGCCCTGCTCGCGCGCGACATTGCAGTAGTTCAGCACGCGCTCCTGATGCAGCTTCGACGTCAGCGGGCCCATCTCGGTATTCGGATCCAGCGGATTGCCGAGGCGGATGGAGCCGGCCAGTTTCAGGAAGCGCTCGAGGAATTCATCGGCAATCTTCTCGTGCAGCATCAGGCGCGAACCGGCGATGCAGGCCTGACCCTGGTTGTGGAAGATGGCGAACGCGGAGCCATTCACGGCAGCTGTAAGATCAGCGTCTTCAAATACGATGTTGGCGCCCTTGCCGCCCAGCTCCAGCTGGATGCGCTTGAGGTTGCCCGCCGAGGCCTGCACGATCTTGCGACCGGTCATGGTGGAGCCTGTGAAGGACAGCTTGTCCACGCCCATGTGCTCGGCCAGATACTGTCCAGCGATGTGGCCATAGCCAGGCACCACGTTGATGACGCCGGGTGGGAAGCCGACATCACGCGCCAGTTCGGCGATGCGCAGCGTGGAAAGTGGCGTGAGTTCAGCCTGCTTCATGACGACGCAGTTGCCGGCAGCCAGCGCGGGGCCGAGCTTCCAGCTGGTGAACATCAGCGGGAAGTTCCAGGGCACCACCTGCCCTACTACACCGACAGGAACGCGTGTGACGTAGTTGAGGAAACCGGTATCCACGGGAATCACGACGCCTTCATTCTTGTCGGCCATGCCGGCAAAGTAGCGGAACGTGGCAACCGTGCGCATGACGTCGAGGTTGCGCGTGTCGCGAATGGGATGGCCGGTGTCGAGCGTTTCGATCAGGGCGAGGTTGTCACGGTCCTTTTCGATGGCGTCGGCCAGCTTGCCGATCAGGACGCCACGGTCGGAGGGCGACATCGCGGCCCACTTGGGGAATGCGGCGCGCGCGGCAGCCACAGCGCGATCGATATCGGCGTGCTTGGCTTCGCTGACTTTGCAGAGCAGTGAGTTGTCGTAGGGATTGAAGACGTCGAAGGTGGCGCCGTCGAGGGCATCGACGAATTCGTTGTTGATGAAGAGCCTGGTCTGGTAGTTGGGCTGGGTCATGGAATGCTCGCAGTTGGGATGACGATTGGCAGATGTAACGGGTTCTGGACAAACAAGAAGGGCGGGCACCTGGCCCGCCCCTCTTTCGGTCAGCGTTGTGCCTGTTACCAGCGCGACGCCGTAATCGGGAACGGCTCCAGCTCGCCCTTGGCGTACTTTTCTTCAAGACCCGGCGTACCGTTCTCCAGCACCATCAGCATCGAGCGCTTCGGCGAGAAACCCTGGTGACGGATATCGGCCGGCATGGCGCAGACGTCGCCGGACTTCATCACGATGCGGCCACGCGGGTTGCCCGTGTTCTTGTCCTGGATGTTCCAGTGGATCTCGTCTGATAGCTGGATGAACCACTCGTTGCGGTCGTTGCCGTGGATTACCGGCAGCATGTGTTCTTCACTGGTCACGCAGCAGATACAGGCTTTCGTGATGGAGGTGAACGACGGGTTCCAGGTGACGTCGGCCCGCGCGATGTGGTCGTACAGGTTGAAGGCGTGGATCTGGCCTTCGAAACCGGGTTCGGCTTCGATCGTCGGCGTGTCGAACTTCATGTCGGCGAAGGCGCGGTTGATGGGATGGCCGCTGGCGTCGGAGCGCGGCGACACGTCACCGGGCAGGCCCATCATGCGGCGGGCAGGTTCAAAACCGCGGATGAGGGGGCCGGAAGCATCCCTGGTCTTGGCGCCAAGGGGCGAACCGGTTTCCATCGGTGCACGCAGCGGGTCGTAGCCTTCGTTGATCCAGTTCACCGAGATGGTCTCGAAGGCCTGACGCACGTCGTCGGTGTTGAAGGTTTCGAGGAAATCCACGCCGGTGTCACGGTGGCCCTTGCTGTAGGTGCCGGCGAAGATGTCGACGGTGCCGTAATGGTTCTGCGTACCGAAAACGTCGTCGAAAAAGATCCAGCCGTAGAAGAAGCCCCAGCCGATGTCACGCACCATGGCGCGCAGGAAACGATCCACCTCGACCGTATGTTTGCCCTTGGGCCAGCCCACGTGCACGAAATACATGTCGCGCTCGAAGGTGAAACTGCCGAACTGGAACTTGCGGTAGCCAAGCACGGGATCGGGCTCGGAGGCGATGACTTTGACGTTCTCGATTGCTGCGTTCATGGGTAAACCTCGCTGTGCAAACTGTTCAATGTTGTTGGGGGCGGAGTGCAGATTATTTCAGCACGCAGATTTCCGACCACTTCTCGACGCTTTCGGGGCCCGCCGAGGTCTGGATGATGGCCACCGAAGGCTTTGCTGCTTTGAACTGGTAGGCCGAGCCTTTTGGCAGCAGAACTTCATGGCCGCGACGGGCGATGATGCGGCCCATGCGCTTGCCTTTGGGATCCGCCGCAAGTCGCGCTGCGCCAGCCTTGTGTTTGGGCTGCTCGGCGTCTGTAAGCTGGAAGAAGGTAAACTCGATTTCACCATCCATCACGATGGCAAACTCGTCATGGGGCGCGGTGTACCAGAGCGAGGTGCCTTCGGCACGCACGGCCTCGGCGCAGTACTCGAGGTTGGAGGCCACCATCACCCGCTCATAGGGCTTCGACTTGCTGGCCACTTCGAAGATGTTGGAAAAGGCGTAGTGCTTAAGGTCGTCGTTGACTTCGATTGAGCCTTTGTCGTACGACGCCAGCGACGCCACTTTGGTCACGAAACTCATCTGTTTTCCCCCTTGTTGTCTCTGTTTACTGTCAAGTGAATGCAATCCTCGCCTGCCCCGATGATATGAAGCACGGCGCATGGGTTCAAGCGATCCGGCCTTATTCCGGCAAGGCAAATACGAACAGCCGGTTTTCCGAACCGGCCTTCAGGTCCGGCAGGTAGCGCCGGTGGCCCGAGGTCGTCACCGAGGACCCCGTACCCACGGCGATGTACTGGCGGCCATCGACGCCAAAGCTCACCGGGTAGCCGGTGACGGTGGAGCCAAGATTGGTTTCCCACAACACGGCGCCCGTTACCTGGTCGAAGGCGCGGAAGTTGCCTTCCAGGTCGCCGCCGAACACCAGCCCGCCCCCGGTGGTCACCATGCTCAGCGCCGTGCCGGGCGTTTCGTGGGTCCACAGGGTCTTGCCGGTTTCGGCCGAAATGCCAAAGAAGGTACCGATATTGGCGCGGCCCGGTGCCAGCGCTTCCTGGCCGGTCCAGCCGTAGGGCGGGCCCTCGGAGTCGGGCTCGCTGATGATCACGGTGAGGTGCATGCAGGTGTTCTGCAGACCATAGTACATGGCATTTGTCAGCGGGCTGTAAGCACCTGCCCACCAGTTCTTGCCGCCGCTGGTCGAGGGGCAGATGTCACGCTCGTCACCCTCGGCATGGAACAGCGCTTCGGGATTCACGGTAGCGATGCCGGTCGCGCCATCGATGGACTGCAGCACGTTCTGGTGCACCGTGGGCCGCGCCCACAGGAACTTGCCGGTTTCACGGTCGATGGTATAGACCACGCCGGTCTTGCCGGGGATACCGGTCAACACTTTATAGACCTTGTCCGCTTCGATGTCCGGCGCGATCCAGCTGACCTCGGCGGGGTCCGGCGTCACGGCGGTATCCACGATGAGACGTTCGAAGGGATGGTCGAGGTCCCAATGGTCCACGAGGTGCTGGTAGTGCCAGACCAGACTGCCATCGTCCGGATTTATCGCCAGCGTGGAGTTGTGGTACAGGAAGGTGTTGTCGTTGCCGCCGAGCAGGAACTTGGGCGCCGGGCCAGTGACCGAGGTGCCGAAATACAACAGGTTCAGTTCGGGATCATAGGTGGGCATCATCCAGGCGCCGACGTGCCAGCGGGCCTCCCACGGGATGCCGTTCCAGGTATCGGCCTCACCTTCTTGTGGGCGTTGGATCGTGTGGAAGCGCCACAGCTCTTCGCCCGTTTCGGTGTCATGTGCCGTGATGATGCAGGCATCGGGCCCGGCGGGGGGCTGGCAGGTGCGGCCTGAGATGGCCTTGCCGTTGACGATGATGGGGCCAGAGCTCTGCTGGATGGGATGCGTGCGGAAATCCATGA
>JBIIWP010000020.1:0-36713 GCA_044338855.1 Pseudohongiellaceae bacterium | reverse complement strand
ATCACCAGCACCAGACCGCATTGTTTTAGAATGGGCACTGAAAGGATTAGACCACCTAGCACTATGCTGCGTGTTGACGATTTTTCCATTTGCTGAGCCTTCGTTGGTGCCACCTGGCGATGGAACTGGAGGCGCGACAGTGGTGCCGTAAAGCCGGCCTCGGGTTGAATTCAGCTCAGTATGGGCTTGGCGCCTAACCATTACAGGGTCGGCTCTGTCGTTAACCGATGCTCCTCTCGCAGCTCCTGTGGTTTGTACGGCATCCCTGGTGTTGAAGTGAGTTTCGATCCTTTCATGGGCAGCTACTGCACGAGGGGTAAGGTGAACGTTCTCGAATACCCCAGGTCGCGAGCTAGATGAGCGGTAGAGCTGTGGCGTTCCATACTGGTGCCCCTCACGAATGTTTACGCCAGAAAGTTCGGCGGCAAGGGCATTGACGTTCCCGCCATGGCTATGCCCATGGAGATTTATGGCACTTTCTGGGCTCAGCCTCCGAACGTCCTTAATCAGGCTGGCAATCTGGCTGCCACCTTTGTCTCTGTCTGATTGTTGAATCCCGCCTCTCCAACTCCCAATCACACTTTGGGAACCAGGACTGCTACTCTCAATTTTAGCAATGCTTTTGGAACCTGCTCGGGCAAAGTCGCCAGACCCGTGAGACCAGGTTCCATGGGTAAAGATATTTCGGTCAGAGGACTCCGCGCGAGTGCTGGTAACTTTAACCGCGCTGCCTTCCAATGTCACAGTCCGCTGAATGTTGTCCTTGCCAGGTGACCTAATGGCAGATAAAAAATTGCTCCGCGCGATGTTTTGGTCTTCTGATAAGCCCGCCTTCATTCTGAGCACTGCCGCTTGTGAAGAACTTAGTTTTTCAGATGCCTCGGCTGCATTTATCTTATCCACTCGCTTGGCTATTTGTAGCTTCACCGCGTCCTGGTCACTGCCAGGCTTGTCGATTGGCGACACTTCTGCAGCAGTGGTTTGCCGTATTCCACGAGCGAGCGAAAATAGTGCCTTATCTTGGTTTTGAGGGTTAAACTTCTTTTTGTCCCATCCCAAAAACGCCTTCTCGCGGTTTGCCTGCGGGGTTCCGAAAATTGCATTCCTGGCCGTGGTAAATCCAGCTGATCCAACAGCCGCAACACCAGCTGCCCCATAGGCAATTCCTGCCCTTAATCCAGCTGCTCCATAGGCAACACCAGCTGCCCCGTAAGCAACACCAGCTGCCCCATAGGCAAGCCCCGCCCTTGCGCCAGCTGCTCCATAGGCAATTCCAGCCCTTGCGCCAGCTGCTCCATAGGCAATTCCAGCCCTTGCGCCAGCTGCTCCATAGGCAATTCCAGCCCTTGCGCCACTAACTCCAGCTGAAGCCGCTCTATACGCGGTTGATCCAACAGCCATAAGACGAACTCCTCCTCCGCCATATAGTCAATGATTGCGCGCTGCGCGTTTTTTGTTTCTACATACCCAAAAACGTATCCAAGCTACAATCTGCAGGAGTAACTGGGTTTCGGAGCACCTGGACAGTATCATAAAGAGGCCGCATGGCGCACACTTATCCCTCTCTCGCCTTTGAAGCTAAAAGGACTTTTTCGTGCTGCAATTGGCTGCGATCACAGCCACAGTTGGCCCAGAATTCGAAAGCCAAGTGCTACTGAGGGCGGGGGGACGTCGACGCTGGCGCATTGTGAACCAATGTCCTAGATGATACTAGGATGACCCTCTGCGACATCAGCGGCATTGTGAGTGACTGTATCCGGTCAAGAAATGCTGGCTCGCTTTCGCCCGCCCCTCGTACGTAGGATCCACCATTAAATCTGGCATAGTTCCTGGCCCTGTCGCCGCTTGTTTCCACGATCTCGACCGTCCACCACTGACTAAGGATTTCCCTTGGCCGAACCTTCTCTTCCAAGGCGGACAATCGACCCTTTAGTAGACGTAGGCTCAATATAAAACCTCCTGCCTCCGGTCAACGCTTGGCAACGCCGCCTGCTCCAGCTGGATGATGCGTCTCACTACCTCGTCAGTCTCCAGCACTTTCGAAGTGGCTCCTATTGCCATAATCAACTGGCTACCCACATCTGGGGGAATGAACCCCCTACAAACTCCTGAGAATACCGCTTGGGCCTGTTCTGTCAGGGTGGAAGCCATCGCAAGCTCCGGTATATCGAAAACGGGTGACACCGGTTTGCGGACTGGCAGCAGCCGCTCCAGAAGCAAACGCATGGCCGTCATATCGCCCTGAAGTGCCTTTTCTTTAGTCACAGCCAACAAGGCTGGCACATCTGCATCAAGTGTCTCCAGAAGCTTGGTAGAGCGGTTCTTGCTGCCTTGTGGCCTGCCTTCCGGGTTTCCGCTGGTGCCAGGTTTGAATCTCATAGTTCTGTTTCCCGCCTGCTGTTTTCAGGTATTTGCGCATTGTCATTTAATAGCTGGGAGCTTGCGCTTATGACTAACCTCCATTCCGAATTCGGAGCCACTTTTGGAAGGGTTTGGAACCCTTTCTGGATACTTACCTATGTTTAAGTACGCTATAAGGATAAACACTGTAAGGGTTCCAAAGGGTTCCAAACTCATGTTTTATCACCCCGCCCCCGGAAATCTGTGTTTAACCCTTAATCCGCGATATCTCACACCGTCAGACTTGCCGCACTGGAACTTTTCGCCCATCTGTGCGCCCCATCTGGTGTGGGAGGGCGGCACTTCACCTCGCTTCTTTTTCCACTCACTGAAGTCGGCATAGAGCTCGCTAGATTTGGCGCAGTTACTCCAGGCTATGTTCTCGCTTGAGGTCAAAATTTCGCACCGCTCCTCAATCCACATTTCAAGCGTAGACTGTGAAGCGAAGTATTCAGTTGAGGCCTTCTCAACAGCCGTGCACTTCACCAGTCGCTTGCCGTTCTCCCGCCATATCCTGTGACCTTCCAGCAGCCAGTGAAGAATAAAAGGCGCTTCAGCTCTAAGTTTCGCTGGCAGATCTGGATCTTCTCGGCCAACAAACGAAACCGGAAACGGCACAAGCTTGAAGCGTGCCTGAATTGCCATGTCGATGTTGCGGAGTTGCGGTTTATGATTGCCGTAAATCAGGTGCTTGTGTGTTCTGGGAAACTCGATCCAGTCCTGCCGCATGTAGTGCCCTTGTAGCGTGGAATCGCCAGTAGTCTCCTTCAGCCTTGACTCATTCCAGAAACAGCCTTCAGGCACTTCAGAACAGACAACAAGCCGCTTTCCTTTCAGGTTCATCATTTCCGTTGGATGTGAGTCATTGGACTTTTGCATTAGTGCTGAAGTGGGCATCACTCCGGCATAACTCCCGAGAATCCACACAACAAGATCACCGAAAGTATTTTTTCCGTTGCGCGACTTTGCACCGAACCAGAACAGCAGCCAGTGTTCCTCAGTAGCGCCGGACAGGATCGAACCAAGTGAACACTGGTGAAATAACTTCAGACCATTATCGCCGTCTGTAATCTCATCCAGAAAAACTGAAAAGCGACGTCCACCATTAGAACTCGGCGCAACGTTTGTAATCTGTGTAATACAATCGCTTGGTAAATGCGGCTTAGTTACTTGCATCCGTAGATCAATCGTGCCCGCTGGTGTATTCAGTAGGTTAGTGTCTACATCAAAGCTCGATACATGCCGAGCAAACGCTGGGTCAGATCTGAGGTGCGTATCCACACCAGCAACAAAGCTAGCCTTTGCCGGTACTGCATGTCCTTTCAGGTTGGCCGAACGCGCTAGGTTCCGTATTCTGTCGTAATGACGTTTGCAAGTGTCTTCCGCCCAAAGTTCCCCAGTCCAATCAAACCAGCATCCCTTGCCGTGCATGTATATTTCCCGATCTCTGTAAGCTGTTCGATATGCTAGCGCCACAGAGTCTTCAGTTGGATGCTGCAGAAGTGCTTGGCGCAAGTGTTCCTGTTCCACGCGTTCTTGTCCTACTGGCGTATTTTTTTTGACTCGAGCACCTGAAAAAGACATAGCTTCATTAGCGATAGTGGTATCAGCGGGTGTGCTTTGTTCCATAATTAATGAATCAAGGAACTTGGTTCCGGAATCATTCATAGGCCCACCGCCTGCTTTGCCGCATATATCCGATTTGCAGCGAGCATCAAACGGGCTTTCTCATCATCCGGAAGGGGTCTATCCGCATTCATTGAAGCAGCAGCGCAGGCCACTATCAGCAATTCAAAAGATATGGCGCCGATAACATCGCGGGGAATCCAGCGCTCACCTGGGCGAATAGGTTTGTATTCGGTCCGGGTTGTGTCTGGGTAGAGATCGGAGAGGTTTAGATTGAGTGCTTGTAGCAGGTCGACAGCATCGCAGCCGCCGAAACAATGAATAGTTATCCTGCCATCATCCCGCAGCCTGATACTGACTTTCCGCGAATGGCCACCACAAAGCCAGCAATCTGTGCGCCAGCTATCTGGTCCGCTTTTGAAGGGCTTCTCTATCCTGTTGAGGATTTGATAAACGTCTGCGCAGCCTTTAACATTCGAGCTTATAGATTGGTTTTCCCTAGTGGCCCTGTCTCCGTTCGCCGCCAAGCTTTTCGGATCAGGGCTTTTTATTCTCAGGCTCATTAGTTAGCCCCTCGTTGATGATTGGTTGTGCACACGGGTTTTGCGGCGAGCCGCCCACTGATCCATTCATTGATAGACGACTCAAGCCACGCGCTGGCCCTTGCTCCGAGCTTGTAGGGTGCGGGGAATTTACCTTGCTGGATTAACAGATAGATTTGCGAGCGGCTGTAACCTATGCGCTGCTTTACTTCCGGCCACCGTAAAAATCGGTCGCTGCTGTTGGTTGCGAGGTGGTGCTGCAGGTTGCTTGCCATCTTTGAGCCTCCTAGGCTGTCAGTACACGAGACAAGGCTAGTGGCTTTCAGGAGGTCGAGGCAGGGACAGAAAGTGCTGTCTATGTGGTGGTTTTGTCTGGATTAGGCGCTTTTTTTGCTGGCTTTTCTTTCCATCTCTTTAACTGCTTTTTGGCATGGTCTTCAGGAATACCCAGCAGGATAGCTACGAGCTTGCTGAATTTTGCCTTTGAGATCTTTTTCTTTTTGCTTATGTTCCAGTAGCAAAACTGTTCGACCTCATGGAAGAACCTGTAGAAATAGCCCGACCCTTCCCTCTTTATTTCATTTCTCGAATTACTGGCCCAATCGCGAGTTTTTGAAACCAGCTCTTTTACAGGAAGAACAGATCGGGCACTGGTTTTTTCACTTTTCCTGCATTGCAACATTTCAAATTGAAAAGTGCTGAATTGATCATCCAGGTGATGCAGCACTAAAGGGTCTATTTTCGTTAAAACTTTTGCCAAGTCACCAAAACCCTTTGCAATCGAGTTCAATTCCCGAGCTCTACGTTGCCCTACTTTGGTTGTTTTAAATTTTCCAGATGCGTCACGCTCTAGCCAAGCGTCAACATTTACGAGATGCTCTAAGGCAGCAAAAATTCGCGGCTGCTCCACTTCTGAAACGCGCAACAGTTTTGAAATCTCCCCTTTTTGGTTGGCGTTTAGACGAAACTCGGGTGAATGTACCATCAGCTTTTCACCCTACGGCGCGTAAATGCTTGTAGCTTGAAAGGCTCATATTTCCTATCGCTGCCTTTTCAATATGGTCGGACCACCATTGCATCACAACCCTACGGCGCTTGAGGTAGTCAGCGCGGTTGTAGGTGGCACGGATAGTGTTCTTGTCGATGTGGGCAAGGGCAGCTTCAATCACGTCAGCATCAAAGCCCTGTTCGTTCAGTGTGGTACTAGCCAAAGCACGCATGCCGTGCGCCACCAGCCTGCCTTTGAAACCCGCACGCTTGAGCGCCATGTTGGCAGTTTGGGAATTGGCCGACTTCCGGGGGTTCTTGTCTGCCGGAAATATGAACTCCCTGGCACCGGATAATGGTCGAATCACCTCCAGAAGGCTTAAGGCTTGCTTTGATAACGGGACTACATGGGGCTTGCTCTTCTTCATGCGCTCTGGAGGAATTTCCCACTGCGCCTTCTCCATGTTGATTTCCGCCCATCTAGCGCCCGCCGCTTCGGCAGGGCGGCACATAGTGTGTAATTGCCATTCGATCAGGCAGCGCGTAACCAGTTTGATGTTGGCCCTGTTCAACGCTTGCATCAGCTCTGGTAGTTGCTCGGGCTTAAGGGTGGGCATGTTCTCCACCTTCGGCGCATTGAAGGCACGGCCTATTCCTGCCAACGGGTTTGAGGCAATCAAACCGGTGTTCACACTGAACACCATGATTTCATTCACCCACCCGCAAATTTTCTTCACTGTTTCCAGCTTCCGCGCCTTGGCAAGTGGGGCAAGCACTTCGATGGTTTGCACGGCACTCAATTTGTGAATTGGCACCTTGCCGAGCTTCGGGAACATGTACATGCTCAGGCGGTCGGCAATCTTGTCGTGGTAAACCTTTGAAACATCGGGCTGCTTCAGGGCCAGCCATTTACCGGCAACGTGCTGGAAGGTGTTGAGCTGCGCTTCGTTGCTGCTCCTTGCCTGTTCGCGTCTGAATTCTTGGGGGTCGGTATCATTAAGCAGCAAGCCGTTGAATTTCTGCGCCGCCTCTCTGGCTTCCTGCAAGCTCAATTCAGGGTAAGTGCCGAGACTCAGGTTCGCACGCTGCTTGTTAAATGGCCGGTAGTAGTTGAAAAGCCACAGCTTTGAACCGGTGGGCTTGACGCGAAGATACAGGCCCTTGCCGTCAGCAAGGTTGTATTCCTTCGCTTTAGGCTTAGCTTGTCTGACCTGAGTATCTGATAGGGGTTTCACTGCTCTGGGCATGGCAACACCTTCGTAGTAACACCCGGTTCAGAGTTTGCCGGGTGTTACCAAGGATGTTACTACAGCCATCGGATGGCTCAAAACGTTATTGGACGGTAATGATGCCTAAAGTCCGATAATTGCTGAGGATTCTGACTTGGGGTGGACGTTGCTGGATGTCAGAAAACTAGATGATGGTGCCCAGGAGAGGACTTGAACCTCCACGGCCTTGCGGCCACTAGCACCTGAAGCTAGCGTGTATACCAATTTCACCACCTGGGCAGATGGGTCTTGCAGAAGAGGCGCGCATTTTCTTCATTGAGGGCACGCTTGTCAATTGTCCGTGTATACTGGTCGCGAAAAATATTGTCCCGAGAATTTGATGCCAAAGTCCAGAAAACCCGATCCCGAGCTGCCCGATCCCAACCACGATCCCTTCGCCGAGCGCGAGGCATCACGGTACGAGAACCCCATTCCCAGCCGCGAGTTCATCCTCGAGCACCTCGAGAAGCGTGGCGAGCCCGCTGCCCATCTCGAACTGTGTACCGAACTGCTGCTGTTCGATGCAGTGGCACAGGACGCCCTGTTGCGCCGCCTCGGCGCCATGACCCGTGACGGGCAACTCGTCAGTACCCGCAATGGCATGTTCGGCCTCGTCAACAAGATGGACCTTATAAAGGGTGTGATCCAGGGCAACAAGGACGGCTTCGGCTTCGTGATTCCCGAAGACGGCAGCGATGACCTGTACCTGAGCCCGCACCAGATGAGCAGCGTGTTCGATGGCGACACGGTGCTGGCCAAGCAGTCCGGACTCGATCGTCGTGGCCGCCGCGAAGGCCGCATCGTCACTGTGCTGGAACGCAAGAACACGCAGTTCGTGGGTCGCTACTATGCCGAACAGGGCTTCGGCGTGGTGATCCCGCACAACAAGCGCATTACCAACGAAATCATGATCCCGCCCAAGCTGCACAAGAAAGCCAAGGACGGTGACTTCGTGGTGGTGCAGGTGACACAGTTCCCGCACGGTCATCACAAGGCCTCCGGTGAAGTACTGGAAATCCTCGGTGATGTCAGCACGCCCGGCATGGAAGTGGAACTGGCGCTGCGCGTCCACAACATCCCGTATGAGTGGCCCCCAGCCGTGCTGGAGGAGATGAAGCGCTATCCCGCGAAGGTGAGCGGCGACTCTGAACCACACCGTATCGATCTGCGTGACAAGCCCTTCGTGACCATCGACGGGGAAGACGCCAAGGACTTTGACGACGCCGTATTCTGCGAACGCCGCCGTGGCAAGGGCTTTACACTGTATGTCGCCATTGCCGATGTCTCGCACTACGTACAGATCGGCAGTGCGCTCGATGCCGAAGCGCAGGTACGCGGCAACTCCGTGTATTTCCCGGGCCACGTAATCCCGATGCTGCCGGAGCATCTGTCGAACGGACTCTGCTCGCTGAAGCCGAACGAAGACCGCCTCGTGATGGTGTGCGAACTGGACATCAGCAAGGACGGTGACATCGAGGAATACTGCTTCTACGAAGGCATCATCCACTCGAAGGCGCGCCTGACCTACACCGAAGTGGCTGCCATGCTGCAGCCGCCCAAGACCGACAGTGAGAAGCTGCTGCAGCACCGTGTCAGCGAGAAGCACAAGACCGTGCTGCCCCATCTCAAGGAACTCTACTCCCTCTACAAGCAGTTGCTGCAGGTACGTGCCGAGCGCGGCGCGCTGGATTTCGAAACCGTGGAAACACGCATCGTGTTTTCCGAGCAGCGCCGCATCAAGGAGATCATCCCGGTGGAGCGCAACGATGCGCACCGCCTGATCGAAGAATGCATGCTCTGCGCCAACGTGGCCTCCGCCGACCTGCTGCAGGACGCCAAGCTGCCTGCGCTGTACCGCGTGCATGAAGGTCCCAGCGAGGAGAAGCTCAAGAATCTGTACGATTTCCTGCGTGAAATCGGTATCGCGCTGCCGCGCAAGGCCAAGCCCACACCACTGGATTACGCGCAGATTCTGAAGAAGCTGAAAGACCGCCCCGACCGCGCGCTGTTGCAGACGCTGGTGATCCGCTCGCTGATGCAGGCCGTGTACCAGCCTGCCAACCTGGGCCACTTCGGTCTGGGTTACGAAGCCTACACACACTTCACCTCGCCGATCCGCCGCTATCCCGACCTGCTGGTGCACCGCGCCATCCGCTACCTGATCCGCAGCGGCAAACCGCAGGCCGGCGTCCTGCCAGCAGAGGGCGCCTCGAAACTCAAACGTGCCGAGATTTATCCCTACAAACTGCCGGATCTCGAAGCCTTGGGCGTGCAGTGCTCACAGTCCGAGCGCCGCGCCGATGCCGCCACCTACGATGTCATCAACTGGCTCAAGTGCGAATACATGCAGAACCGCGTCGGCGACGAGTTCGCCGGTGTCGTGATCGGCGTGACCAACTTCGGCCTGTTTGTCGAATTGACGGATGTTTATGTGGAAGGCCTCGTCCACGTCACGGCGCTGGCCAACGATTACTACCATTTCGACGCGGTCAGTCACACGCTGACCGGCGAACGCAGCAGTCTCTGCTTCCGTCTGGGCGACCAGGTGCGGGTAGTGGTGGCGCGCGTGGATCTCGACGAACGCAAGATCGAGCTGACGCTCAACAGCGGTGGCACGGTCGGTACCGGCCCGGGACGTTCCCTGCCCCAGCGTGAGCGTGGCAAGGCCCGCGGCGCCGGCAAGGATGGAGGCAAAGGCAAGGATGCGGGCAAGAGCAAGGAAAGTGGTGATGCCCGGCGCGGCGGCAAGCGCAAACGCCGCTCCTGAGCCAACACCCGATGACTGATCTCGTTTATGGCCTGCACGCCGTCGAAGCCCTGCTGAAGCACAACCATGACAGTGTGCTGGAACTGCTGGTGCAGCAGGGGCGCAGTGATGCGCGCATGGAAGCCCTCATCGAACGCGCTGGCCGCCTCAACATCGGCATCAGCGAGGTGCCACGCAGCGAGCTGGATGAAAAGACCGGCGGCCTCGTCCACCAGGGCATTGCGGCCCTGTGCAAACCCCTGAAGCTGGAGAAAAGCGAAGGCTTCCTGCAGCAGTTGCTCGCCAGTCTCGACCACCCACCCTTGCTGCTGGTGCTGGACGGCGTCACCGACCCGCACAACCTCGGCGCCTGCCTGCGCACCGCAGATGCCGCCGGGGTGGATGCCGTGATAGTACCGAAGGACAAGTCAGTCTTGATGACCCCAACGGTACGCAAGGTGGCCTGCGGCGCCGCCGAGTGTGTACCTTTTATTGCCGTGACCAACCTGGCGCGCACGCTCAAGGCCCTGCAGCAGTCCGGCGTCTGGGTGCTGGGCGCCGCCGGTGAAGCCACGCAGTCCCTGTACCAGAGCGATCTCAAGGGCCCGCTGGCACTGGTGATGGGCTCGGAAGGTGCAGGCATGCGCCGCCTTACACGCGAGCACTGCGACGTGCTGTTCTCGATCCCGATGGCGGGCGAAGTCAGCAGTCTCAATGTGTCCGTGGCCACCGGTGTCGCCCTGTTCGAAGCGCTGCGCCAGCGCCGGCAGGCCTGAGCGGCCCGGGCCTGACCAGTGACACAGCAACGATAAATTGCATTCCCTGGGCATCCCCACTAGAATGCCGCCTCTTTTTCCGAAGGTGGATGGGGTAAATCCCGTCTTTTGAACATAACTCCTTGTCTCACTGTACGCCGGTCCGCCGGGGTATCTGGAGACTGATGAAACCGAAAGGAGCATTTAATGCGCCACTATGAAATAGTGTTTATGGTGCATCCTGACCAATCTGAACAGGTTGGCGGGATGGTTGAACGTTACACCAAGATGATCAAGGATGCCGGCGGCGCCGTGCATCGCCTGGAAGACTGGGGCCGCCGCCAGCTGGCGTACCCGATCAACAAGATCCACAAGGCCCACTATGTTCTGATGAACATCGAATGCGGCCAGGAAGTTCTCGACGAACTCACCTCCATTTTCCGCTACAACGACGCCATCATCCGTAACCTGGTGATCAAGCGCGATGGTCCGGTGACCGACATGTCCCCGATCCAGAAAGCCGAAAATGAAAACCGTGAACGCAAAGCCCGCGCTGTCCAGCGCGCCCGTGCCGATGAAGCTGTAGAAAGCGCCGATGACGCTGAAGATACCGCTGAAGAAGCCGACGCCGAGTAAGGTGTTTTGCCGGAAACAGTTCACGACAACTGGTTGACGTTCACTCAAAGACTTTAAAGGAGATTGACCATGG
The DNA here is from genome assembly GCA_044338855.1 of Pseudohongiellaceae bacterium. GTDB lineage: Bacteria > Pseudomonadota > Gammaproteobacteria > Pseudomonadales > Pseudohongiellaceae > CAILUG01. The sequence goes on along the minus strand of JBIIWP010000020.1, from coordinate 25,680 downwards.
CGCGTTTCTTCCGCCGCCGTAAATACTGCAGGTTCACTGCTGAAGGCTTCACCGAGATCGATTACAAAGATCTCGAAACGCTGAAAGCCAACGTATCCGAAACCGGCAAGATCGTTCCCAGCCGCATCACCGGCACGAAGGCCCGTTTCCAGCGTCAGCTGGCCACGGCCATCAAGCAGGCGCGCTTCCTGGCATTGATCGCCTACACGGATTCCCACGAAGCATAAGACAAACCCGGGAACCTGATGCTGCGGGGGATAGCCGAATTCGCCATGTCTGGCCGTCGCCAGGCCGTGACGGTGGCCATCCTGTTTGCATTGGTTCCCATGCTGAACCTGCTCAGCGGCGCCGTGGTGGCCTTGGTCACCCTGCGCAAGGGCTGGCAGGAAGGCTTTCTGGTGATGCTGTGGGCGCTGTTGCCCGCACTCCTGCAGCTTTATGTAGGGGACGCATCACCGGTGTTCATGCTCATTGCGGCACAGGCGGCCGGACAAGCGCTGCGCAGCAGCCAGTCCTGGCAGGCAGTACTGGTATTGATCCTGCTGCTCGGTCTTGGCACCCAACTCAGTCTGCCACTGCAGACAAGGTACCTGGCCCAAGTCACGCAAGTGATAGGGCAGATGGTGGATGAAGGTCGTTCCCTCCAACTGGCAGACGCCGGCGAGATGGCAACGGCAGGCACCGACGAAATAGTAGCCTTGTTGCTGCATTTCTACGGGGCCTACCACATGGCGTTGTTCGTAGCCTGCGTAGCCCTTGGGCGCTATTGGCAGGCCTTGTTGTATAACCAGGGCGGGTTCCAGCAGGAGTTTCACGCGCTGCGCCTGGATCCCAGATTTGCCGGTTTGCTGCTGGCCTTGCTGGTGGCTGGCCAGGCGGGCATGCAGCCGCTCACCGCTATGGTGCCGCTGTTGTGCGTGGCCCCCATGGTGAGCGGACTTGCGCTGTGCCACTTTGTGGTGGCGAAGCGCAAGATGGGAGCAAGCTGGTTGGTGCTGGTGTACCTGCTGGCGTTGTTGGTGGTTCCGGCCATCATTGCACTGGGCTTCATCGACAGTTTTGCCAACATCCGCAAGCGGCTGAAGGCTGCACCACCGGATGAGCCAAAGCAGTAAGCTCGAGAACAAGAAGTAAGGGTAGGTCCGCAGTACTCAGGCGGGGACTACGCGTCGGCCAGGCGGCCGGCTGCAACACAAATGATCACAGGGATGGGGTCGACAACAGTAACTGACATTTTTTTAATGAGGTATTCGCAATGGAAGTCATTCTGCTCGAGAAAGTAGGCCGCATGGGCCAGGTCGGCGACAAGGTCAACGTTCGCTCCGGCTACGCCCGCAATTTTCTGTTCCCCTTCGCCAAGGCCATCCCTGCCACCCGGGAAAACCTCGCCAACTTCGAAGCCCGCAAAGCCGAACTGCTGAAGGTCGCCGGTGAGAAACTGGCTGCAGCACAGGCACGCGCTGACAAGCTCAGTGGCATGTTGATCACCATTGGTGCCAACGCTGGCGATGAAGGCAAGCTGTTCGGCTCCGTGGGCACGCGTGACATCGCCGAAGCCATCACGGCTGCCGGCCAGGCCGTGGAGAAAGCAGAAGTACTGCTGCCCCTCGGCGCCCTGCGCGAAACCGGCGAGTTCGACATCACCCTTTCACTGGGCAGCGAAGTCACCACCACGATCAAGCTCAGCATCGTGCAGCAGAAGTAAGCAGCCAGCACTGCAACCAGAAACGGGAGCCTCGGCTCCCGTTTTTTTTTGCTTTGCCGACAGCATGGAAGAGTTGCCTTACGTCAGGGCAAGCCCAGTAAACGGTTCTTCCAAAGTACCTGCGTGTCGAGCGGCGCCAAGTAGGCAAGGTTGGCGTCAAAATTGGTATTGCTGAAGCCCAGCACTTCATACAAAGCCTCGAAAGCCGACTCCTGCTGTACACGCGAGTCCGCCGCCAGCGCCTGCTGCAGTTCGGCCAGCGCCGGCAGCATCGCTACTTCCTCGGCCAGATTGCTCAAGCCCTCATCGCGCATGCCTGCAAGAAACAGGAACTGGGTGCCGGACGGCGCCGGAAAGGTGGAGAGCAGTCCGAAATCGCGGTAGCTGTCCTCACCAGTGGACAGCCCCGAACTGCTGGTAAAGTGGGTGCCCTCATCCAGACTGATCAGCTCATCGAAGGTAGCGCCGGTGGCGAGGCCTGATGCCGAAAACAGGATGTCCTGCAGGCTCTGCAGCCCGCTCAGCAGTCCGACATAGATCACATGCCGCCCCACCAGATCATTGGTGCTGAAATCCGACATCAGTTTCACGCTCACGCGCGCATTGTCGTCCCCGAATACCTTCAGCACCTGCAGCAGCGCAGAACTGACGCTGGTGGGCGTATAACTCAGGTCGAGGTTGAGATACCCGGCATTGCGACCGGCCAGCTGCGACTGGGCGAGATCCTGGCGCGAGTTGATGTCGAACTCGCGCGCCATGCGCGTGACCACACCGGCCTCGTCCAGCTCACCCATGATGTAATAATCGCCGAGCAGGATGAGCACCGGAAGTTCATCGTCGAGGATTGGCTGCCACAGCGCCGTGCCGGCATAAGGATTCAGTGCTGCCGGCCCTGCCGCCGGTTCCGGCTGTTGCAGCAGGTTCATACCGAGCAGGAAGATTGCCAGCGCGGCCAACCAGGGTGTCAGCGACCTGCGCTGCTGCGGCCTTCCCGTGATGCTGAGCGGTGCGGGATCAGGCTCCTGCAGGTTGGTGGTGGTCGCCAGCATGTACTGGCCTTTCGGTATGTCGACACGCCACTTTTCATCGCGCCCATGCTTGGCGTAGTAGGTGTTGAGCTTGTTGCGCAGATGGTAGATATGCACCCGCACGATGGAGTCCTTGCCCACATCGAACTCGGCGCCGCGGCCGAGCACCTCCATGGCGATGGAGATTTCCTTGGGCGTGGAGCCGCTGATGGCCTGCTCTGCCAGATATTCCAGGATCGCCGCATAGGTGCGCGAACGCCCCAACTCGCCGCTCTGGATAATGCGCTGGCACAGGGCCCGAAGTTCGTCTGGTTCGATCATCCTTGCGGAGGCATCCGGTGTTTAACGGGTCGTTAACGTACCATAAGCAATTGAAAAACAGGTAATTGGATTTCACTGCGCGCGGGCAACGACGCGATGGCCGGCGCGCCGGGTTGGAGCAGGCGCAGGAGGCAAGGTACACTCACCAGCCCAGCGGCCCCAACCCACGTTGCTCCCAATGCAAGAACCAGCGATTACCGACAAGATCACAACCCTCAAAGTGCCCCCGCATTCCATCGAGGCCGAGCAGGCCGTGCTGGGCGCGCTGATGCTGGACGAGAGCCGCTGGGACGCCGTGAGCGAGATACTGCTGCCGGGCGACTTCTACCGCAAGGAACACCAGTTGCTGTTCGACGCGATGCAACGCCAGGCCTCCGTGGCCAAGCCCATCGACGTGCTGACGCTGAGCGAAACGCTGCGCAGCAGCAACCAGCTGGCTGAGGCTGGCAACCTCGATTATCTGGGTGAACTGGTGAATGGCGCGCACAGCGGTGCCAACATCGTGGCCTACGCACAGATCATCAAGGAGCGCGCGATCCTGCGTAAACTCATCAGCACCGCCCATCGCATTGCCGACAGTGGCTACAACCCCGATGGCCGCAGCAGTGCCGAACTGCTGGAGGAAGCGGAGAAGCACGTTTACCGCATTGCCGACGAGCGCACCCATGACGGTGGCCCGCTGCCAGTCACCCCCATCCTCAAGACAGCGGTAGAGCGCATCGAGAAGCTGTTTCACGCCAAGGGCAACATCACCGGCCTGTCCACCGGCTTCAGGGACATGGACGAGATGACCTCGGGCCTGCAGCCCAGCGATCTGGTGATCGTGGCGGGCAGGCCGTCGATGGGTAAATGCATCGTCAGTGGCAGCCGACTTGTGGACCCTGATACCGGCGCTCGTGTCCTGATCGACGACATAGTCCGCACACGCAGTGGCAAACTGCACACCCTCGGCAACGACTGGAAACTGCGCAGTACGCATCCCAGCGCCTTCGTCGACGACGGACACAAGCCAGTATTCAAGGTCACCACTGCCCTTGGCCGCGAAATCGAAACTACGCTGACGCATCCGTTCCTCACCGAAGCAGGCTGGAAGCCGTTGGAAGAAATCTGCAGTGGTACTCGCATCGGCATTCCGCGCGAGCTGCCGGTCTTTGGCAACAACCGTATGCCGGCACACGAGATCAAGCTGCTGGCTTATCTGATCGCCGACGGCGGGCTGACGCAAACTTCACCCGCCTTTACCAACACCAATCCACGCCTGCTGGATGAGTTTACGGACTGCGTGGCCGCCTTTGGTGGTGTCCGCGTCAGCGCAGTACATTCTGAAGATCGTGCGCCAACCTTGCGGGTCGTGTCTGATGCCGGCCTGGTGCAACAGCACCGCCTGCGCTTTGCCGCCACGCTGCGTGGACGCATGCAGGAATTGGCGGTGAGCGGACGCCAGCTTGCCGCCAACCTGCAAGTGGCAGCAGCCACGGTGTGCTACTGGCGGCAGGGCCTGAATGTGCCACAAGGCGCCACACTTGCGGCGCTGGCTGGCACCCTGCAGCTTCCGCTCGACACACTGCTGCCGCATGGAGAACACAGCGCCGCAACCAACGCACCACACGCACTGAAGCGCTGGCTGCAGAACCTGGAGCTATGGGGCAAACTTGCCACACAGAAGTCCATGCCGGATACCGTGTTCTGCCTCCCGCGCCAGAGCTTGGCATTGTTCCTCAACCGGCTCTTTGCCTGTGACGGCAGTGTATGGGTACAGAACGACACACAGTGCGTTGTCTCCTATGCCAGCTCATCACGCGCATTGGTGCGGGATGTGCAGCACCTGCTGCTGCGATTCGGCGTTCTGGCGCGACTCAAGCACCGCCATGTGAAGTATCGTGAAGAACGGCGCGAAGCCTGGGAGCTGATCATTACGCATCAGGACAGCATCCGGCGTTTCCATAGCGAGATCGGCATCTTCGGCAAGGAAGACAGACTCGACGCTGCCTGCAGTCTGCTCGACAGCAAGCGTGGCCATGCCAACAGCGATCTGCTGCCGGAGGTCCTCTGCGATCATGTCCTGCGGCTCAAGGGCCAGACTCCATGGCAGGATATCTACTCACGCAAGGGCCTGATCTGTCCGGAAGGCTTCAACCCGCACCTGTCCGGCAAATCCCGGCGCCTGCTGACACGGGCGCGCGCTGCCTTCTTCGCCCACCTGTTCGACGATCCTTACCTCGCGCAACTGGCCAACAGTGACTTGTACTGGGACACGATCGTGTCCATCGAAGCTACCGGCACCAAGCAGGTGTATGACCTCACGGTGCCGGACACGCACAACTTTGTCGCCGAAGACATCCTTGTCCACAACACCACGTATGCGATGAACATGGTGGAACACGCCGTGCTGCACAACGACAAGCCGGTACTGGTGTTCTCGCTGGAAATGCCGGCCGACAGCCTCATAATCCGCATGCTCTCGTCCATCGGCAAGATCGACCAGACGCGCATGCGTAACGGCAAGCTGGAGAATGATGACTGGGACAAGCTCACCGGAGCAGTCTCCAGGCTGCGCAACCGCCCGCTGTTCATCGACGACAGTTCCGGCCTCAGCCCCGGCGACATGCGCGGCCGCGCGCGTCGCCTCGCACGCGAACACGGCCAGCTCGGCATGATCATGGTGGACTACCTGCAGCTCATGCAGGTCAAGGGCAGCAATGAAAACCGTACAGGCGAGATATCCGAGATCTCGCGCTCGCTGAAATTGATGGCGCGCGAATTCTCCTGCCCCGTAGTGGCGCTGTCGCAATTGAACCGCAGCCTCGAACAGCGTCCCAACAAGCGCCCCGTGATGAGCGACCTGCGCGAGTCGGGTGCGATCGAGCAGGACGCCGATGTCATCATGTTCGTGTACCGCCATGAAGTGTATGAACCGGAAAAAATCGAAACCAAGGGCGTGGCCGAGATCATCATCGGCAAGCAGCGTAACGGCCCCATCGGTACCGTACATCTCAGCTTCATCGGCAAGCACACGCGCTTTGCTGATTACACGCCGATGCAAGGCGGAGCTCCGCCGCCGTGGAGCGGTGGTGAATGACGCTGCTGCACCGTATCGCTGCCAGCATCGACCTGAAGGCACTCAAGCATAATCTGGAAGTCGCGCGCAGCCGTGCGCAGGGCGGTCGCGTACTGGCCGTCATCAAAGCCAATGCCTACGGCCATGGCCTCATCCCCGTGGCCGAAGCGCTGCACTTCGCGGACATGTATGGCGTCACCGACATCCATGAGGCCGAGCGCCTGCGGGCGGCCGGCAGCAGCAAGCCCATCCTGATCCTGCAGGGCCTCATCACGCCTGACGACGTCGAGCGCATCGGCAAAGGCGGATTCAACCTGGTGGTCCACCGCAACGAAGACCTCAGCTGGCTGGAGGAAGGTTTTGCGCGCACATCGCCGCGCCAACCCCTGAGCTTCTGGCTCAAGCTGCAAAGCGGCATGGGGCGCCTGGGCATTGAGCCGCAGGACTATCCCGCGCTGTATCGCGCGCTGCGCAGCAAGCCGTGGACGGCACGCGTGCAACTGCTGACGCATCTGGCCAACGCCAGCCTGCCGTACTCGGCACTGAACGACACGCAGTTGCGCTGCTTCCGCGAGGTACAGGCGGCACTGGCGCAGGAAAATCCCGACACCAGCATCGCCTCCAGCGCCGGCCTGCTCGCGCTGGACTGTGCCAGCAGCTGGGCGCGTCCCGGCATCATGTTGTACGGCAGTTCACCCTTCGCGTGGCAGGACCGGCAGCGTCGCCGCGAAGCCTTCGGCCTCAGGAATGTGATGACCCTGCGGGCCCGCCTCATCGCCATCCACCAGCACCGCACCGGTGACAGCATCGGCTACAACTCGCAGTTTGTGTGCCCAAAGCCGATGCGCATAGGAATCGTCAGCTGCGGTTATGCCGACGGTTACCCGAGTTCTACGCCCAATGGCTGTCCCGTGGAAATCCATGGCAAACGCACGACGACAGTGGGCCGCGTGTCGATGGACATGCTGGCTATCGACCTCAGCACAATCCCGCAAGCACAACTCGGCGATGCCGTCACGCTATGGGGCGACACCATAGCAGCGGACGAAGTGGCAGAGCACACCGGCATCCTCTCGTACAACCTGTTCTGCAGCATCAGTGGCCGCGTGCCCAAGTACTATTCCTGAGCCTGCCCATGCCCGCGTCCGTCGACCTCAAGACCCTGCCCCAGCAATACCCGCGCGGCCAACGCCTGCACGTGGCACCTGCCGTATGGCTGTTCGAGAATTTCGCCAGTGCCGAAGAACTGTCGGCGCTGATGGAAGCAGCCTGGGAGAAACTGCAGCCTGCGGAAGTCAGCGGCGATGACGGCGGCTACCTGAGCCCCGGTCGCAGCGGCAGCAACTGCTGGATCAACCATGGCTACAATGCGCTGACGCTACAACTCGCGGAACGCATCAGCAAGCTGGTGAAAATCCCGCTGGCGCATGCCGAGAGTTTCCAGATCGTGCACTATGGCCCTGGCCAGGAGTACAAACCCCACTTCGATGCCTGGGATGATGACAGCGAGCGGGGGCGACGCTGCATGGAGCGCGGCGGCCAGCGCCTCATCACGACGCTGCTGTACCTGAACTACGTGGAAGCCGGGGGATCCACCGGCTTTCCCAAGCTCAGCCTCGATGTGAAGCCGGTTCCCGGCAACCTGCTGCTGTTCCACAACTGCTACGCCGGCAGTAACCGCAAGCACGATAACAGCCTGCACGGCGGCATGCCCGTCACAGCCGGCGAAAAGTGGGCAGCCAACCTCTGGTTCCGCGAGCGTGACTTCCGCTAGCAACACTTTGCTCGCGTTGCCAGCGTACCACCTCAGTACCCCTTCATCTCCGCCGCCGTAAACGGCTTGACCGGTGGCGCGCCCAGAATGCGCGCCAGCAGTGAGTTCATCGTGAACACATCATTGTCGAAGCCGCCGTGCGTGGTGCTGCGGGTGACGCTGCCTTTGCTGCCATCCGAGTAATACAGCTTCAAGCCGGGGTGCGCACCCACTTTGCCGGCATGCTTTTCCATACCCAGCAATGGCTGCTCCAGCTTGCGCTCCAGTGCATGCGACACCAGGTACAGCAGCGACTTGCGGTAGGGTCCGACGCTGTCGGCCCGTTCCAGTGCATCGCGCAGGGTGTAGACATCCAGCGCTGGCAGGCGCGTGGCAGCGGTAGCGTCCTTGCCGAGGCGCGGCCGGTAATGCTCGTTGAAGAACGCGATGCTGCAGGCCGGAGCCAGCAGCGTGCACGACGCCACCAGATCACCTTCATCGATGCGGTCAAACGCGCCCAGCAGATGTCCCAGCAGGATGGCACCCGTACTGTGGCCGGCAAGATGGATGCGCACACCACTCTCACGCAAGATGCCAGCAAACAGCTCAAGTGCGGCAACTCCATCCGCTGGCTGCCCCAAGTCTTGAGGTACCCACGGCTGGCGCGCGCCGCGCTTCATCTCGTCCCACAACGGTGTCACGGGCTTGCGTACCACGTCCTCGATGAACACATCGCTGCGTTCGACCGTGGCATCGCGCAGGTCACTCAGGAAGTTTTCTGCCTTGCGCCCGCTGATGGCGCGCGTCACGGCATCCTTGAGTTCCTCACCGATTCCGGTGTCATACATCATGTGCAGCGGATAGATGCCATTGCGCTTGAAGCCCTCTTTCAGCGCAGCAATGCGCGAGGCCGACGCTTTGGGACTATTGAGTCCGCCATGGGCATAAACCAGCAGGTGCGGATACTTGCCGGCGAGGTCACGGATGCGCTCGGCGCTGCCGCGCAGATCGGCGTAGTCGCTCCAGTAATCACCCTTGGCCTCCAGCTTGCCGTCGTCGAAGTGGATAAAGTGGCCAGCGATCTCGATACGCTTCGGTGCGCGCCCGAAGAATTCGGCATCGCGCTGTGCTTCACCGCGCGCGCTGAGCCCGAAGATCGTGGGCGTCGGTATTGCCAGCCGGAACACCCAGCCATCGCTGACGTTGTCGATCCAGTCCTCGTAGCGCCACAGCGCGATGCCACCGCTGCCCCACTGGGGTCCCCAGCTGTTCTGCACCAGAAAACCCTGCTCGTTGTAACCGACGATGCAGAATGCATGGCCGCCTTCCGTGGTTACAGCCGGCTGGATCACCGCGAGCTTGTCGCCTCTGCGCGCCTTGGGAGCCCACCAGCCGGCGTGGATGTCGGCAGACACATAGATCGCATCTACCTCATTAAGCGCGGCATGGTAGTCATTTACATCGGGGCGCAGGCGGTAGTACGCGCCCAGGGTATTGTCGCGGGCGGCGATGGCACGTTCGACCGTGAGACTGCCGGGTTTGCGTTGCAGGAACGGCCACTGCGCCTCCTTGCACACACCCATGTTCTTCCAGCCCTTGATCGCGCCACGACAACTGGAACCGGCATAGCGCTGCCCGGGCCACTCGTCATGGTGCCTGGCCAGTTCATACAGCATGCGCGGGCTGGCACGGAAGCTGCGCAGACCGTTCTTGCGGTTGAGGATATCGATCGCGGCCGCGAGGCCGAAGCCGGTGCAGGCCCCCTCTTCGCCCTGGTCACGGATCACCGCGTACCTGCTGTTGTCGATGCGCGGTTGCAGCTGCACAAGGCTGGGTTCGTACCAGCGATCGCGCAGGTCAGGGCTGTCCTTTACGACATTGAGCAGGCGCTGCTTGCCGGTGATCCTGATGGCTGGACTCCGGGGCGCCGTCATCTTCTTCTCCATGCTGTTCTCCTGGTTTCCTTGCCGCCTTTGTTGTTGAGCCTGCCGTGGCGGACACGGCGATGAGTACTATAGCCATGTGCAGGTCATCAGGAACTGATGCCTTTTTGCCGCCATAAACAGGGCGGCAGGACCCTGCGGCTTCAGCTATCATGCGGCCAGCATTCCGCTCGCGCTTTCGCAACCCTGTCGCAGGCACCATCGCAACCATGGCCAAGACCAAATCCGCTTTCGTCTGTACCGACTGTGGTACCGAACATTCCCAATGGCAGGGCCAGTGCGCCTCCTGCAACGCCTGGAACACCCTGAGCCGCGTGGCACTGGGCGCCGCCAAAACCCCCTCCGCGCCACAGAATTTCAAGCGCGCCGGCTATGCCGGCAGCCTCGCCGGCGTACAGACGCTGGGCAGCATCAACCTCACGGAGCAGCCACGCTTCTCCAGCAGCAGCAGCGAGTTCGACCGCGTGCTGGGTGGCGGCCTCGTGCCGGGCTCGGTAGTGTTGATAGGCGGCAATCCGGGCGCCGGCAAAAGTACCCTGTTGCTGCAGTTGATGTGCCAGCTCTCGCAGCAAATGGAAACCTTGTATGTGACGGGCGAGGAAAGCCTGCAGCAAATCGGCATGCGCGCGCAGCGCCTGGGCCTGCCGGTGGACAAGCTCCAGATGCTGACCGAAACCAATGTCGCGGAGATCACCAGTGTCGCGGAGCAGCTGCAGCCCAAGGTCATCGTGATCGACTCTATCCAGGTGATGCACAGCCTCGAGGTGCCCTCGGCACCGGGCAGTGTGTCGCAGGTGCGCGAATGCGCCGCTTACCTCATCCAGTACGCCAAGCAGACCAACACCGCGCTGTTCTTCGTGGGCCACGTGACGAAGGACGGCACGCTGGCCGGCCCCAAGGTGCTGGAGCACATGATCGACTGCTTCCTGATGCTGGAAGGCGGCGATGACAGCCGCTTCCGGACGCTGCGCGGCCAGAAGAACCGCTTTGGCGCGGTGAACGAACTCGGCATCTTCGCCATGACGGAGACCGGCCTCAAGGAAGTGAAGAATCCTTCCGCGATCTTCCTCGCGCGTACCGAGGAAATCTCACCCGGCTCGCTCGTAACCGTGCTGTGGGAAGGCACGCGCCCGCTACTGGTGGAAATCCAGGCGCTGGTGGACGCTTCGCAGTTCGGCAATCCGCGCCGTATTGCCGTGGGCCTCGACAACAACCGCATGGCGATGCTGCTGGCCGTCCTCCACCGCCACGGCGGACTGTTCATGGCGGACCAGGACGTCTTCGTCAACGTTGTGGGCGGCGTGCGCGTCAGCGAGACCAGTGCCGACCTGCCGCTGCTGCTGGCCATCGTATCGAGCTTCAAGGACCGCGTGCTGCCCCGCGAGCTGGTGGTATTCGGCGAAGTCGGCCTTGCCGGCGAAATCCGCCCTGTGCCCAGCGGCCAGGAGCGGCTCAGCGAAGCAGCCAAACACGGTTTCACGCGCGCCATCGTGCCCAAGGCCAATGCGCCCAAGCACGCCATTCCAGGCATGCAGGTCATTGCCGTGAGCAAACTCAGCGAGGCGCTCGAGGCGCTGTAGTCACCACCACCGACGGAGTTTGCCGTGTCGCAGCAGTCAACCAGTCCCCCACCCGCGGTCTTTGGTACCGTCCTCGGCCATGCGCCCGGCAGCGTGCCCGTATATTCGTCCGATTATGCGACAGCGGATGACAAGGAGTACCCCAACCGCCACTCCTACCGCAGCTACATTAATGGCGTGTTCATGGGCTACAAGTGGCAATGCGTGGAATTCGCGCGGCGCTGGCTCTACCTCAACAGGGGCTACGTGTTCGCCGATGTGCCGATGGCCTATGACATCTTCCAGCTCACCGAAGTGACGCTGGTGGCGGAGCAGTCCACATTGCCGTTGAAGTCCTTCCGCAACGGCGCACGGCGCCCGCCCGAAGCCGGCTGCCTGCTGGTGTGGGATGAAGGCGGCGAGTTCGAGGTGACGGGGCACGTCGGTATCGTCACCGAAGTGCTGCCGGACTGCATCCGCTTCGTGGAGCAGAATAACCACCACCATGTATGGCCGCAGGGCCAGCTGTGGTCGCGCGAGTTGCGTGCGCGCGTGGCCGAAGATGGCTCCTACTGGATCCAGTGTTCCTTCAGTGATGACGTGATCCTGGGCTGGGTGATCCAGACCGAGGACTCCACCCATGCCGAGCAGATCCGCCCGCCACGCCGCAGTCTGTTCAACATCCTCATGCACAAGAGCTATGCACAGCCGCAACAGCAGAGCTGGCTCAACATTGCCAACGAGGACGAAGCTGCCTTCGTCAAGATGATGGGCGGCCATCATCTGGTGACGCGCGCCGCCGACCGCGACAAGTACCTCGTCATCAGCCAGACCGCACGCAAGGAACTCAAGCGCGCCACCAATGAACTGCACGCCCTGTTCATGCATGCCACCGACTACGTACTGCAGCATCCGGAGCTGCTGCCGCATTTCAACCTGCCGAAATGTCTGTGGCCGCGCATCAAGCAAAGCTGGGACAACCGTCGCAACCAGATGATCACCGGGCGCTTCGACTTCTGCATGACGGAGAAAGGCATCAAGGTCTACGAGTACAACGCCGACTCTGGCTCCTGTCATATGGAGACCGGCAAGGTGCAGGACAAGTGGGCCCGCCACATGGCCGTGGACGAGGGCGAAAGCGCCGGTCGCGACTTGCACCAGGAGCTGGTGGAAGCGTGGAAGAACAGCGAGGTCAGCGGTGTGCTGCACATCATGCAGGACAATGACCTGGAGGAGACCTATCACGCGCTGTTCATGCAGGAAACGATGGAGCGGGCGGGCATAACGTGCAAGGTACTGCAGGGCGTACACGGCCTGCACTGGCGCCACGACGGCGCTATCGTCGATGCCGAGGGTGTGGAAGTACGCTGGGTATGGAAAACCTGGGCCTGGGAGACAGCACTGGACCAGATCCGCGCCGAATGCGAACACGACGCGGAACTCCTCGGCAACTACCAGTTCGATCAGGTGCGCGACCATGCACCACGCCTGGTGGTTGTTCTTCTGCGCAAGGAAGTGATGGTGTTCGAGCCTCTATGGACGCTGGTACCCAGCAACAAGGCCATCCTCGCCGTGCTGTGGCAATTGTTTCCGGACCACCCCTACCTGCTGGATACGCGGTTCGATCTGAGTGACGAGCTCAAGGCCAAGGGCTATGCCGAAAAGCCTATCGCCGGCCGCTGCGGCCACAACATCAGCATCATCGAACGGGGCGAAGTGCTGGCCGCGACGCAAGGAAAGTTCGAGCATCAGGAAGTGGTCTATCAGGAACTGTGCCTGCTGCCGGACATCGGCGGCTATCGCTCGCAGGTCTGCAGCTTCACCGTATCGGGCTCATTTGCGGCACTGTGCATGCGCGTCGACCAGGCCAGCGTGATCACCAAGGCCTCTGACGTGATGCCGCTGCGCATCATCGAAGACGATGAGCTCATGGATGAGGAGTAGACCTCCTGTTCTGGTCACAGTGAGCGGCCTTTTTCGGAAACTTTGCCAAGGCTTTGTCCACACTTAAAGCAACAGCGCTAATCTGTATACCGTCTTTATTCGGTGCCGCCTGATGCCCTTTTACAACAATCGCCCTCTCATCCTGCTGTCATTACTCGCTGCTGTATTGCCTGCAGCAAATCCTGTAAGCGCACAGTCATCTACAGCCCGGCATGTCGTGCTTGTCACACTGGATGGCCTGCGCTGGCAGGAGCTTTTCCGCGGTATCGACGCGCAACTGGCAGCCGATGAGCGCTTCAATCCGGCCGGCAGCAGCCTCGTTGACGCATTTTCTGCGCAAGATGGCCGCAGCAGTGCCGAGCGCCTGTTCCCCTTCCTGCACGAGGTCGTATTCCGCCAAGGCAGTGTCCTGGGCAACCGTGATGCCGGTTCCTGTGCGCAGGTGACCAATTCATGGTACTTCTCCTATCCCGGCTACAGCGAAATCCTCAGTGGCGTGGCGGATCCCGCCATCGACTCCAACACTGCCATCCCGAATCCCAACGTCACCGTGCTCGAGTGGTTGAATAGCCAGCCCGGCTATGCCGGCAAGGTCGCCGCATTCGCTTCCTGGGACGTGTTTCCAGCCATAATCAACACGGCGCGCAGCGGCGTTCCCGTCAATGTCGGGCCGCTGGCCAGTCCGCAGACCGTCTTCGAACAGGCACTGACGCAGCTGCACCACGATATTCCGCAAGTCTGGTCCACCGTGCGCCACGATGCCTTTACGCACCACTATGCCCTGTCACATCTGGCACAGGCCAAGCCGCGTGTGCTGTACGTGGCCTACGGCGAAACCGACGATTTTGCTCATGATGGCCGTTATGACCAGGTGTTGAACGCTGCGCAGCGGACGGACCGATTCCTGAGCGAGCTGTGGAACGCCGTGCAGGCAGATCCGGACTACCACGACAATACAGTACTGCTCATCACCACCGACCACGGCCGTGGCGAAGCACCACTGGAGACCTGGCAGCATCACGCCAGCAAGCAGTCATTGGACGGCTACATGCAGGCGTTGGCCCAGTACGAAGACGGCATTGTCGATTCCGACGCTGTCTGGATTGCCGCGTTGGGCCCCGGCGTCGCTGCAGGTGGGCACAAGACCACGGCAAGCTGCGTTGGTGCCAACCAGATCGCCGCTACGCTGCTGCAATTGCTGGGTGAGGACTGGCAAGCATTCAACCCCGCTGCAGGCACCCCCATCACAGAACTGCTGGCCCAGCCATGATCAACCATGCCAGACGCAACGCACTCACCCTGCTGGGACTGTCCCCGCTGGCGCTGCCGGCGCCGCGCCTGCTGGCGGCCGACGCTCCCCTCACCCGCATTGCTCTTGGTTCCTGCCTGCACCAGGACAAGCCGCAGCCCATCTGGGATGCCGTTCTGGCAAGCAGCCCCGATCTGTTCATTTTTCTGGGCGACAACATCTACGGCGACAGTGACGATCCGGCGGTGCTCGCGGCCAAGTATGCGCAACTTGCTGCAGTGCCCGGCTTCCGCCGTCTGCGCGAAAGTGCCTCAGTGCTCGCTACGTGGGACGACCACGACTACGGTCGCAATGATGCCGGCGCGGAGTACCCGGTACGCGAGGCTTCGCGCGCCCTGTTCATGGATTTCTGGCAAGTGGCAGCGGATTCACCCCGCCGCACGCAGGAGGGCGGCATCTACGGCGCGGAAATCATCGGACCGCCCGGGCGCCGCGTGCAGATCCTGCTTCCGGATCTGCGCTGGAATCGTACACCGCTGCGCTCGGTGCAGGGTACGGCCGCGCTCGCCCGGCGCGATGCGGCCGACATGGGCCCCTATGAACCGGATCCCTCGCCATCTGCCAGCCTGCTGGGAGCAGCGCAATGGCGCTGGCTCGAAACCGAACTGAGCAAACCCGCAGAGGTACGTATCCTTGCTTCCAGTCTCCAGGCACTGGCGACCTTCACGGGTTGGGAAGCCTGGGCCAATTTTCCAGCCGAGCGCACGCGTCTGCTGGAACTGCTGGCCGCAACCACGGACAGCGTGAATATCATCATCAGCGGCGACGTGCACTGGTGCGAGTACAGCCGGCTGGAGCCAGCGGGCAACCGCGAAGCACTGGCTGAACTGACCTGCAGCGGACTTACCGAGACCTGGGAAAAGATCAGTCCCAACGAATTGCGTGTGGGCACAGCATATGCAGTGCAGAACTTCGGCCTCATCGACATCGACTGGAGCGACCAACGGCCGCGCCTGCAGCTTTCTGCTCGTACTCTCGACGGCAGCGCCCTGTTCGAACACCAGCATCCTCTCTGAGTTTCCCCTTGACCCTGCACAGGGTTGCTTGCTCCGCCCCCGGCAACGCGGGCGGATTTTTTTGCTTCAGAAAGAAGACTCCCGCGCCGGTACAACCAGCGCGGGAGCGGAGTGGTGCGGGCAGGATCAGAATGAGGCTTTGAGCGAGATGAACAGCTGACGCGGTGCACCGGGCAGCAGGGTCTGCGCCGTGCCGTTGAAGTCCGAGTTGCCGAAGCCGCCGCTGCCTACAGTGGCGATGTAGTCCTTGTCCAGCAGGTTCGTCACATCAAGTTGCAGCGTCAGGTCCTTGGCTGCGCCGACCGTGCCGAAACGATAGCCCGCTGCCAGGTTCATCATGCCGAAGCTGCTTACCGCGCCTTCGTTGAGGTAGGTGTACTGGCGTTCGCTGGTGTACTTGAAGTTGAGCTTGGCGAACAGGCTTGCGCTGTCGTAGCCCAGTTCCGAACTCAGCATGAATTCGGGCGAATCGGTCAAGGTCTTGCCGCCGGTACGGATCAGAGTGGTGCCGCTCAGGTAGTCATCTTCATACGTGGAGCGATTGAAGCTGGCCGAGTTGTACCAGTTCCAGGTGTCGCTGATGCTCCAGTTCAGACCGCCTTCAAGGCCGCGCGACTTCACGGAACCAACGTTGGCCAGTGCGTTGAAGTTGCCGATAATGGCGGAGCCCTGCTGGATGGCAAGCAAACGGTCACTGAAGTCGACGTGATAGGCGCTCACGACACCTTCCAGTACCTCGTTACGGAAGCGCCAGCCGAACTCCATGGTGGTAGCGGTTTCCGGTTGCAGCGTGTTGCGGATGGCGTTGAAACCGGCCTGCGTGGCGGACCACGGGGATACGCCAGCCGCGGCGCCGATGAGAGCACGCACGTTGCGCGATGCGGTACCGAACAGCTCATGGCTGTCGTTGATGGCATACATGAAGCCAAACTGCGGCAAGAAGCCTTCATCGGTCTTCATGCTGCCGGTTTTGTTGTCACCGACGAGGGTCTTGGCATCGATCTCGACATCCACACTCTTGAAGCCGAACTCCAGGCGCAGTGCATCGCTTACCTGCCAGCTGTCCTGCACATGGATCTGCAGGGTCTCGGTGTTGAAGTCATACTCCCACTGCGTCAGCAGCGGATTGCGCTGGAACTGGTCGAAGGACCGCGTGGGCGTGGTCAGTGAGGATTCACCGTAGAAGCGACGCGCATGGTTGAAGTCGTTGTCCTCGATCCACACGCCGGCGTTGATGGTATGGTCGCCCAGACCGAATTCGAGTGCGGAAATCCAGCCGTTGCGATCAATCTCGTATTCGGTGGTACGGATAGTCATGGGTGCGCCGCCCGGCGTTGCCAGGTAGGGAGTGCCCCACAGACCCTGGCCTTCGTTGGTATGCATGTAGGCCGTGGTCTTCCAGCTCAGGCTATCCGACAACGGCAAGTCCAGCGTCAGGTAGCCGAGGTCGTCTTCACGCAGGCCGGCTGCGTCCCAGTAGGCGTCATCCAGAGAATTGACGTTGCCGGTGAAATTGCCCCGGGCAGCGGCAATGGCACGCGCATAGTCGTTGCCGTAGTTGTCCCAGTCGCGGCCCAGGCGGGCGATCATTTCCTTCGACATGTCCTGGTAATCGCGCTCGGCACGTTCCGACATCGAGTAGTAGCCGCTCAGCGTGGCATCGCCGATAGCCTGCACTGCTTTGATGTTGACGTAATCCTGTTCCTGTGCACCATCGCCTTTCCACTTGTCGGTTTCCTGATCGCCGATACTGACGTAAAAGCGCGAGCCGGTGGACAGTTCGCCGCTGTCGACGCGGGCGAACAGGCGCTGGGCGCCATCACTGCCCATCATGGCATTGGTGGTGACACCAAACTCGTCGGCCGGATCCATCGAGGTGAACGCCAAGGTGCCGCCGAGGTTGCTGGTGGACGCGGTGGTGAGGGCACCGGCACCCTGCGACAGCGACACCTGCCCCATGTTTTCAGTCATGATGGCGCGGCTGATGTGCAGGCCGTTGTGGTTGGCGTAGGACATGTCGCCCAAGGGCACGCCATCCAGGGTGAAGCCCATCTGGTTCTGGTTGAACCCACGGACCACGATGCGGGTGGACCATTCATAGGAACCGTAAGGATCAGCGGACGAGAAGTTCACGCCCGGCAATTTTTCGATGGCTTTCAGCGGGCTGGTGCCGGCCGGAAACTGCGCCAGCTGCGCCACGGAGAGCGTCTGGATCTGGCGCACTTCGCCCTTGCCGAACACGGCAATCTCTTCGATGGAACCCTGTTGGGCCTGGGCAACCACGGGCAGTGTGGCACCCAGGGTCAGCAGGGCTATGGTCCTGGCCAGTTGATTCTGTTTGAAACGCATAAAAGTTCTCCCGATTGTTGTTGGCAAACCGGGGCGCACTGTAGGCAACATCAGTTAAGTCCTTACAAATGATCACCAAACGCGGCGTTAAGAGTTGGCGAAGGAATGCCGCGTGCTCCCCCTTGTCTGCATGCGGCGAGTGTGAGAAGAATGGCAGCTGCCTGATTCAAGGGAGTCGTAATGAGCACAGCACAACTTTTCACGGATGCTGCGTCGCGCGCGTTCACGCATTGTCTTGCTGCCAAGCGGGTAGCGAATGCACGCGCTACCCGCAACATCGTCAGCAGTGCCCTGCTGCTGGCAGCCAGCCTGTCCACCCTGCCTGCCAGCGCACAGCCGGATGCGGACCTCGGTCGCCGTCTCGTCATGGAAGGTGAAGGACTGGGCAGCGCTCCCTGCATGACCTGCCATGGTGCCGATGGCGCCGGCATGGCGGCCGCGGGATTTCCCTCGCTGGCACTGCTGGAACCGGGCTACATGGTGAAGCAGTTGCAGGACATCCAGTCGGGTGCACGCGCCAGCTCCATCATGGCACCCATTGTCGCCAGTCTGACGCCAGCCCAGACGGACGCCGTTTCGCACTACTACGCCAGCCAACAACCTGCGGCAGTTGCCAGTACCGAAGGGGACGCAGCAGTACTTGCCCACGGCGAGCAGCTCGTCAACGAGGGTGACTGGGCGCGCTACGTGGTGCCCTGCGCCAGTTGCCACGGCCCCGGCAATCGCGGCGTGGGCGACGAGTTTCCTGCCCTCGCCGGCCAGAACGCCGCCTACCTCAAGCAGCAGTTGCTGGCCTGGCAAACCGGCAGCCGCAACAATGATCCGCAGCAACTGATGCTGGCCATTGCCGAGCGCCTCAGCCCAGCGGACATCGATGCCGTCGCCGAGTACCTGTCCCGCCTGCCTGTGTCGCGCCTGTCTGCCGGAGCACCTTGAGATGAAACGCCTGAATTTCCTGATGCTGCTGTCGCCCGCCCTGTTTCTGACCGGTCTGCTGGCCGCCACCATTGTCAGTGCCCAACCCCGGGTGCCGGTAACGCTGCCCGCCTATGGCGAAGGCCAGTACGTGCACGTGGTGCCGAGCCTGGACGAACTCGCCGCGTCCAGCAGCCTGCACCCGCAGTTGCGCGAGCGCATCCTGCGCGGCCGCGAACTGTTCAATGACACGCAGCAACTGCGCGGCGTCAACGTCTACAACGACATGAACTGCAGCAGCTGCCATCTCGGCAGCGGAGGCCTCAACTGGTCCGGCCCGGTATGGCCCGCCGCGACCACGCTGCCGGACTTCCGGGGCAAGAACCAGCGCGTCAACACGCTGGAGGACCGTATCGCCGACTGTTTTGTCTACTCGATGAACGGCCAGCCACCAGCGTCCGGCAGCGAGGACATGCTGGCACTGCTGGCCTGGCACCAGTGGCTGGCGAAAGGCGCGGCGATGTACGACAGCAACATCGCCGGCCGCGGCTATTCCCATCTGGGCAACGCCATGCCCGAGCTTACCTCACGCGAGCGTGGTGCCACCCTGTACGGGGAACAGTGCGCGCTGTGCCATGGCGGGGACGGTAACGGCCGGCAGCAGGACGGTGCGATGGTGTTCCCCGCCGTGTGGGGCGACAACTCGTGGAACTGGGGCGCCGGCATGTCGCGTGTGCCCGCGCTGGCCTCCTTCATCCACAACAACATGCCGCTGGGCAAACCCGGTTCACTGGCCGCGCAGGATGCCTGGGACCTGGCACTGTTCATCAACAGCCAGGAGCGCCCGCAGGATCCACGTTATACCGGTGATGCCGTGGCCACGCGGGCGCTTTACAACGATTTCCATGGACTCACGCAATACGGTCTCGAGGTGGACGGCAGGATTCTGGGACAGCATGACAACACCGGTGCCAAGCCTTTTCTGCGGCCTGACAACCTGACGCTGCGACAGCCGGCAGGCGCAGAACAGGGCAAGTAACCGCTGCCAGCCCAGTGGCCTTGTGGCGCATGCACGCAGGGTCGCCGGGCCGACTGGCTGCATGCCGGGTTAGCGCTTGCTACAACGAGTCGCTGTGCTAGCATCCCCGGCCTGTTCCACTCCGCCAGACCTGCAGATACCTGCCCCGAAGCCCATGTCCAGCTCCCTTATCCCTGAACGCCCCCTGCTGATCTCACCCACTTTGGCGGCGACCATCGGGCTGGACGAAGCAGTACTGCTGCACGCAATCAGCGAGCTGTTGCTGCAGCACCCGCCACTGTGGCGCCAACAGCGGCGCTGGGCGGAAATCCCCGAGGCTATCTTGTGCAACGCGCTGCCCTTCTGGGACTTCAGCCACAGCATGAAAGTGCTGCAGAGCCTGCAGGATCTTGGCCTCGTGCTGTGTGAGCCAGTGGCCGGCCGTGTGGGTTGTCGCCTGTTTGCCATCAACCAGCCTGATACCGCTGCGCCGCGTGAAGCGCCCCGTCAGGTGCCTGCAGCACCGGCAGCAACCAAACCGCGGGGCCCGCAACTACAGGCAGGCACTGGAGGTGCTGCCACGCTGATCGCCGCCGACTGGTGCCCTGACGACACGCTGCTGCAGCTCTGCGCGCAGCGCAATATTCCGCGCGACTTCATCGAGCGCGAAGTGCCGGCCTTCGTCATGTACTGGCGGGAGCGTGGCAAGGTGCAGTATTCGTGGCACCAGACCTTCCTGAACTGGATAGTGTCGCGCTGGGAAAAGCAGCGTTCGTTCCAGGGCGCCAAGGAACTCGAAGCTGCCATGCACCAGGACTGGCTGCCCAGCGAGGACGCCGTGAGCATCCTCGAGCATGCCAGCGTCAGCCTGTCGTTCATCGAGGATGCGGTGCCGGAATTCGTGCTGTACTGGCGCGAGCGCGGCGTCAGCAACAGCGAGTGGAACAGCAAGTTCATCGCCCACGTGCGACGCCAGTGGATCAAGTACACGCACGCACTGGAGAATGACACCACGCCGCGCCCGGTTCCGGCCGACTTCCAGCCCGATCCGGCCTGTCTCGACGTATTGGCCATGGCCAACATCGACATCGACTTTGCGCTGGCGCAGCTGCCTGAGTTCATCCTCTACTGGCAGGACCGCAAGGAAGCACATGGCTCATGGAATACCAAGTTCCTGCAGCATGTGAAATACAAGTGGGCGCAGCAGATGCAGCCCAGCCAGCCGCTGCTGGACAAGCTTACGGACCGCAGTTGGGCCGATTGAACGGCGCAAGTTCCGGATAGCCGCACCTGCGTGTGTGGGCTAAGCTGCCGGGCAACTGCTTAACTGGACACCCCATATGTCCGACTACGACCGCATCAGCCACCCCAGCGAGTTCCTGCAGCAGCGGCTCAGCGCCGAAGCCGGGCTCAGCAGCTCCTCGCGCCTGCATGAGCACTTTGTGCAGATCGACGCGGTGACGCCGGGGGAGTACCAACAACGTGGCGCCGGGCTGCTCATCCGGCATGGCGTGGCGGCCACACCCTTCGGGGACATATTCGTGGCACTTACGCCACGCGGCATCTGCAAGGCCGCCTTCCTGATGCCAGAGGCTCGCGGAGAGGACGCCAGCGACTCAGCTACCCGGCCGGAGAGTCCGGCGCTGCAAGCACTGCAAGCCGAATGGCCGGGCGCCCGCTTCGAGGCTGATGTGCCGATGGCACAGGCACTGGTGTTGCGCCTGTTCGAAGCAGCACCCGATCCGACACGGCCGTTCACGCTGCACATCCACGGCACTGACTTCCAGTTATCCGTATGGCGCGCCCTGTTGCGCATACCGCCCGGCAGCACCACCCACTACAGTGCCGTCGCAGCCGCTGCCGGCAAGCCAGCCGCCGCGCGCGCTACTGGCTCCGCCATCGGCGCCAACCCGGTGGCAGTGCTGATTCCCTGCCACCGCGTGATCCAGCAAAGTGGCGCCCTCGGTGGCTACCGCTGGGGCCCCACCCGCAAACTCGCCATCCAGGCCTGGGAACGCCTGTAGGGGCGGGTCCCCGCGCCCGCCCGTGGTCCGGGCCCGGGTCGGCAAAACGTCAGAGACCGAGGTCGGAGAGGCTGGGGTGGTCGGCGGGCCGGGGGCCGAGCGGCCAGTGGAACTTGCGCTCGCTGTTCTTGATGGGCAGGTCATTGATGCTGGCGCGGCGCACGGCCATCAGGCCATTGGCATCGAACTCCCAGTTCTCGTTGCCGTAGGAACGGAACCACTGGCCGGAGTCATCACGCCATTCGTAAGCAAAGCGCACAGCGATACGGTTGTCGGTGAAGGCCCACAGTTCCTTGATGAGCCGGTAGTCGAGTTCCTTTGCCCACTTGCGCTCGAGGAAGGCCTGGATGGCGGAGCGGCCGGCGAAGAATTCGGCGCGGTTGCGCCAGTCACTGTCGGCGGTATAGGCCAGCGCCACTTTCTCCGCATTGCGGTTGTTCCAGCCGTCTTCGGCGGCGCGCACTTTCTGCTGGGCGGTTTCGCGCGTGAAGGGCGGGAACGGTGGGCGTTGTTCGCTCATGGAGCTGCTTCCTGATGGACTGTCTGATGGACTGTCTGATGGACTGTATAGCGCCGCATGAAATGAAAAATCAACCGGCAAAGCAAGCCCGGCAATGCGCGGACCACGTGTATTCGCTACACTCCCCTCATGTCAGCTCCCTCCGCAGTCAAGCCCGCCACCCCCAACTCCGCGCCCGATTACGCCGCGCTGGCGCAGCTCATCAAGACCTGGGGGCGCGAACTGGGTTTTCAGCAGGTGGGGATTACCGATATCGACACCGGTCCGCACGCGCAATGGCTGCAGGACTGGCTGGACGCGCAGTACCACGGTGAAATGGACTACATGCAGCGCCACGCCAGCCTGCGCCAGCATCCCGCTGCGCTGCACCCAGGTACCTTGCGCGTGATCTCGGTGCGCATGGATTATCTGCCGGGCGATACCCGCATGGTCGAGGTACTGCAGAACCAGCAGCAGGCCTATATATCGCGCTATGCGCTGGGTCGTGACTATCACAAGCTGATCCGCCGTCGCCTGCAGCAGCTTGCCGATCACATCCAGCAACACATCGGTGCCTTTGGCTATCGGGCCTTTGTGGACAGTGCGCCGGTGCTGGAACGTGCCTTCGCAGAAAAAGCCGGCCTCGGCTGGATCGGCAAGAACACCATGCTGATCAACAAGCGTGCCGGTTCCTGGTTTTTCCTGGGTGAACTGTTCACGGACCTGCCGTTGCCAGTGGACGCGCCGGCCAGTGCCCACTGCGGTTCCTGCACGGCCTGTCTGGAGGTATGCCCCACGCAGGCCTTTGTTGGAGCACAGGTGCTCGACGCGCGACGCTGCATCTCCTACCTCACGATTGAACTGCGCGGCAGCATCCCTGTAGAACTGCGTCCGCTGATCGGCAATCGTGTGTTCGGTTGTGACGACTGCCAGCTCTGCTGTCCCTGGAACAAGTTTGCCTCGAGCACGCGCGAGACTGATTTCACACCACGTCACGCGCTGGACTGCGCCGAACTGCTGACGCTGTTCGCGTGGAGCGAAGAGGAATTCCTGCGCCACACCGAAGGTTCGCCGATCCGCCGCATCGGCCATGAGTGCTGGTTGCGCAACCTCGCCGTGGCACTCGGTAATGCGCCCGCGGATCGGGCTATCATGGCGGCACTGCTGCAGCGCCGCGACCATCCTTCGACCCTCGTGCGTGAGCACGTAGCCTGGGCATTGCAACGCCAGGCGCAACCCGACACAGGACATTCATTTGTACCAGCATGAACCGCACAAGGCGAATCGCAGCGGGTGGCTGCGCGCCGCCGTCATGGGCGCCAACGATGGCATAGTCTCCACTGCCAGTCTGGTCATAGGTGTAGCTGCGGCGGGCTCCAGTGCTGCATCCGTTATGCTTGCAGGACTTGCCGGACTTGTGGCGGGCGCAATGTCCATGGCAGCCGGCGAATTTGTATCGGTGAGTACACAGTCCGACCTGGAACAAGCGGATCTGCAGGTCGAGCGCAAGGCGCTCGAGAATCATGAACAGGAGGAGACCCTGGAACTGGCACAGATCTACCAGGAGCGCGGTCTGGAACCGGGCTTGGCGTTTCAGGTGGCAAAACAATTGATGGCACATGATGCGCTGGGGGCACATGCACGCGATGAAATAGGCATAACCGACACGAGCCGCGCCCGACCGATTCTCGCAGCATTGTCGTCTGCGGCCACCTTCACAATAGGTGGCTCCCTGCCGCTGCTGACGACATGGCTGACACCAGCATCCCTTACTGTTGCAAGCGTTGCGACCTCATCCCTGGTCTTTCTCGCGCTGCTGGGCAGCTTGTCGGCTTATGCCGGTGGGGCACCAATCCTCAAGGGCACACTACGCGTCATGTTCTGGGGCTGCGCTGCCATGTTGCTCACCCAACAAGTTGGCCGCTTGTTCAATACCGTCCTCTAAGCGCCACAATTGAACGTGCCGTAGCCACAACAGCATACTCACGCCCGACGCTTGTTAGCGCCCTCCAGGGCTCCCTCGGCGGTAGTCTTCTGCATGATGCCATCGCGGAGCAGCAGGTCCGACAACTTATCAAAACCGAGCGGGAAAGACGTGTAATACCCCTGGAAAAGATCACATCCAAGACTCCGGGCAAAATCCCAGTCTTCCCTGGTTTCCCCTCCCTCAGCCACTACAGTCATCCCGAAATGACGAGCGAGTTTTACACTCGCCTCGAACAATGCCGCAGAACGATGGTCTTCCACCGCCTTGTGTACGAAGAGCCTGTCGATCTTCATTTCCGAAAAAGGTATCGTTTTCAACTGAACCAGTGATGATTGTCCTGTGCCAAAGTCGTCAATGGCGAGCTTGACGCCACCAAAAATGAGTCGCATCAACTTGTCCAGGTAATCCTGTATCGATCCGTAGATCTGATCCTCAGTAATTTCAATGGTAATGAGCGATGTATCGATGGAGTGATCGTGAGCCATGCTGAGGATACGTTCGACTATGCCTTCCTGGCACAGAGTCTGAATAGAGAGGTTTACTGCCATAGCCACCGGAAATCCCAGCTCATGCAACTGCCTGTTGGATACCAGGGCCTTTCGGTAAATCAACATGGATAACTCGTGTATTTGACCCGTTTCCTGAGCAACCTGGATGAAACACCCGGGTGGAAGCAGGATTCCATCCCGATTCCATCGCGCAAGCACTTCATAGCCGGCAATACGGCCCGAATCCATGTGATACTTTGGTTGGTAGACAAGTCTGAGATTGTCTGACTTTCCCTCCAGTTCCGCCTGCAATTCCTCGAAGGTCACAAGAGCGAGCCTGGGGACAGCGGCATTCGATTGCCTGGGTTTGGTCGCGCCACGGTGCGCCTCCAGCATCTGCCGCAAAATCCGAATCTCGACCGGCTTTTGTATGACGCCCAGGACCTCATGGCCGCAAGACCGCGCAAGATCCTTGCCCGCTTCCAACACACGACTGTCATGTCCACTGACAAGCACCAGCGAACCTTTGAAGCCCACGGAACCAAGGGCCATAATGAACTCAAGACCACTGGTCTTTGGCATGTTCAGGTCGAGCAGCAGAACATCATATTCGCCCGCTGCAAGGACGCTCAAGGCCAGTACTGCATCACTGGTGCAGTTACAGGACTTGACGCCAAGCTGGCCCAACATGGCCTGCATCAACTTCAGGTGGACTGTATCGTCATCGAGGACAAGCACTCTCGACTGCGTGACCAAAAGATCCT
>JBIIWP010000172.1:0-3679 GCA_044338855.1 Pseudohongiellaceae bacterium | reverse complement strand
GATATCTGGTCCCGCCGGGGGCGGACGGACAGGCTGTGGGCGGTTCGTTCTTCCTCGGTCCGGATAATGCCGAAACACGCGAGCAGAATCGTCAGCAGCACCTGCAGCAGTTGGCTGGCATCAATCCAGCCCTCGCCGGACATTACGCAGACCGGAAGCCCATACTGCAACGCATCGCCGAACGCTGCACCGTACCGGGACGCATGCCGGTAGTAGGAGCGCTGGACGCGCAGGAATCACCGGGTTTATGGATCAACGTCGGACATGGCTCACATGGACTGGCCCGCACACCGATATGTGCAGCGCTGCTGAACAGCCAGCTGTCCGGAACGCCAGCACCGCTGGCGCCGGCACTGTTGCCGCTGCTGAATCCAAAGCGGTTTTCCCACTGAGCGAGCTGGGCTAGAGAGACTGGACGCCAGTGCTGCAGAAGTGGGTGAGCACCTTGCAGAGGTAGTCGATGTCGCGGCTGCCTGCCAGCTCGCGGATCGAGTGCATACCGAGGGTAGGCACGCCAATGTCGATGGTCGGCACACCCAGTTCGGTGGCTACCAGCGGCCCGATGGTACTGCCGCAGCCCATGTCACTGCGTACGACGAAACTCTGGCAAGGCACGTCCACATCGGCACACAGCTTGCGGAACAAGGAACCCGTTGTGCTGTTGGTGGCATAGCGCTGGTTGGAGTTGTACTTGATGACGGGACCTGCATTCATCTGCGGACCATGCTTGCCATCATGCTTCTCGGCAAAGTTGGGATGGACGGCATGGGCATTGTCCACCGATGCCAGTACCGAATGCGCCAGCATGCGGCGATAGGAATCCTGACTGCCGCCGTGCAAGGCTTCGTTGACGCGCAGCAGGACGGATTCGAGAAAGGGCCCGGACGCGCCGGCAGCTGAACCGCTGCCCACTTCCTCGTGATCCGTGCAGACCAGCAGACGGCTGCCATCACCGCTGCTTGCAAGCAGCGCCTGCAGCCCGGCAAAGCAGCTCAGCAGGTTGTCGAGACGAGCTCCCGCCACGAATTCCTGTTTGAGACCAACCAACGTGGGCACCTGCGTGTCGTATAGACACAGCTCATAGTCGAGCACGGTAGTGATGTCCAACCCGGGCTCATCCAGCAGCAGTTGTGCACGCAGCAAGCCACGAAAGTCACTCTGGGTCTTGTCCGATACCTGCATCAGCACCGGGGGCAAATCCGTCTGCTGGTTGATACTGCGCTTCTGGTTTACCTCACGGTCAAGGTGAATCGCAAGGCTAGGGATGAAGGCAACAGGTTCGCGGAAATCGATGAGAGTGCTCTGCAGATGCCCCTTGTCGTCAAGGAAGCTGACGCGCCCTGCGATGGACAGGTCGCGGTCGAACCAGGGACCCAGCAAGGCGCCGCCATAGACTTCCACGCCTAACTGCAGGAAGCCCTGCTTTTGCACCTCGGGAACCGGCTTGATCTTGAGGCAGGGACTGTCGGTATGGGCGCCAATGAGACGCAGGCCATTAGCGGCCAAGGACGCACTGCCAACCTGTAAAGCCACCAGTGAGGAATCGTTGCGGGTGAAGTAGTAACAGCCACCTTCCTGAAGTGACCACGACTCATCGTCGCGCAGATGGGCAAAGCCGGCAGCTTCCAGGCGCTTTGCCATCTGGCGCACCGCATGGAAAGGCGTAGGGGAGCGGGCGATGAAGCTGCACAGATCACGTGCCAGTGCTGCTTCTGTCATCGTTCGCTCCCCTATCCGTTTATGTTGCTGATGCGAATTACTGGGCTGCTGCGTCGGCTGCAGGAGCTTCGATGGCCAGCAGCTCCACGTCGAAGATCAGCACTGAGTTGCCGGGGATCGGACCCACGGGATTGGGGCCATAACCCAGTTCGGGCGGAATGAAAAAGCGGAACTTGTCGCCCACCTTCATCAGCTGAAGTCCTTCGGTCCAACCGGGGATGACACCGTTGATCGGGAAGCTGATTGGCTCGCCGCGATCGACGGAACTGTCGAACACGGTGCCATCGACCAGCGTGCCATGGTAGTGCACCTGCACGGTATCGGTTGCCAAGGGTATCCCAGCAGCGCTGTCGGAAGCAGCAGTGACGACCTGGTACTGCAGACCTGTGGCCGTGGTGTTCACACCTTCCTTTGCAGCGTTCTCAGTCAGGAAGTTGAGGCCTGCCTGCGTCATCGCTTCCTCCGCAGCCTGGGCTTTGGCCTGCTGCGCGGTGGAGAACTCCTGCAATACCGCCATGATCTCTTCTTCGGTAAGTTTAAGCTCGCCGCTCACGCCATCGCGAACGCCAGCAAGCAAAGATTCGATGTCAAGGTCCTGCGCCAGCCCTTGGGATGCCAGGTTGAAACCGATATTGGCACCTATGCTGTAGCCGGCCTTCTGCTGCGGGGTATCCAGCGCAGTCTGGGCAAAGGCCGGGAACGAAACGATTGCAGCCAACGCCAGGACGCAGCTGCCGGTATGGATAAGCGGTTTCATGCAAAACTCCGGGGAGGATTAAAGCGCCGCATACTACCGGGACTGCCCCTGAAATACCACTGCCCGCCCCCGCCGTATTGGGTATCATTGTTGCTCTCAAGGCACTGCGGACAAGGGGTGAAAATGGCTGGGATCAGGGGTTTATGCAAAGCTGGCGGGATACCGATCCTGCTGTCGCTGACCCTGGCCGGCTGCACAGCCTCGCCCTACACGGTTAGCCTCAACAACAACGTTCTCTATACTCCAAACGCCGCCCTGGTGGCTGGCGGCGTCGCGGACGCCGCATTGCAAGGCTGCATCAACCAGGCGCTTGCCGCGACGAAAGGTACAACTGCCTCCCTGAAAACTCTCGCCTGCCCCAATGCCGGCGTACTCTCGCTGCAAGGATTGAATACGCTGGAAGCGCTGGAACAACTGGAACTGAGCAACAACACCATCGACAACCTGAGCCCCCTGCAGCCTCTGCGCAACCTGCGTGTAGTGAGCCTGCGCAATAACGCCATTCGCAATATCGGGCCGCTGTCGGGATTGCCGCTGCTGCGCTTTGTATCGCTGGAAGGCAACCAGAATATACCCTGCAGTCAGCTGGACGAGTTGCAGGAAAAGCTGGGGAATACCCTGAATCGCCCTTCCGACTGCAACGACTGAACGCCACCAGCCAACTCAGGCAGCCTGATCAGGCACGCCACTGTGGAAGCGGAAGTCCTGATCCGGAGTTTCGATCAAGACACGTCCCACCTCGGCAAAAAAGCGCACGCGCTCGCTGATATCACCGCCGGCAATTTCCTGTGCCAACTGCAGATAGTCCTCGAAATGACGCGCTTCCGAACGCAGCAGGGAAACGTAGAACTTGCGCAACTCAGTGTCCAGGTGTGGCGCCAACTCCGCAAAGCGCTCGCAAGAGCGCGCCTCTACAAAAGCCCCGACAATAAGAATATCGACAAGGCGTGCCGGATCCTGCGACCGTACGTGCTCGCGCAACGACGAGGCATAGCGTGAAGGACCCAACTGCGTGTAGGCGATTTCACGTCCACGCATGAGACGTACGACTTGTTCGAAATGCCGCAACTCCTCGCGTGCAAGCTGAGACATCTTTTCCAGCAAGGCCGGGTATTCAACATAGCGGTACATAAGGTGCATGGCAGTCGCCGCTGCTTTCTTCTCGCAGTTGGCGTGATCGATCAAAAGCTGCGCCGGATGCTG
>JBIIWP010000105.1:0-11143 GCA_044338855.1 Pseudohongiellaceae bacterium | reverse complement strand
GACAGCAAAATCCCGGCCTGAGTCACGGCCCGAACGCCTGCTGCTGATCTCCGATCTGCATCTTGAAGAGGAAAGGCCCGAATTGACACGGGCCTTTTTGCAGTTCATCGAGCAGGAAACGCCGCAGGCATCCGCCCTCTACATCCTGGGGGACTTCTTCAATGTGTGGATCGGCGACGACGATGATCGTCCGCTGAATGCAGTGGTCAGCGCCGCCCTGCAACGCCAGGCGGAAGCCGGGCTGAAAATTTACCTGATGCACGGCAACCGCGACTTCCTGCTGGGACAGCATTTTGCGCGGGCGGCCGGCGCCAGCCTCATTGCCGATCCCCACGTGCTCGAACATGGCCAGTACCGCTACCTGCTGATGCACGGCGACCTGCTTTGCACCCGTGACGCCGGCTACCAGGCCTTTCGCACGAAGGTGCGCGATCCTGCCTGGCAGCAGACCTTCCTTGCCGCCCCTCTGGGCGAACGCCGCGCGTTTGCCGAGCAGGCGCGCGCCACCAGCAAGAGCATGAGCAGCAACAAGGCGGAGGACATCATGGATGTCAGTCAGGACGCGGTGGAAGC
Organism: Pseudohongiellaceae bacterium; assembly: GCA_044338855.1. Lineage (GTDB taxonomy): Bacteria > Pseudomonadota > Gammaproteobacteria > Pseudomonadales > Pseudohongiellaceae > CAILUG01. The sequence goes on along the minus strand of JBIIWP010000105.1, from coordinate 10,570 downwards.
AGCCCTGACCACGCATGGCTGTGACCGCCTTGTCCACGGCCACACGCACCGCCCGGACATCCACAAGTTTGACGTGGATGGGAAGCCAATGCGTCGTATCGTGTTGGGGGATTGGGGCAGCCAGCTCTGGTACCTGGCCCTGACGATCGACTCCGAACAACTGTGTCCGGTACCTCTTACTGACTACCTGGCGGACTGACGGTCGGCCTTGGCTTCAGCGCCGGAAATATCGCTCGTAATGCGCCTCGCTGAGTGTATGCAGCTCATCGTTGATGAGCAGCAGCACATCGCGCACATCCTGCCCACGATACTGCGGCAGCAATTCCACCCCACACTCATCGAGGCTTTGCAGGCGGTACAGATATTTCTGCAGTAATTGATGCAGCCAGAAAAAGGGCGACAGCTCCGGGTCGTAGAATACGCGGAAGTCCTGGAGCACCTGTTCCAGCTTGCGCGCGTCCAGGATGCGGAACTTGTTGGCCATCAGCTGTTGCGTGAACTGGTTGATACGGGCCTGCACCGCTTCCTTCTCGCTCTCACTGTAGCCATTCCAGTTGATAACCTCGAAATTGAAGCGTTTGCACCCCCGACAGATGCGGTCGCCGAAGGAGGTGGTGGAGCAGATACCAATGCAGGGAGTACGGACACGTTTCATGGGACGGCATTGTAGCCAATCAGCCGGGGCAGCTGAACTCCCAAAGTGGCCAGCCGGCCCGCCTTTGGCGTAGAATCCAGCTCTGGATTTCCCTACCGAATGTCATACTCCACGAGGTATTAGCTGTGCTGGAAGCCTATCGCAAACACGTGGCCGAAAGGGCCGCATTGGGCGTCGTGCCCACACCCCTCGACCCCGAACAGACTGCAAGCCTGATTGACCTGCTGAAGCACCCGCCCGCGGGCGAAGAGGCCTTCCTGCTGGATCTCATCAGCAACCGCATCCCCGCGGGTGTGGACGAAGCCGCGTACATCAAAGCCGGTTTCCTCAGTGCCGTTGCCAAGGGGGAAGCCAAGTCGCCGCTGCTGAGCCGACTGGATGCCGTCAAACTGTTGGGCACCATGCTCGGCGGCTACAACATTGGCACGCTGGTGGAACTGCTGAAGGACGCCGAGCTGGGCGCTGAAGCCGGCAAGCAGTTGAAACATACGCTGCTGATGTTCGATGCCTTCCACGATGTGGAAGAACTTGCCAAGGGCGGCAACGCCAATGCCAAAGCCACGCTGCAGAGCTGGGCCGATGCCGAGTGGTTCACTTCGCGCCCCGTAGTGCCGGAAGTGCTGACCGTCACCGTATTCAAGGTGCCGGGCGAAACCAATACCGACGATCTTTCGCCGGCACCCGACGCCTGGTCACGCCCCGACATCCCGCTGCACGCCAAGGCCATGTACAAGATGCCACGCGAAGGCATCACCAATGCCGAACAGCAGATCCTCGAACTCAAGCAGAAAGGCTTCCCTGTTGCGCTCGTCGGCGACGTGGTGGGCACCGGGTCCTCACGCAAGTCCGCCACCAACTCCGTACTGTGGTTCATCGGCGATGACATTCCGCACATCCCCAACAAGCGTGACGGCGGCGTGTGCATCGGCAACCAGATCGCCCCGATCTTCTTCAACACCATGGAAGATGCAGGCGCCCTGCCCATCGAATGCGATGTCAGCCGGATGGCCATGGGCGATGTCATCGACATCCACCCCTACGCCGGCAAGATTGTGCGCCATGGCAGCGGTGAACTGGTCTGCGAATTCAGCATGAAGACCGACATCATCATGGACGAAGTGCGCGCCGGTGGCCGCATTCCGCTCATCATTGGCCGCGGCCTCACCGACAAGGCGCGCGCGGCGCTTGGTCTGACGCCCTCCCCCGTGTTCCGCCGCCCCGTAGCTCCTGCCGATACCGGCAAGGGCTACACGCTGGCGCAGAAGATGGTGGGACGTGCCTGTTGCGTCGCGGGCGTGCGCCCCGGCACCTACTGCGAACCGAAGATGACCACCGTGGGTTCCCAGGACACCACCGGCCCCATGACGCGTGACGAACTGAAGGACCTCGCCTGTCTGGGCTTCTCCTCCGACCTCGTGATGCAGTCGTTCTGCCACACGGCGGCCTACCCGAAACCGGTGGACATCCGCACCCAGCATACGCTGCCGGACTTCATCCGCAACCGCGGTGGTGTCTCGCTGCGCCCTGGTGACGGCATCATCCACAGCTGGTTGAACCGTATGCTGTTGCCGGATACCTGCGGCACTGGCGGCGACTCGCACACGCGTTTCCCCATCGGTATTTCGTTCCCGGCCGGCTCTGGCCTGGTGGCCTTCGCGGCTGCCACCGGCGTAATGCCGCTGGACATGCCGGAATCCGTGCTGGTGCGCTTCAAGGGCAAGATGCAACCCGGCATCACCCTGCGCGATCTCGTGAATGCCATTCCCTACGCGGCCATCCAGAAAGGCCTGCTGACTGTGGAGAAGAAGGGCAAGAAGAACATCTATTCCGGTCGCATCCTGGAAATTGAAGGCTTGCCGGACCTCAAGATAGAACAGGCGTTTGAACTGTCTGATGCCTCGGCAGAACGCTCTGCAGCAGGCTGTACCATCAAGCTGAACAAGGAACCCGTCATGGAGTACCTGCGCAGCAACGTGGTGCTGCTGCGCTGGATGATCAGCGAAGGCTACGGGGACCCCCGCACACTGGAACGCCGCGCCCAGGCGATGGAAGCCTGGCTGACAGATCCAAAACTGCTCGAAGCCGACAAGGATGCCGAGTATCGCGAGATCATCGAGATCGATCTGGACCAGATCAAGGAACCGCTGCTGGCCTGCCCCAATGATCCCGATGACATCAAGCCGCTTTCGGCCGTTGCAGGAACCAGGATCGACGAAGTCTTCATCGGCTCCTGCATGACCAACATCGGACACTTCCGCGCCGCGGCCAAAGTACTGGAGCAGAATAAGGGCCCGCTGCCCACGCGCCTGTGGATCAGTCCGCCGACACGCATGGACCAGCATCGCCTGACCGAAGAAGGCATCTACGGCATCTTCGGCACCAGCGGAGCGCGCACCGAAATGCCGGGTTGTTCCCTGTGCATGGGCAACCAGGCACGCGTGGCAGCGAAGTCCACCGTGGTATCCACCTCCACGCGCAACTTCCCCAACCGCCTGGGTGACGGAGCCAATGTGTTCCTGGCGTCGAGTGAACTGGCAGCCGTGTGCTCGGCTCTGGGCCATATCCCGACCATGGAGGAGTACCTGAGCTTCATGGGCCGCATCGACACGATGTCCAGCGAGATCTACCGCTACCTCAACTTCAACGAAGTGGCGGAGTTCATGAAGGGTGCAGAGAAAGCCAAAAACATTCCCCTGCAGAACATCGTAGAAGTGGCCTGATAATTCCAGGTTACGCTGTTACATGCACCCGGGCCGCAAGGCCCGGGTTGCGTTTGGGGCAAACAAGGAGTGGCGAAAGCGCCGTTACCCGAGCAGCTTTGCCGCTCAGCCTTCGACGCTGTGATAGACGTTCTGCACGTCGTCAACGTTGTTCAGCAGATCCATCAGTTTTTCAAACGTGGCGACGTCATCTCCGGCAAGGCTGACGTGGGTCTGCGGGATGAACTGGATTTCGTCGACCTCATACTCCACCTCGCCAAAGGCTTGCGCCAGCGCAGTCTTGGCCTTTGAGTATTCTGTGTGCGGGGCAAACACCGTGATCATGCCACCGTCGCTCTCGATGTCGCTGATGTCCACGTCTGCATTCAGCAGCGCTTCCATCACCTGCTCCTCGTCGCCCTTGAAGGAGAGGATAAGGCTGTGGTCGAACATGTGACTCACGGTACCCTGGGTACCGAGCTTGCAGCTGGTCTTGGTAAAGCACTGGCGCACGTCGCCGAAGGTCCGGTTGGGATTGTCCGTGAGACAGTCCACGATCAGCATGCAGTTGCCCGGGCCAAAGCCCTCGTAACGGGCTACGCTATAGTCTTCTCCGCCGCCGCCACGCGCCTTGTCGATCGCCTTCTCAATGACGTGCGCCGGTACCTGGTCACGCTTGGCACGCTCCATGATGCTGCGCAGGGCAAGATTGCCGCCAGGATCGGAGCCGCCCGTCTTCGCCACCATGTAGATTTCGCGACCATAACGGCCATAGACGCGCGACTTGTTGGCGGAGGTCCGCGCCATGGACTCTTTGCGGTTCTGGTATGCACGACCCATCGGAATAACCCTGTAGCGAAAAGATGCGGATTTTAATGGCCCGGCGCGGAAAATCCAGTCGATTGGCCCGGGAGGCCGGGTCTTGCCGACCTCCCGCGCAGGTCAGATCTGGTTCTGGTTCATCATGCGGCCAGCCAGAGCCTCTGCACTCGGCTTGCCGTTGGCGCCGCTGTCCATTTTCAGGAACAGCAGCGCAGCAGCCGCGAGGATGGAACCCGTGCCCATGATGATGGCCACCATCGGCAACTCCAGCCCACCCTGCATCAGATAGCCCGCGATGATCGGTGACAGTACCGAACCGCCACGACCCACGCCGACGGTAAAACCGGTACCCGAGGCACGCACATGGGTAGGGAACACCTGCGCCACGATGGAGTACAAACCCACGATACCGGAATTGATGAAATAGCCGGCGAAGGCCACGGCCGCCGAGAGCACCATGAGGTTCGGCGTGACTTGACCAAACAGGCAGGTGGCGAGCCAGGAGCAGACGAAGAAGAACACCGTGAGCTTGCGCACGTCGAAATGCCGGGTGAGCCAGCCAAAGCTGAAGCAGCCAATGGCACCACCGACGCTGGCCCAGGTGAGCACGGTACCCGCCGACGCGGGACTGAAGCCCATGTCCACGACGAGCTTGGGCACCCACTTGAGGATGAAGTAGAAAGTAGTGATGTGCAGGAAGTAGGCTGCGGCACACAGCAGCGTCGTGGCAATCATGGTCTTGCTGAAGATGTCGACGAAGGTCTTGCGTGAGGCTTCATCGCGCAGGTCCGGCAATACGGAAACAACGCTGTGACCCAGCTTGGTCATGGTAGCGTTGATGCGCTCCAGCACGCCGGCCGGACGCTTGCGTACCAGCCAGTGAACGGACTCCGGCATGAACTTCCACACCACGGGAATCATCAGCGCAGTGGCAATGGTGCCGAAGTAAAACACCACGCGCCAGTCGTAGTACTCAAGCAGACGCGACACCACGAAGCCACCCACTACGCCGCCGATGGGATAACCCGCTGACATGATGGCAATGGACATGGGACGCCGGCTGTCACTGGAAAACTCCGCAGCCTGCGCGTTGATCGCCGCCAGCATGCCACCGATACCAAGTCCGGTGATGACACGCCAGGCACCGAGCACAGCAAGACTGTCGGTGGTTGTCACCATGAACATGCCGATCACCATGGCAAACAGGCAGGCCAGGATAGTCGGCTTGCGGCCGATGTGGTCAGCCATGCCGCCCAGCGCAATCGAACCGATGGCCATGCCCCACAGTTCCATCGAGAGAATGAACCCGAGGCCAACCGTGGTGGTATTCCACTCGGCGGCAATGCCGGGTGAAGCAAAACTGATAGCCATCACATCGAAGCCATCAAGGGCGTTGAGTACCACGGTCATGGTCACGACCAGATGCTGCAGGCGCGACATCTCCGAACGATTGATCAGTTCCCGCGGATCGATATGCATGGTTCCCCTCTTGCAGTTTTGCTTGTTGTTATTGGTAGGGTACTGCCGTTGACGCCTGTTCTACAGGCTCTTGGAGACTACCTCAAATACGTCCGCAGATAAATCCGGCTCCGCCAGGATGCGCTGCAACTGGTCTTTCATGAGCGCCTGCCTGGCGGCTCCGTACTTGCGCCAGCGTGTCAGCGGAGTGAGCTGGCGCGCCGCAATCTGGGGATTCGACTTGTTGAGTATCAGCACGTAGTCGGCCAGGAAGCGGTAGCCCTCCCCATCCAGGGCGTGGAAGCCTACGAGGTTGCTGTTGCAGAACGCACCAATCACCGAACGAACCTTGTTGGGGTTGCGGATATCGAACGCTTCGTGCGCGAGCAGCGCCTTCACCCGCTCGAGGTTACCACGCCCCGGGGCGGCACTTTGCAACGACAACCATTGCTCCACCACCAGAGTTTCGTGCTTCCACTTGCGGTAGAAGGTATCCAGCAGTTCATCACGCAAGGCGGTGGTGGAAGCAGAAGGATTATTGACCAGGCCGCGCAAGGCCGCACTTTCATCCGTCATGTTGGTGGCGCCGGCAAACTGCAGCCAGGCCTGGTGCTGCCAGGTGGGGTCTTCCAGCGTCAACAGATAGTTCAGTACGGTGTTCTTCAGTGAGCGGCGCGCCACATCGTCTGCGGTATAGGCATAGGCGGCAGAACTGCAATTGGCCTGGTAGACCTCGCCGAACAGCAGTCGCAGCTGTCGCGCCAGCTGCTTGCGCACCTGTTCGCGCACGTCATGGATGGCATCGGGATCCACTTCGGTCATCAGCTCGGAAATGTAGGCTTCGGACGGCAGCAACAGCAGGTTGGCGACCATGGCTTTGTCGACGGCAGGATCGTCGAGGCAGCTGCGCAGAATATGCTCCCAGGCTACCACAAGGCGCTGGTCCATCTGGAAGGGCTGGCCGAGACGACGCTGGCCCATGCAATCCTGGATGACCTGCAGCGCAAACTGCTGCGCCGCATCCCAGCGCACAAAACCATCCGTGTCGTGGCTCATCAGGAACGTCAGTTCCTCACGACTGTAGTCGACTTTGAGCTTCACCGGAGCAGAGAAGCCACGCAGCAGCGAAGGTACCGGCGCTTCAGGCACATTGACGAAGGTGAAGCGCTGCTCGGCTTCTGTCACCTGCAGCACACGCTGAGTAAGGATGGCGCTTTCACCTGCAAAGCGCATCGGCAGTTCCTGGCCTTTGCTGTTGAGCAAAGCAATGGCAACGGGGATGAAAAATGGCTCCTTCAGGGGCTGGCGCGGGGTTGGCGGGCACTGCTGGCGGAAGGTCAAGGTGTATTCCTTGCGCGCAGCGTCGTAACTGCGACTGACGTCCAACTGCGGCGTACCGGCCTGCGTATACCAGCGGCGGAACTGCGTGAGGTCCATGCCGCTGACCTCCTCCATCACCTGCACGAAGTCCTCGGTTGTCACGGCCATGCCATCGAAGCGCGAAAAGTAGAGGTCGGTGCCCTGACGGAACAGCTGCTCGCCCAGCAGGCGCGCGATCATGCGGACCACCTCCGAGCCTTTCTCGTAGATCGTCACGGTGTAGAAATTGGATATCTCCATATAGGAATCCGGGCGCACCGGGTGTGCCATGGGGCCGGAGTCCTCGGCGAACTGCACCGTGCGCAGGAAGCTTACATCCTCGATGCGATTGACGGCACGCGACCCCATGTCTGCGGAGAACTCGGCATCGCGGAATACCGTAAATCCTTCCTTGAGGCTGAGCTGGAACCAGTCGCGGCAGGTCACGCGGTTGCCCGACCAGTTGTGGAAATACTCATGCGCCACGATGGACTCGATGCGCTGGAATGCTGCATCCGTGGTCACAGCAGGATTGGCCAGTACACAGGACGAATTGAAGATATTGAGACCCTTGTTCTCCATGGCACCCATGTTGAAGTCGTCCACGGCCACGATCATGAAGATGTCGAGGTCGTACTCACGACTGTAGACTTCCTCGTCCCAGCGCATGGCACGCTTCAGGGCTCCCATGGCAAAGTCGCATTTGTCGAGGTCCTTTTCTTCAACAAATATCTGCAGGGCTATGTCGCGACCACTGCAGGTGGTGAAGCGGTCTTCCACCGCTTTGAGATCACCGGCGACCAATGCGAACAGGTAGCAGGGCTTCAGGAAAGGATCCTGCCAGGTGGCGAAGTGGCGGCCATCGGCCAGCTCACCCTTTGCCACCTGATTGCCATTGGACAACAGCACGGGATAGCGGCTGCGCTCGGCTTCGATACGCGTGGTGAAGCTCGACAGAACATCGGGGCGATCAAGGTAGTAGGTGATCTTGCGGAAACCTTCGGCTTCACACTGAGTACAAAACATCACGCGGGACTTGTAGAGCCCTTCAAGCGACGTATTCTCCTGCGGCCTGATGCGCGTGACACATTCGAGCAGAAACCGGTCCGGAACACCGTGGATCACCAGCTGTTCATCATCCACCTGGTAATCACCTGCTGCCAGCTCCCTGCCCTGCAGCGACAAACGCTGCAGTTCGAGCTGCCGACCAACCAGCATCAACGCAGCATCCGCACTGGCAGCCGCAGGATTGCGCCGCAGCTGCAGGCGCGAGGTCACCAGCGCATGGTCCTCATGCAACTGAACCAGGAGCTGCGTCTCATCGATCAGGAAGTCCGGAACCTGATAGTCCTTGAGGTAAACGGTGGAGCCGTGTGCTTCTTTCATCGAAAAACCCCTTGCTGCGGGAGCTGCTGCCGTTCAGGACAGTTGCAGCTCCAGTTCATAACCGGTGTATTTGCGGATATTGATGACGCCACTGTCGAGCAGCAGGTACTGCCCTTTTATGCCCAGCAGCATGCCACTGATCTCTGGCGACTTGTCCAGGTCCAGCGATGTAATCTTCTCCGGTAATCCTTTCACCGGATAGTCGATGGTAACCGGATCGACTCCACTGAGTACGTTGATGGCATGCAGACCAAAACGCTGCTGGATATCCTGAAGTTCGATGGCACACCGCGCGAGCAGTTGATCCCGTTCAGCGCCAAGATCGACGCTTTCACTTTCACCTTTCAGCATGCTGCGCCAGTTGGTGCGATCAGTGACGTGCTGCCGGAACATCGCCTCGCAAAAGCCCGCCTGCTGTCGGCTGCGGGTGCGGAGTATTGCCAGCGCCTGGCTTGCACCCTGGTCGATCCAGCGTGTCGGCAACTGGGAAGCACGCGTAATACCCACCTTGAGCCCGGAGGAGTTGGCCAAATAGACGATGTGGTCCTGCATGCAGAAATGGTCACCCCAGACTGGCTCCCGGCAGGTGCCGGCATCGTAATGACAGCGTTCAGGGGAAATGATGCAGCTGTCGCACTGGGCCAAAGTCTGGAAGCAGGGATAGCAATAGCCCTGGTTGAAGCTCTTGTTGGTGACGCGACCACAGTGGATGCAGGTGATCCGGCCGGTATGTCGAAGCGTGAGCTGGCGCCCGATATGCTCGTTCAGATCTACACGAGCCTGCCCGAGTGGCATGGCGTATTGCACCGGCATCTCGAAGCGGCTGATCAGCTTGCTGGCTTGTCCACGAAGAGTAGTCATGTGCGGTACGCGTCAGTCGTCACAGTGGGATTTACCGAGGCCACTGCGGTCGATGAAGGCCACGCGCGCATTCTCCGGCAGATGCAGATGGTCCCAGGCGATGATGGCCTGCAGGCAGTGCTCCAGTTGCGCGGGGGTCAATCGCTCACCGTTCTCCCACTTGCCGAGTTCCACGGCAGTCTTCAACCGGGCATGGATCTCGGGTGTCAACTGCGCCAGCAAGGCGTCGTAGCTGTCAGGCTTGGCTGGCTGCGGTGTCTCGTCGTGTGTGTCGCTCATATGCAATCCCGGTTTTGTTCAGGTCTGGGCATGCCAGCCTCTTTTAATGCGGCTGAAGGTGGCGGTTCCCGCACCATATACGATACCGCCGAGAAAGCCGCCCAGATGTGCTTCGTTGGCGATCATGTCCAGCTCGAGCAGGGTCATCACCACCAGCGACAGCAGCATGAACACAATCAGGGAGCCCTGCAGGCGCAAGCCGGCACGGGGATCCAGCAGCTGCCACATCCAGACATAGGTGAACAGCCCATACACCACGCCCGACATGCCGCCGAAGTTGTTGCCACCGCCGTACAGGTACTGCGCCGTGTTCGAGACCAGTGCGAGCACCACGATCGCAACTGCGAGGATCCACGTGGACTGGCGAGCTTCAATGCGGGCTCCGAGCTCCCACAGCCACAGCATGTTGAACACGAGGTGCAAGGGACCACCATGCAGCAGGATCGGCGTGAGCATGGCAAGGAAATCAAGAATCGAAAAATTGGCAAGCACGCGTTCCAGCACGATCAAGCGTGTGCCGTAGCTGAAATCAGGGTACAGCAGCATATAGGTCAGCGCGCTGGGGCCATCGAGTGGTGCGAGAAACGCCAGAACAATGCAGATGCCGATCAGCAGCAGCGTCAGCGGTGCCTTCATGAAGGCGCGCGCTGCGGCGCTGGCGAGGCCCTCGCCCTGAAACAGTGTGGTGAGCCTGCCATCAGCACCTTCAGCAGGCATCATCTCGCCACGCTGCCAGCGCTCGTACAAGTCCAGCGCCTTGCCAGCCTGACCCTGCTGGGCTATCAGCAACACTTGACGCCCCTCGTGTTCGACAACCTGATGCGAGATTCCCTGCTGCCACAGCAGCCGGCTGTATCCGGAAAGGTCAGTCTCGAGACTGGCATCAAAGGTGCGAAACATGGCCGGGCTCCGTCAGGCCTTGCCGGGACGGTGCGACCAGCCGAGCTTGCTGCGGCAGGTGGCGTAGTAATCGTAGTCCACCGGATGCAGCAACTGCAGTTGCTGCGACTTGCGCTTGATGGTCAACACGTCACCGACACTGGTGGTATAG
>JBIIWP010000140.1:0-6288 GCA_044338855.1 Pseudohongiellaceae bacterium | reverse complement strand
GAGGCCATGTTTGGGCGTGATGGTCGTTTCCACCATGGTCAGGCCGGTGGTGCTGGTCCGCAGGTGCACATGCGGGGCGAAGACGTGCATGCCGAACTGGCGCTGTTGCTGGAGGAAGTCAGCAATGGCTGCGAGCAGGTGCTGCAGGTTCGCGTTCCGGAAGTGGATGAGCGCGGCCTGATCTCGCATCGCATCAAGAAGCTGAAGGTGAAGGTGCCGCCCGGTACCCCGGCAGGTGCGGTGCTGCGCATGAAGGGGCAGGGGGCGCCCGGCATCGGCGGGGGCGGCCCGGGCGATCTGCTGGTCAGCATCAAGCTGGCGCAGCATCCGCTGTTCGGTGTCGACGGCAAGAATATCTCGCTGGTCGTGCCGATTCTTCCGTGGGAAGCGGCACTGGGCTGCAAGGTCACCATTCCCACACTGAAGGGCAAGACCCGCGTCAGTATCCCGCCTGCCAGCCAGACTGGCCAGAAGCTGCGCCTGGCCGGGCTCGGTTTGCCCGGCGAACCGCCGGGAGATTTTCTGGTAGTGCTGAAGGTGGTGATGCCCGACAACATCAATGACACGGCCAAGGGGCTCTATCGCGACTTGCAGGAACAGAATGCCTGTAACCCGCGGGCAGCCTGGGAGGAACAGTGATGAACGACAGCGACCTGATGGAACTTGCGGAGGTCCTGCAGCAGGCTTGCAGCTTCGACGAGCTGTGCCAGCGCCGCCTGCTGGACGCCGATTTCATCGTGCAGTGCGTGGAAGCCGGCATCATCGACGTACATGCCCGGTTGCCGCGCGCCGACTGGCGTTTTTCCACGCAGACCGTTTTACGCATCGAACGCGCGCAGCGTTTGCAACGCGACCTCGATGTGCAACTGCAGGATCTGGCGCTGGTACTGGACCTGCTGGATGAAGTGCAGACCCTGCGCGAAGAAGTCGTCTTGCTGCGGCGCCGTCTGCAGCACTGGGAACATTCCCTCTAGCACGCCCTCAGGCGTACTCGTTTCAGCGGCGCTGCCACACTGATGGTGTGACTGCCGTTGCCGGCGGACGCAGCTCGAAGCACAGGCGCTGCAGTTTTCCCTCGAAGTCGAAACCCGTGGTCTGACGCGTGATGTCACGTATGCGGTCTGTCTCTATGTGCTCGTCGAACAGCTTGAAGCGGCGGTTGTTGGTACTGAAGTACAAAAGACCGTCGGCCTTGAGGATGCGCAGGCACTGGTTGATCAGTGCGGGATGGTCGCGCTGTACGTCGAACACGCCCGGCATCTTCTTGCTGTTGCTGAAGGTAGGTGGGTCGCACACGATGAGGTCCATACTGCGGCTCGGCAGCGTGGGCAGGTACTCCAGGACATTTGCCGCGAGGAACTCATGCGGTTCCAGCGGCAGGTTGTTGAGGCGGAAATTGTCGCGTGCCCAGTCGACGTAGGTATTCGACAGGTCCACCGTGGTGACACTGCGTGCGCCACCGGCGGCGGCATACACGGAAAACGAGCCGGTATAGGCGAACAGGTTCAGCACATCCTTGTCAAGGCTCTGTTCGCGCACCAGCGCCCGTGTCGGACGGTGGTCCAGAAACAGCCCGGTATCGAGGTAGTCCGTCAGATTCACGAGGAAGCGCAGGCCGCCTTCCTGTACGGTCATGCGCTCGCCGGCACTGGCAAACTTCGAGTATTGCTGCTGGCGATCGCGGATCACCTCGCGGCGCTTCAGGTGGATATGGGCTGCCGGCAGTTGCAGCACATCCGCAATGCAGGCCTGGCTCTGTGCCAGCCACTGGGCATGCTGCTCCGGTGTGAGCGTATGTTGACGCTGGTATTCCGCTACATGCACCTGGTCCTCGTACAGGTCGATTGCCAGCGGGAATTCCGGCAGATCGAGGTCGTACAAACGCCAGCAGGTAACGCCCTGTTGGCGGGCCTTTTTGCGGCGATGCGCATACACCTTGTCCAGGCGATTGCGGAACATGGTGTATTTATCCTGGGACATGCGCGGCGGGTATCCGTGGGGGTGGCGGGGGCGCAGATTGTAGCGCCTAACCATAGGCTGCCGTTAACGGCCGCAAGGAAATCCGGGAGCTGCGGTCTTGCACCTCGGCAGGGCCACACGTATCTTCCGTAACAGGCCCGCAGTATCTCCCAGGACCATCCTCCACCATGATTCTCGAAATAGACGACCTCTGTAAAACCTTCCGTACCGATGCCAGCGTCGAACCCGTAGAGGTACTCAAGCACCTTAACCTGCAGATGACCAAAGGCGAGACTCTGGCCATTCTGGGCCAAAGCGGCAGTGGCAAGTCCACGCTGCTGACCCTGCTGGCCGGCCTCGACAGCCCGAGTTCCGGATCCATCGTCCTGAACGGGCAGGACATGCACAAACTCAGTGAGGAGCAGCTGTCCAAATTCCGTGCCCGCCACATTGGCATCATCTTCCAGCAATTCCACCTGATGTCGCACCTGACCGCGCTGGAGAACGTGTCGCTGCCGCTGGACCTGTTCCGCGATGCCGACGCCACGGCCAAGGCTGAGGAAGCGCTGCGCCAGGTGGGTCTGGGCAAGCGCATGACACATTTTCCGCACCAACTCAGCGGTGGCGAATGCCAGCGCGTGGCCATTGCCCGTGCCATGGTGGTACGGCCCTCGATCCTGTTGGCCGACGAACCTACCGGCAACCTTGACAACAGCACCGGCACTTACGTATCGGACATGATCTTTGAGCTGGTGAAGGAACACGGCATGACGCTGCTGTTCGTCACCCACAACGAGCAACTGGCGAAACGCTGCGCGCGCGAGCAGCGCCTGCAGAATGGGAGCTTTGTCTAAGATGCTGTGGTTACACCTGGCCTGGAAGGAAATAACCAACAATTACAAGTTCAGCCTGTTCTTCGTGCTGAATCTCAGCATCGGCTTGATCGGTTTCATCGCCCTCGATTCCTTCAAGCATTCGATCGACCAGCACCTGGAGAACAACTCAAAGTCCATTCTCACGGCCGACGTGCAGGTGTCCTCGCGCTTCCCGCTGACCGAGGTCGAGACGGGAATGACCGAAGGTCTGCTCAACAGCAGTTTCGAGGCCACGGACCAGATTTCGTTCATGTCAATGGTGGCTGGCAACGGCAACTCGCGTATGAGTCTGCTGATGGGCATCGAGGAGGATTTTCCACAGTATGGTGACATCATCCTGCAGCAGGCTGACTCGGTACTGGAGAGCAACGCCCGCGCCGAATTGCTCACCGGCAACAACATCTGGGTAGCGCGCGACCTCATGGTGATCCTGGATCTGGCCATCGGCGACACGCTCAAGATCGGCGCCGCGGATTTCACCATCACCGATGTGATCCTTGAGGATCCCAGCAGCACGATCTCGGTGATGCAAAGTTTCCCCGCCATCTATATGAGCCAGGCCTCCATCGAGGCCACGGGTCTCATCCAGCTCGGCAGCCGCATTACCTACTCGCGTTTCTACAAGCTGCCGGCCGGTTACGACGTTACCGGTCTCGAGGAGGCCTTCGAACGTGCCGAGATCGAGATCCTGCGCGATACCAACCGTCTCAGCCTCACCACGCACGAGGAAGAAAGCGAAGACCTCGGCCGCATCCTCGACTACATGAACGACTACCTTGGTCTCATCGCGCTGATAGCGTTGTTCCTCGCTGGCGTGGGTGCTGCCTATTTGTTCCGCAGCTTCTTCACCAGCCGTTTCCGCGACATGGCCATCCTGATGTGTCTTGGCGGCACGCCGAAGCAGGCCTATCAAATGACGCTGGTGCAGATCGTGATCCTGGGCCTGTGCAGTGCCATCATCGCCAGCATCATTGCGTGGTTCGCGTTGCCGGCGCTGCCGCTGCTGTTCGACGGTTTCCTGCCGCGCGGTTTTGAGAATCGCATGGAGCCCAATTCGCTGGTACTCGCGCTGTTCATGGGCAGCATCGGCAGCATCATCTGCTGCCTGCCGATCCTGTCGAAGATCTACGACCTCAATCCCATCGGCCTGTTCCACGAGACTGTGCAGCCCTCGGCCGTGCGCTCACACTGGACGCGTTATGTGGCCAGCTACGCCCCGATCCTTCTGGTGTTCTGGGGCCTGGCTTGCTGGCAGGCGGGTTCGCTGAAGATCGGCAGCCTGTTCATCCTCGGCTTCCTTGTTGCCATCGGTATCATTGGCGGCATTGCCTGGGGTGTGCTCAGTGCCTGTGGCAGTTTCTCGGGGCAGAAGATCGTCACGCGCAAACTGGCGCTGCGCAACCTCAGCCGCAACCGCCTCGGTGCGCTGTCCTGCTTCCTCGCCATTGGCCTGGGCTCGCTGCTGATCAACCTGATTCCGCAGATCCAGAAGGGTCTGCAGGAAGAGATCACGCAGCCCAGGGATTTCAAGGTGCCGGACTTCTTCATGTTCGACATCCAGCCTGAACAGCTGGGTGATCTGGAGGGGCTGCTGGCGGAGCGCGGCTATGCACTGTCGTTCCTGTCACCGATGATCCGCGCGCGCCTCGACCAGGTGAACGGCGTGGTGATCGACGACGTGGAAGAAACCCCGGATGAACAACTGTTACGCCGCCGCATGTACAACCTTACCTATCAGGACGCACTAAAGGATTCGGAAGAGCTGGTAGAGGGCGAGACCTGGAATGGCGCCTGGGATTTTGCGTCGGACGAACTGCCCGGCATCAGCCTCGAAGAAAATTTTGCGCAGCGCATGGGGCTGAAGTTGGGCGACACGCTGGGTTTCGATGTCCAGAGCGTGCCCATAACTGGCCGTGTAGTGAATACGCGCAAGGTGGACTGGAACAGTTTTCAGCCGAATTTCTTCGTGTCGTTCCAGCCGGGCGTGCTGGATCCGGCGCCGAAGACCCTGGTTGCGGCCATCAGTGAAGTTGCGGAGGCAGACCGCATCGGCGTGCAGAACAGCATCGTGCTGGCACTGCCCAACGTCAGCGTCATCAACGTCACGCAGATCGTGGCGCGTATTCTGGACATCACCGAACAGATCAGCTGGGCCATCCGCGTGATGGCCTACCTGTCGATTTTCGCCGGGCTGGTAGTACTGTTTTCCATCGCGCGCTATGAAGTGAAGTCGCGCTTCTGGGAGATCAACCTGCTGAAGATCCTCGGTGCCAATTTCAGCGACGTCAAAAGCATCGTGCAGATCGAGTTCGGCATTCTGGGCTTTTGCGCGGCGCTGACGGGCGTGGTGTTGAGCCTGGCCATGTCCTGGGGTATCTCCTGGTTCATCTTCGACAACCTGTGGAGCTTCTCTGCGGTGCTGACCACCTTCAGCGTCATCGCCATCAGCGGGCTCAGCGTGCTGACGGCCTTGATTGCCACGCTGTCGGTGCTGCGCCAGAAGCCCCTCGAACTCCTCCGCGCCGTGTAGGGACGGGCCCCTGCGCCCGCCCGTGGTTCGATTGGCTCGATTCTCCGCGTCCTCCAGTCCGGGTTTTGCGGAGGCCATGGGCGGGCACAGGGGCCCGCCCCTACGCGGAAAAAAAGGCCTGTAAGAGGTGAGCTTCAGCGTCTAGAATCCCGGACTGATCTGCGGCACAAGAACATAACATCCGGAGTTCCTGCATGGCCTCGAAGCTGTTCCTGACCAAATCCTTCAGCTCCATCCAGAGTGAGCACGAAAACTCCCAGCTCAAGCGCAGTCTGGGCCCCTGGCAACTCACAGCGCTGGGTATCGGAGGCGTGATCGGTACCGGCATTTTCGTGCTGACCGGTCTTGAAGCTGCCGTGCACGCCGGACCTGCCATCGCCATCTCGTTCATCATCGCCGGCATCGGCTGCATGCTGGCGGGCCTGTGTTACGCCGAGTTCGCCTCGATGGCGCCGATCTCCGGCAGTGCCTATACCTACAGCTATGCCACGTTGGGCGAGTTCGCCGCCTGGTTCATCGGCTGGGATCTCATGCTCGAGTACATGTTTGCCTCGGGTGCGGTAGCCGTCGGCTGGGGGCGCTATTTCGTCGACTTCCTGGAGATCATCGGCATCTACCTGCCGGCCGCACTGACGTCCGCACCCTTTGCCAGTCCGGACGGGCTCTCCATTGAGCTCACCGGCGCGCTGCTGAACGTGCCGGCCATGGCCGTGGTGCTGCTGGTGACCTGGATCTGCTATATCGGCATCAGCCAGACCTCGATGGTGAACACGGCGGTGGTGATCCTGAAAGTCGCGATCATCCTTGCCATCATCTTCTTCGGCGCCTTCTACCTTAACGTGGATAACTGGACGCCCTTCATTCCGGAAAACACCGGCACCTGGGGCGAGTTCGGCTGGTCCGGCATCCTGCGTGCTTCCGGCG
>JBIIWP010000171.1:0-3771 GCA_044338855.1 Pseudohongiellaceae bacterium | reverse complement strand
AGTCTCGACGGCTGCGCAGGAGGCGCGCAAACCTGAGCATGACATTCCCTTCGGCCTGCTGGTGTCGCTGGCTATCTGCACGCTGCTGTACATCCTCATGGCGCTGACGCTGACGGGCCTGCTGCCCTACACCGAACTCGATACCGCCGCACCGGTGGCCAAGGCCCTGCGTGCGCACGAAGGTCTCGACTGGCTCACGCCCTGGGTGGTGTTCGGCGCACTTGCAGGTCTTACTTCCGTGGTGCTGGTGCTGATTCTGGGGCAGGCGCGCATCCTGCTGGCCATGTCACGCGATGGCTTGCTGCCACCGATGTTTTCAAGGGTGCACAAGGAATACCGCACCCCGCATGTGGCTACGCTGGTGACCGGCAGCATCGCGGCGTTGATGGCCGGACTTTTTCCCATTGGCATCCTCGCGGAACTGGTGTCCATCGGCACGCTGGTAGCCTTCGTGATGGTGTGCGTGAGCGTGCTGGTCCTGCGCTACAAGCGCCCGGACCTGCACCGTCCTTTCCGGGTGCCGGCACCCTGGTTCGTGTGCACGACTGGCGCCTTCTTCTGCGGTCTCATGGCCGTGTCGTTGCCTGGTGATACCTGGTTGCGCCTCATCATATGGATGCTGATCGGCACCATGGTCTACATTTTCTATGGTCGTCACCACAGCGTGGTCCGCAAGGAAGCGCTGCAGGCTGAGAGCCAGGCATGATCCGGGCAACCACATGAAGCTGTTCGCAGGTCTGTACCAGCGCGTGCTGCGCTGGGCCGCTCATCACAATGCGCCCACGGTGCTGACCACGCTGAGCTTTGCCGAAGCCATCGTGTTCCCCATCCCGCCCGAAGTGTTGCTGGCGCCCATGTGCCTGTCGCGCCCGCAGCAGGGCTTCCGCTATGCAGGACTCAGCCTGGCAGGCTCCATGGCCGGCGCTGTCGTCGGCTATCTGCTGGGCTACTACACCTACGAACTGCTGCAACCGCTGTTTGTGGTGTTGGGCTGGAGCGAGGGTCTCGACGCCTGGGTTACGCAGTTGCGCGAGCTTTCCTCGCAATCGCCGTGGAAGACTTTCTGGCTGCTGGTCCTGGCCGGTTTCACGCCAATACCGCTGAAGATATTCACCTGGGCAGCCGGCATTGTGGGCCTGCCGTTCCTGCCTTTCATGGCCAGCATGGTGGTGGGTCGCGGCAAGCGCGTGTTTTTGGTGGCGTTGCTGATCCGTCTCGGTGGCGAGCGCGCGGTACGCACTCTGGAAGAATTCATCGAGCCGATCGGCTGGATAGCCACGGTGTTGTTGCTGGGTGTGCTGGGTTGGCTCGGCTACCACGCCTTCTTCTGAAGTCGCTGCCTATGTACGCGGTTCATTCCAGGGCTGGCAGCGCCGCATCCCACACCAGGCGATAGCCTACGCCTGATTCCGTGCGGATGTATCTGGGTTCCGTGGGATCGTCACCGAGCTTCTGCCGCAGATGGCTGATCACGATGCGCAGGTAATGCGTGTCCTGCTCATGCGTCGGGCCCCAGATGGTCAGCAGCAGTTGCGACTGCGTGATCACACAGTTCGGCACCTTGGCCAACGCTGCCAGCACGGCATACTCCTTCGGCGTGAGCCCTGCATGCTTGCCGGCTACCGTGACGTTGCGCTTGCCTGTGTCGATAAGCAGGTAACCATCGTCCAGTACCGACGGGGTCTGGGGCTTGGAGGTATCGCGCAGGTGCGCCCGAATGCGCGCCAGCAATTCTTCCACGCTGAAGGGCTTGGTGATGTAGTCGCGCGCACCGGCGTCCAGCGCACGTACCTTTTCGTGGAAGAGGCCCCGGGCCGACAACACGATGACCGGAACCGGCGACCAGTCGCGCAGCTCCTCCAGCAGCTTGTGGCCGTCCTTGTCGGGCAGTCCAAGGTCGAGGATCACCAGATCCGGCTGCTGGCGTGCCACTGCCGTAAGGCCCTTCATGGCATTCTCCGCTTCCGTCACGTCATAGCCTTCACTGGTCAGCGCAATGCGCAGCATGCGACGAATCTGCGCTTCATCATCGATTATCACTATCCTGGCGCTCACTGCTCTTCCTCACTGAAGCCTTCCTGCAGGGAATTCGGGTAGACCAGTGGCAGTTCCACCACGAAGCGGGTGCCGCCGTTGTCACGCTGCTCTGCCCAGACCCGCCCGTTGTGTGCGTTGATCATGCCACGACAGATGGCGAGCCCCACTCCCGTGCCGTGCTTGCGGTGGTCACCTTCCCCGATCACGTAGAACATGTCGAAGATCTTGTCGAGCAGGTGTGCGGGAATGCCGGGGCCGCGATCCTGTACGGCGATGCGGCAATGGCTGCTGTCGCTGTCGACACTGATCACGACCGTCTCATCTGATGGTGAGTACTTCACCGCATTCTCGATGATATTGAACAGGGCCTGTTCGAGCAGCGCGGGATTCACGTAGAGCAAAGGCGGTTCCGCTACCGCGTTGTATTCAAGATGCACGGTGGGAAAATAGCGCTTCAGGCGACTCATGGCACTACCCACAAGATCATTGACCGACACCCAGTCGCGTTCGATTTTCAAAGCGCCCTTCTCCAGGCGCGTCATGTCCAGCAGGTTCTGGATATAGGTGTCGAGGCGGTGACTTTCTGACCAGATCATGTTCATCAATTCGCTGCGATCCTCCGGCGTCAACTGGCGGTCCAGCAGGCTTACGCTTTCGGCCGCGCCCATGATCGCGGCCAGCGGTGTCTTGAGGTCGTGCGACACCGAGGACAACATCGCCGAGCGCAACTGCTCCACCTCCGCCTGCACGCGTGTATGTTCCAGTTCGCGTGTCAGGTTGATCCTGCCGACGGTGGCGGCGGTCTGGCGCAGCATGGCCTGGATCAGCTTGAATTCGAATTCCGGCAGTGTTTCAAGCGTTGATGCGAACTTCAGCAGACAGACCGCCAGTACCTTGTCGTCGAGGAGCACGGGAAAGGTGGTCCACTCATGGTCGCCGAGTCGCGCAGTATGGCGCCCCGAAGGCTCTGCCTGGGCAAAGCTCCAGTCCATCAACTCCAGTACTTCTGGTGGAAAGGGAGAGTGTGCCGGTTCTGCGCGAGTAAGCCCTTCCTCGCGATACAGAAGCCAGCAGTCGATCTGTAATGCACTGCGCAGTTCACGCGCCGTGGCCTCCCAGACGGCCTTGGCATCTTCCGCTACCGAGAGATCCTGGCCCAGCAGGCGCAGGGCTTCCAGATAGCGGTTGCTGAGGTGCAACTCGATGAACTGCTTGCGGATGCGCGACGCTACCGGGCCGCAGGCCAATGCAATCAGGGAGAGGAACAGCAGCGAGTAGATGTCGTCTTCGTGCGGCATGCCGAAGGCGTAATACGGCACGGTATACAGGTAGTTATGGACGCAAAGTCCTGTGAACGCTGCCAGCAATGCCGGCGGCGAACCGTAACGCAGGCCGGTAACGACCACTGCCAATACATAGATCAGCAGGAGGCTGGGCAAGCTCACAAACAGGAACAAGGGGGCCGACACCAGGGTGGCAACCGCGACCGCGCCAAGCGCAAACAGCGCGCCGTGGTAGCCAGTATCGGCCAGCCCGGAAGGCAGTACTGTACTGGTGTCGCTCATCTGCGCTCGGTACCTTCTGGTCGTTGGTCCAGCTGTGTGCGGGAGGGGGCTTCAACTCCGGTCAATGTAAGGGCCGCCGGCATAAAGTATCCATGGTTGCTGCAGAGTGCGGCGTAAATTAAGCGTAAACGAGCCGTTCGGGCCGTTTCAGGATCCTGGCAGCAGCGGC
>JBIIWP010000034.1:0-27060 GCA_044338855.1 Pseudohongiellaceae bacterium | reverse complement strand
CTGGTACAGCGTCTCGGCCACGATCTTCGTGCCTGCGACGTTGGGGTGGATGCCGTCGCCCTGATTCAGTTCGGGAACGGCGGCAACCCCTTCCAGCAGGAAGGGCAGGAAGGGCAGTTGGTATTGCTCGGCAAGATCCGGGAACACGCGTGCGAAGGTCTCGGTGTACTCCGGGCCCATGTTGGGTGGCGTCAGCATGCCGGTAAGTGCCACCTGCACCCCGTTGGCCTGGGCGAACTCGATGGTTCTGGCGAGATTGGCTTTCATCTCGTCCACGCTGAGGCCGCGCAGGCCATCGTTGGCACCCAGCGACAACACCATGAGGTCTGGCTGTGAACGGATATACCACTGCAAGCGGCTGAGACCGCTGGCCGAGGTAGAGCCGCTGATGCCTGCGTTAAGAACCCCGACGGCGCGTCCCTCGGCGTTGAAGCGCTGCTGCAGCAGGCTGGGAAAGGCTTCGTGTTCCTCGAGCCCCAGCCCTTCCGTGAGCGAATCGCCCAGAAACAGTATGGTGAAATCGTCCTCCTGCGCCAGCGCCCCTGTGCTCAGGAGAAGCGCCAACGGGAGGGTAAGCAGAAGTCGTGTGATTTGCTTCAAAGGCATAGGTCGTTACCGCAGTCATCGGAAAGAGGCGTGCTAGAATCTGGCCCCATGATTCTACCGCATGAGACCGCGTTGACATGACTATCATTCGCCAGGACGACGTCATCCACAGTGTGGCTGACGCCCTCCAGTTCATTTCCTATTACCATCCCGTGGACTTCATCCAGGCCGTGCATCGTGCCTGGCAGCGCGAGGAGAGCCAGGCCGCGAAAGACGCGATGGCGCAGATCCTGATCAATTCGCGTATGTGCGCCGAGGGCCATCGCCCCATCTGTCAGGACACCGGTATCGTTACCGTGTTCGTCAAAGTGGGCATGAACGTCCAGTGGGAGGGCAACATGGGCCTTGAGGACATGATCAACGAAGGCGTGCGTCGTGCCTACCTGCACCCGGACAACGTACTGCGCGCCTCCATCCTTAGCGATCCCGCCGGTGCCCGCAAGAACACCAAAGACAACACCCCGGCTGTGATCCACGTACAACTGGTGCCCGGTGACACCGTGGACTTCCAGGTGGCAGCCAAGGGCGGCGGCTCCGAGAACAAGAGCAAGCTCGTCATGCTGAACCCCAGCGACAGCATCGTGGATTGGGTGCTCAAGACGCTGCCCACCATGGGTGCCGGCTGGTGCCCGCCCGGCATGCTTGGCATCGGCATTGGCGGCACCGCAGAGAAAGCCGCGCTGCTGGCCAAGGAAGCCTTGATGGACCCCGTCGACATCGACGAGCTGCGCGCGCGCGGCCCGCGTAATCGCGTGGAAGAGCTGCGTCTTGAGATCATGGACAAGGCCAATGCGCTGGGCATCGGCGCACAGGGCCTCGGTGGCCTCACCACGGTGCTGGACGTGAAGATCAAGGACTACCCGACGCACGCGGCTTCGCTGCCCGTGGCGATGATTCCCAACTGTGCCGCCACGCGCCACGCGCACTTCGTCCTGGATGGCAGCGGGCCAGCTGAACAGCACCCACCCACACTCAGTGACTATCCGCAGATCACCTGGGAAGTCGGCCCCACGGCACGCCGTGTAAATCTGGATACGGTCACGCGCGCCGAGATCGAAAGCTGGCAGCCTGGCGACACCCTGCTGCTGAGCGGCAGGATGCTCACTGGCCGCGACGCTGCGCACAAGCGCATGATCGAACTGTACCGCAGCGGCCAGGGCCTGCCTGCCGGTGTCGATCTCAAGGGCAAGTTCATCTATTACGTCGGGCCGGTCGATCCCGTGCGTGACGAAGTGGTCGGCCCCGCCGGTCCCACCACAGCCACGCGCATGGACAAGTTCACCGAAGAGCTGCTGGCGAATTCCGGCCTCTTCGGCATGATCGGCAAGGCCGAGCGCGGCCCTGTTGGCATTGAAGCCATCAAGAAGCACAAGGCCGTATACCTGATGGCCGTGGGCGGCGCTGCCTACCTCGTGTCGAAAGCCATCAAGCAGGCCCGCATCGTGGCCTTCGCAGACCTCGGCATGGAAGCGATCCACGAGTTCGTGGTGGAGGACATGCCGGTGTCCGTTGCCGTGGACGTGAACGGCAACTCCGTGCACCAGAGCGGTCCCGCCGAGTGGAAGCAGCGCATTGCCGAAGCACAGCCGATTACCGTCAAATAAGCCCAAGCAACCTGTAACGATCCAAGAGGAGTACACCATGAGCACCTACGGCCCCACCGTGAATCTCGAACAAACCAAAAAGGTCCTGGCGGCCGCCGAAGCCGAAGCTGTAAAACAGGGCTGGAACGTCGCCATCGCCGTGGTCGACACGGCCGGCAACCTCGTTGGCTTCATCAAGCGTGACGAGACCCAGAACGCCAGCGTCAACGTGGCGCTGGACAAGGCGCGCACTGCCGCGCTGTACAAGCGTCCCAGCAAAGTCTTCCAGGACATGGTGGCTGGTGGCGGCCTGGGCCTGCGCGTGATGACGATGCGCGACGTGGTGGCGGCCGAAGGCGGCGTGCCGCTGGTCGTGGCAGGCAAGATCATCGGCGCCGTAGGGGTGTCGGGCGTGAATTCCGACCAGGATGGCATTGTGGCCACGGCCGGAGCGGCGGCGCTGGGCTGAACGTGAGCCTGCTTGCGGGTCTGCTGCGCCGGTGTGCTGCAGTGGGCCCGATCTTCCGGAGGGGAGCCCTGTCTTGAAAGTCCTGATCGACATCAACCATCCGGCGCACGTCCATTTTTTCCGCAACGCTGCAAAGCTCCTGCAGGCAGACGGCCATGAGGTGCTGTTCACGTCGCGCGCCAAGGACGTCACCATTGCCTTGCTTGACGCCCTCGGTATACCGCATCTGACGCTCAGCCGGCTCGGCAAGAGCAAGCTCGCGCTGCTGCGCGAACTGGTGCAGCGCGATTTTCGCCTATGGCGCGTCACACGCAAGTTCAAGCCCGACGTGATGCTCGCCATCGGCGGTACCTTCATCGCGCATGTGGGCAAGCTTACCGGCATCCCTTCGCTGGTGTTCTACGACACCGAAAACGCGCACATGCAGAACCGCATCACCTATCCGTTCGCTCGTCTCGTGGTGGTGCCGGACTGCTACAAGGCCTGGCTGCCCGCGCATCACCGTCGCTATGCCGGCTATCACGAGCTGGCCTATCTGCATCCGCGCTATTTCACGCCGGACGCGGCAGTGGCCGAGGCCAACGGTTACGAGGCAGGCCGGGACAACTTCCTGCTGCGCATTGTGTCCTGGCAGGCCAACCACGACGTCGGCGAGCGTGGCTGGAACCGTGACTTGCTGGCTGCCGTGGTGGGCTTTCTGGCGCAGCGCGGACGCGTGCTTATCTCGTCAGAGCAGCCGCTCGGTGCCGAATTCGCCCCATATCTGTACCGCGGCAATCCTGCCGCGCTGCATGATGTGCTGGCGCATTGCCGACTCTGCCTGGGCGAAAGCGCTACGCTGGCCTCGGAAGCCAGTGTGCTGGGCGTGCCGTCCATCTATGCCGCGCACACCGGGCGTGGCTACACGGATGAGCAGGAGGAAAAGTACGGCCTCGTGACCAACCTGCAGCAGCTCGATGCCGAGGCCATCATCGCGGCCGCTTCCGCCATCCTCGAGCAGCCGCGCGGGCACTGGCAGCTTCAGCGCCAACGCTTGCTGGACGACTGCGTGGATGTGACGGGCCTGATCGTGCAGCTCGCAAAGGAGTTTGGTAAGGGATGAGCGCATGTGCGGCATAGCCGGGTGGTTAAGCCGCGAGGTGCAGGCGGCCGCAGAGGCTGGCCCCGTGCTGGACTGCATGCTGGCCGCGATCCGCCATCGCGGACCTGACGGCGAGGGCAGGGCAGTGTTGCCACACGCGGTCCTGGGTCACGTGCGCCTGTCCATCATTGATCTGGATGGTGGCGCGCAGCCACTGGCAAGCAGCGATGGCAGTTGCCTGCTGGTGTTCAACGGCGAGATCTACAATTATCGTGAGCTGCGCAGCGAACTGCTCGCGGCGGGTCATGCCTTCCATACCGCTTCCGACAGTGAAGTGATCCTGGCCGTCTACCAGCGCTACGGCACCGCCGGGTTCTCGCGGCTGCGCGGCATGTTCGCCTTCGTGCTGTGGGACCAGGTCGCCAACCTTGGCCTACTGGTGCGCGACGCCTGCGGCATCAAGCCGTTGTTCCATGCACTGGATGCGCAGGGACGCCTGTTGTTCGGCTCCGAAGCCAAGGCCCTGCTGGCCGCCGGCAGCATCGCGCCGCGACTCGACGAAGCCCACCTGCACCAGATCATGAATTTCCGCTACCTGCTGGGCGAGGCCACGCTGTTCAAGGGAGTGACGCAGGTGGCGCCCGGCAGCATCCTGCAATGGACGCCGCAGCAGGGCTTGCGCGAGCTCGGCCGCTTGCTGCCACCAACACCAGAGCCCGTGTCCATCCTCGACACCCTGCGCAGCTCCGTGCAGGCACACCTCGTGTCCGACGTCGAAGTGGGCGTGCATCTGTCGGGCGGCATCGATTCGGCTGCCATCCTGGCACTGGCCGCCGAGCGGGCTTCGCTGCGCACCTTTACGCTGGCCATCGGCGACGATGCGCGCGAAGCCGAGAACGCCGCCGACACGGCGCGCCGCTTCGGTGTACCCAACGTGTGTGGCAGCGTGGATTACGACCTGCGCGAGCAACTGCCCAAACTCATCTGGCATATGGAAATGCCGAAGGTGAATGCGTTGCAGGTATATCTGCTGGCCGGTCTCAGCCGCCGCCATGTGAAGGTGGTGCTGTCAGGCATGGGCGGTGACGAACTCTGTTACGGCTACAACGTGTACCGGCTGCTGTGGCAGTTCCAGCAGGTGCAGGGTCTGCTGGCGCCACTGCGCACGAGCGCCCGCTTCAATGGCTTCGACTCCTCGCTGTTTGCGCCCGCCAATGAATGGAACGAATATGACCGCGTGCGCGCCTTGTTGCGGCACGGCAATAATGATTCAGCGGTTTACGGCTTCATCCGCAACTTGTGGGACTGCCCGCGGCATCGCCACTGGATCTACGGTCCGCGCATGCTGGAAAGCAATCCTCCGGATGCCTTCGGGCAGTTGCAGGCACGCTGGCCACAGCGCGATGATGCCGTGGAGGCCGCCGCGACGTTCGAATGGCACAACAAGCTGGTCAACGATCTGCTGTGGCAGGAGGACCGCTGCTCGATGGCGCACGGTCTGGAATCGCGCGTACCGATGGTTGATGCGCAGGTGGCAGCGCGACTGCAGCAATTCCCGCGGCGCGAGCTGATGCCGCGCGGCAAGCTCAAGGCACGCCTGCGCGCCGAGCTGTCTGCCGTGCTGCCGGCGGAAGTGCTGAACCGCCCGAAGAGCGGCTTTCAGGTCGACTCGCCATCCTTCTTTCATCAGCACCTTGCCCAGTTGGCGCAGGAGCAGCTGGCGCCGCAGAAGGTGCGCGAACACGGCCTGTTCAATCCCGCTTTTGTCGCCTTCCTGCTGCAGCTTCCCGCCAGCAAGCGTTACCGCTGGCACTACTTCATGCTCTACTTGATGATCGGCAGCCACCTGTGGCTGGACATTTTTGAAGGGCGACGGGGAGCATCGGCATGAGCAGATCAGCATGAGCCGTACCAAGGCCATCCTGCTGTGGTTGTCCGGCCTGTTGATCCTGGCCTTGCTGATCAGCATCATCTCGCCAGCCGAACTCGGCAGCGTGCTGCGCAATGTCGATGGCGGTCTGCTGGCCTGGGCCACGGTGTTGTCCGGCGTGGCCACGCTGCTTGGTGCCTGCAACAGCTATCTCTTCGTCAGCATCAGCCATCCGGTCGGCCTGCGTGCCTGGATCGGCTATTTCTGGCTGGGTTGGGCCGTGGGGCTGGTACTGCCGGGGCAGGTCGGGGACGTCGGGATGCTTTCCTGGCTGATGAAACGTCGCGGCATGCGCTGGACTCACAGCCTGGGGCGACTCTTCCTCGACAAACTCGTGAGTCTGGTCGTGATGGCGCTGCTGGCAGCATGGGGATTGCTGGATGTCGTGGGTCGATTCGAGCTTGCGACGTGGAGCTTTTTCACCGGCCTCGCCTGCCTGGTGGCGGGCATCGTGATGCTGGGCCTTACGTGGAAGCTGCCACTGGTCCGGCGCATCGTCGTGCATGGCCTGAACGTGCTCAGGGAAGCCGCGGGAGTCGCGCGCCGACATCCTGCACGGTTGCTGCTGAATATCGCCCTGACCCTGGTCAAGGTCGTTATCCTGTCGTTCTCTTTCTGGTTCGTATGCAAGGCCGTGGGCCTGGAGACACTGCCTTTCCTGTTGCTGTTGCGCCTGATGGCCGTGAGTTCGCTCGTGGCTTACCTGCCACTGAGCATGAACGGCGTTGGCACCGTCGAATTCACGGCCGTGGCACTGTTTTCGTTGTACGGTTTCGAGCCTGCTGCCGTGCTGGCCGCCTATCTGGTAGCGCGGGTGATGACGCTGGCCCTTGCCTGGGGCCCGGCACTGCTCGGACTTGCTGCTTCCGGACTGTTGCGCCGCCAGTCGACCCCTTAGCGGACGTCATACGGGGAATATGGTAGTCTCAGGCCGCTTCGAAACAGTCCATTCCGCGCCGCCCTGGCCGATGCCGGACGGTCCGGAGTGGACAGTCCAGCCATGAATCGCAGGTATGAGTCGCAGGTATGAAATGAACAGCCCCGCATCAGAGAAGGATCAGGTCCGCGATTTCTGGAATCGCAACGTGAACCAGTTCAACCAACTGCAGCGTGACGACATCGGCACGCGTGAATTCTTCGATGCCGCCGAAGTCCTGCGTTACGAATACCACTATCACCTGCAACCCCTGTTCGATCGCATCGCTGCCGCGCACCCGGGTGGCAAGCTGCTCGAAGTCGGCTGCAGCATGGGCAACGACACCATCCAGTTCGCACGCCGTGGCATGCAGGTATCCGGCGTGGACCTCACTGAGGCGGCGATTGAGCTGATCAACAAGCGTTTCGCCTTGTATGGTTTGAGCGGTGACTTCCGGGTAGCCGATGCCGAGAAGCTGCCGTTTGCGGACGCCACCTTCGACGCGGTCTACAGTTTCGGTGTTCTGCACCACACGCCAGACACGGCCGGGTCCATCGAGGAAGTGCGCCGCGTCCTGAAGCCCGGTGGCAAGGCCTACATCATGCTCTACAACACCCGCTCGCTGAACTGGCTGGCGCATCGTCTCACCGGTGTTCCCTTCGACGGCTCGCGGCGTGATCCCTGTCCCGTGGAAAAATCCTACATGCCGGGCGAAGCCAGGCGCTTCTTCGCCAACTACAGCGATACGCAGGTGTCCATCGATTATCTGTATGGCACCGGCTGGGGCCTGGCCAACAAGCTCATGCCCACGTTCCTGCACCGCGCCCTGGGCAAGGTCATCGGATGGCATTTGATGATCGAGGCGGTGAAGTAACTTGTCCGGCCGTCTGCGGCTCTATCTCGGGCAACTGGCTCTGGCGCAGCGCCATACCGTCCGCTTTGCGCAGGAACATCAAGCCTGGTTCGCCCGTATGCAGCGCACACTACAACCCTGGCTGCCCGACCTTGCCGGCTTGCGCGTGCTCGACGTCGGTTGTGGCCTTTTGCAATGGCAGACTATCCTGCTTCACAGTCTTGGTGCCCACACCAGCGGTGTCGACATGGAATACGTGCGCGGCGACCGGCGCCCCGACAAGTATCTGCACATCTGGCGCAGCAATGGCCTCGAGCGGGCGGTGAAAACGTTGTTCTGGGATCTGGTGTACCGTGGTCGCTACCGGGCGGCCCTCGCTGCATCCGCAGCGTTCCCGCTGCGCTTCGACGGGCTCGACCTGCGGCAGCACACCGCAGAGCGCCTGCCCTTCGCGGACGCCAGTTTCGATCTCGTGGCCTCGCATGAAGTGTTCGAGCACATCCCCGACATCGCGGCAGCAGCGCGCGAAGTGCGCCGGGTGCTGAAGCCGGGCGGGATCGCCTATATCAATGTGCATTTGTACCCGAGCATTTCCGGTGGCCATCACGTGGAATGGAAATACCCGGACGAAACTCCCTCGCTGCGCGTGCCGCCCTGGGACCATCTGCGGCAGCGTCAGTTCGCGGAACGCCCGTCCTGGCTCAATTGCCTGCGCGAGCCTGCCTATCGCGCGGTGTTCGAACAGGAGTTCGAACTGCTGGCATGGGAGCCCTCGGCCTGGGAAGGCAGGGCCTTGCTGACGGCTGACATCCGCCGCGAGCTGGCGGACTACAGCGAAGAAGAATTGCTCAAGAAAGGTGTCATCATCGTGGCCCGCAAGCCGGCTGCATGAGCGCTTGGCCTACTCAGGATTGGAACGCACTGTGAAGCAGATACTCCAGAATTTCAAAACCGGCGCCCTCGAAGTGCATGAAGTGCCGATGCCCTTGCTGCAGCCCAACGGCGTGCTGGTGCGTACGCATCATTCGGTGATCAGTGCGGGCACCGAAGGCGGCACTGTGCGCCTTGCCAAGAAAAATCTGCTGGACAAGGCACGCTCACGGCCGGATCTGGTCGGCAAGGTACTGGGCGTGGTTCGCAGTGATGGCATCATGGCTGCCTACCAGGCGGTGGCGAACAATCTCGACTCGCCAGTGCCGCTGGGCTACAGCCTTGCCGGCGAAGTCGTGGCAGTCGGTGCCGGCATCGGCGATCTGAAGCCGGGTGACCGCGTGGCCTGTTTCGGCAGCATGGTGGCCAACCACGCCGAGTTGAACTTCATCCCGCGCAACCTCTGCGTGCGGGTACCGGACGGTGTGGATCTGCGGCACGCCGCCTTCTGCATGATTGCGGCAATTGCCCTGAACGGCGTGCGGCGCGCCCAGATCGACATCGGCAGCAACGTACTCGTCATCGGACTGGGCTTGATCGGCCAGATCACGGTGCAGTTGCTGCGGGCGGCAGGCTGTCGCGTGTTCGGCATCGACCTCGACCAGGCGAAGCTGGATCTTGCCCGGAGCTGTGGCGCCGAGCAGGCGCTCCTGCGCAGCGCAGCGAATCTGAAGGAGGCCATCCTCGCCTTCAGTGACGGCCTTGGCGTCGACGCCACGATCATCACCGCTGCAGCACCTACCGCCGATCCCATCGAGCTGGCCGGCGTCGTCACGCGGCAGCGGGGCAGGGTGGTGGCGCTTGGCCGCCTGCCCTACGAACTGCCGCGCGACGAGTACCTGTTCAAGGAAATCGATTTCGTCACCACGCTGGCATTCGGTCCGGGCGTGAACGATCCCAACTACGAGAGCAAAGGCCAGGACTATCCGGCAGCCTTCGTGCGCTGGAGCGGCAATCGCAACATCCAGGCCATTCTGAATCTCATCAAGAGCGGGCAGCTGAACATGGCGCCGCTGATCACCCATGAATTCGCCCTGGCCGAAGCGGACAAGGCCTTTGCGCTGCTGACCGGCGAGAACCGCGAACCCAGTGTGGCCGTGGTGCTCAACTACGATACTGCCCAGCCCCTGCTGCGTTCCCCCATGGCTCTGGCGGCAGCGGCGCGACCGCCCGTGGTCGGGGGTGTGCCCGGCGTCAGTGTGATCGGTGCCGGCAGCCACGCGGTATCGTTCCTGCTGAAGGCCATCGACGCCACCGGCACGCACAAGCGTGGCATCCTGTCGGCCGGTGGTTTCAAGGGCAAGTGGTACGGCGAGAAATACGGCTTCGCGTTTGCGGCCGCCGAAGCAGCAGATTTGTTCGACGATGCGGCCACCTCGGCAGTGTTCATCCTGTCGCGTCACGACACGCATGCGGAACTCACGCTGCAGGCGCTGGCCGCCGGCAAGGACGTCTTCGTGGAAAAGCCCCTGTGCCTGAAGCCGGCAGAACTCGATGCCATCGTCGCGGCCCAGGCGCAGTCGGGTGCCCGCGTGATGGTCGGCTATAACCGCCGTTTCGCGCCGTTGGGGCAGAAGTTGCAGGCCGCTTTTGCCGGGCATGCCCAGCCCATCAGCGTGCTCTACCGCATGAACGCCGGCTTCCGCCCGGCCAAACACTGGTTGCATGATGCCGAGGTGGGGGGCGGACTCATCCTCGGCGAAGGCGTGCACTTCCTCGACTTCATGCAGTTCGTGGTGGGTGCCGCACCGCGGCGCGTGTTCGCCCAGTCACTGCACAGCGCGACGCATGACATCATCGATGCCGACAATGTCAGCATCAACGTGCAGTATGAGGATGGTTCCATTGGCACGCTGCTGTACCTCTCCAACGGCGACAAGGCCATGGGACGGGAGCGCATCGAGGTGTTTGGCGATAACTGCACGGCGGTGCTGGAGGATTGGCGCTCGCTCGTCATCGCGAAGAATGGCAAGAAGGACAAGACCACGCATGCCATGCTGCAGGACAAGGGTTTCAACCCCGAGGTGGCTGCCTTCATGCATGCCGTGGCCAGCGGCAGCGCAATGCCCCGTGAGTTCGCTGACACCGTGGCTGGGATGCGCGTGGCTTTTGCTGCACTCGAATCGCTGCGCACCGGCCTGGCCGTGGAACTGGCCCATCCGGAACAGGGAGGCTGAGCATGCGACCCTGGCGACTGTTCCTGCGCGATGCCATCCCCACGCCGTTGCGCAAGCGCATCATCTCCTTCCTCAATGCCGCGAGCGGCAATTACCTCAACCGCGTTCTCTACGGCAAGGCCACCTATAACCAGGATGGCATGGCCACTACGCACAACGCCGACTTCATGCAGGACCCGCGTTTCATGGCGGCCTATGCAGCGGGTCGTGATACCGGCTCGTGGACCTTCGGCGACCTGCATTGGCGTGCTTATATCGTTTGCTGGGCAGCAGAACGTTGCGCCAGCCTCGAGGGCGATTTCGTGGAGTGCGGCGTCAATCGCGGGGGCTATGCCCTCAGTGTCATCCACTACGTCGGTTTCGCAAAGCTCGACAAGTGCTTCTT
This sequence comes from Pseudohongiellaceae bacterium, assembly GCA_044338855.1. Classification (GTDB taxonomy): domain Bacteria; phylum Pseudomonadota; class Gammaproteobacteria; order Pseudomonadales; family Pseudohongiellaceae; genus CAILUG01. The sequence goes on along the minus strand of JBIIWP010000034.1, from coordinate 16,130 downwards.
TCTGCTCGATACCTACCAAGGGCTGGTGGAGCGGCTCATCTCGCCCGCCGAGAAAGCGGCTGGCGTGCGCGCCGGCGAGTATGAGCCCTGCCATGAAGCCGTGGTGCGAACCTTCAGCCCGTATGCCGACAAGGTACGCATCATCAAGGGTGTTGTGCCGGACACGCTGCCCCAGGTCACGGCGCGCCAGATCGCCTTTCTGTCCATCGACATGAACACGCGCGAGCCCGAGATCGCCGCAGCAGAATGTTTTTGGGAGCGCATGACCCCGGGTGGCGTCATCGTGCTCGATGATTATGGCTGGCCCAAACACCTGGAACAGAAGAAGGCCTTCGACGAGTTTGCCCGCCAGCGCGGTGTCGCGGTGCTGGCCCTGCCCACGGGGCAGGGGCTGATCTTCAAACCCTGAACGGGCGAGCACGGAGACGAGTGACGATGCAACAAAGCAAGGTGCCTCTCCATACAGCGATACTGGACTACCTCGTCGAGTTGTTCATGGTCGTTGCGCCGCACGATGCCATGTCTTCGAAGGCCAAGTCCGTACTGCTGCGCTGGCGCGGGGCCCGCGTGGGTGCAAGAGTCAAGTTGTGGCGAGACGTCTGGGTGGATGACTACCGCAAGCTCGTGCTCGGTGACGACGTCTCGGTGGGAAAGTCGGCCATCTTCATCTGCGGTGGCGGTATCAGTATCGGCGATCGCGTGATGATTGCGCACGGTGCGCGCATTATCAGCAGTGGACATCGCATCCCCGAGGATGCTGCCGAAACCCTGCGTTTCACGGGGCCTGACGCCGCCCCGATCCGCATCGAGGACGACGCCTGGGTGGGTGCGGGCGCCATCGTGCTGGCCGGTGTCACGGTGGGACGCGGCGCTATCGTCGCCGCGGGCGCGGTCGTCACGAAAGACGTGGCACCAGGCAGTGTGATGGCTGGCGTTCCGGCACGTTTGCTGCGCCAGCGCTAGGCATCTCGGTCGGGCGCGTTTGCCAGCTCCAACTGCAACGCCGCAAGGGCACTGAACATCCACGCATTGCACCAGCGCAGCAGCGTGAAACTCTTCCGGAACCAGCGCGTCTGCTGGTAGGCAAACCGACCGTTCCCCATATACATGGTACTGATCGCCCAGTCGGCAACTTTCTCTGCCAGTCCGGGATAGCGGTCCCGGTGGCGTGAGAAGGTCAGAATGCCCCCTGCGGCGCCATGGATGTCGAACGGATACTGCTGTTCACTGGTCCAGTAGGGCTCGCCATCCGGCCCGAAGTGGTGCGTGGCGTAAAACTCCAGGCCCTGATCGTACTGTGGCTGCCACTGGCGCTCGGCAGTCGCCTGCATGTAGCGTTCCAGCGCGTCGAGGATGAAGCCGGTGTGGTAGTTGTCGTGCTTGATGTGGGAGTCGCCCGGCGGATCAGTGTAGTACCAGGCGCCGTAGTCGGTCTGACGGTTGACGACGTAGCGCACGAGGCGTTTGGCTTCGCTGGCGTAGACGGCATCACCGGAGAGTGTGTTGTACTGCGCGATCACCGCACCGATCAGGATGCTCACATCCATAACGCGCATCGTCATCGGCAGCGGCATGTAGCCGAGACAGAGTTCATCGGGTGTGTCCTTCAGTACCTGCAAGTCATGCATAAAGAACTCCAGGCAGGAGCGCACCACATCGAGCCAGTGTCGCTCACCGGTGGCGCGATACGCGTCGAGGAAACTCTCACAGACGAAGCAACTTACCACGGCATTGGGCAGTCTCGCCGGAGCATGGAAACCGGGGTCCTGCCATGGATAATGGTAGCCCCAGCAGATTCCGGAACGACCCTCGGGCGTACCGAGACTTTCGAGCAGCGCCAGCAGCTCGCGCGCCTGCTGCAGCATCTCCGGGTCTTGATCATGTCGCCAGCGGTCGAGGAAGCCCTTGGCAAAGAGGGCGAGACCTTTGGGATTGTAGGTTTTCGGCACCAGCAGCAGCGGCCGCAGGTTGACGGGAAAGCGCATTACGCCCTGGATGGCGACCATGCGGGGCCAGCGGGCCCAGCCCAGCAGGAGCCGCAGCAGTGGTGAGTTGAGGCCGTCGTGCTTGTTGTAGCCCTTGTAGGCGCAGTCCTCGCTGTACTGTTGCAGTTCCGCAAGGATACTTTTGATACGATTCATTTCAGGCATGTGATACTTCCCACTCAAAGCGTCCAGAATTCGATACGGTGACCCTCCGGGTCCCAGCCATAGAACCACGGTGCCCGCCACGAGGTGCTGGTAATCGCACTGACCTTCACGCCCTGTGCCACCAGGTGTTCGCGCAGTGGTTCCAGTTCCTCCACTTGCCATGACAGGGTAAGGCCGGCGCCTGCGCCGGACGGAATCGTGCAGTGCTGCACGTTGGCCAGGCTGATGCGGGCGCCGTCGTTGACGATGAGTTCGCGGAACCAGTCGTCTTTGGCAAAGCTCAACTCGAACCCGAGGATGGTCTGGTAGAAATGCACGCAGGCATCCCAGTGGATGCAATACAGGATGGTATTGCTGGAGGCAATCTTCAGCATCTTACCGGGTTACCACTTCGCGTTACCCCTCGGGCCTTGCGCCGGCCGGGAGCAAACCGGCTACGGTCGTGGAGCAGGGAGATGAGAATACAGTTGTCATGGCCGGATTGTACTCCGCTTTCTCGCCATGGTTTGTAAACCACTTGGCAGCCCTTGCGTTCCTGACTACAAGAACAGGCAATGCCGGCATGCCTGCCTGGAAACCCCTCCATTCAATCAGTGTGTACGAGGATCGATAAATGAAGATCAAGACAATTGCAGCAGTGATAGGCGCCGCAGCATTCGCGCTGGGTGTGCAGGTATACGCGCAGGATGCTCCCGCGCAAGCAGGGAAAGGTGTTGATCCTGCCGGCCCGGGCAAGGGCGGCCGCCTTATGCAGCAGCGCGGCATGCAGGGGCCGGGTATGCAAGGCAAGGGTATGCAAGGCAAGGGTATGCAAGGCAAGGGTCCGCAAGTTCGCGGCATGCTGGAGCGGCGTCGTGGCGCTGGCCCCTCACTGGCGCAACTGGATGCAAACGACGATGGCATGATCGATCTCGATGAGTTCCTGGCGCGCCACGAAGATCGCCCGGAGCTGTTGCTGGAACGCCGTGATACGGACGGTGATGAGAAGCTGAGCCGCGAAGAGCTGGCGTCACCCCAGAGGCCAGCGCGTCCGGATGGCAAGCGCGAGGCCGTGCTGGACTGTGTCCAGGAAGACCGTCCCGACTTTGCAGGCCCCGCCGGTATCGAGGAACGCTTTGATACGCTGGACAGCAACGACGACTCCCTGCTCGATGCAGAAGAACTGGCCGCAGGCCGCCTGGTCCAGGCAACGGAACAGTTCACCCGCCTTGACGCGGATGCCGGCGGACAGCTGACACCGCAGGAGTTGCGCGCTGCCCACGCAGACCGCCGTGAAGTGGCCCGTAGCGTCCGTGACTGCGTGCGCGAAGCAGCTGCGTCGACTACGCCCTGATTCTGCCATCCCTCCATCCCCCTCAGGATGACTATGTGCCGGCTCCCCTTGGAGCCGGCCTTTTTTTGCCGGATTCCGGTGCGAGATCTGACTCCCCGAGGGTCCAATCAACGACGCCCCGGCCATGACTCGCCCCCCTGAATGGTTTATCCTTGCGCCCTCGTTTTGTGACCCGGAAATCTCCATGGCAACCATCCTGCAGTCCCTCCCCATCGGCGATAAAGTCGGCATTGCCTTCTCCGGCGGCCTCGATACCTCCGCGGCCCTGCTGTGGATGAAGCTCAAGGGCGCGCGTCCCTTTGCCTACACGGCCAACCTGGGCCAGCCCGACGAAGCTGATTACGATGCGATCCCGCGCAAGGCCATGGAATATGGTGCCGAGCTGGCCCGTCTGGTGGACTGCCGCGCGCAGTTGGTCAATGAAGGCATCGCCGCGATCCAGAGCGGTGCTTTCCATGTCAGCACGGCTGGCGTTACGTATTTCAACACCACGCCACTGGGCCGCGCCGTCACTGGCACCATGCTGGTTGCCGCGATGAAGGAAGACGATGTCAACGTGTGGGGCGACGGCTCCACCTACAAGGGCAACGACATCGAGCGCTTCTACCGCTACGGCCTGCTCACGAACCCGAACCTCAAGATCTACAAGCCCTGGCTCGATGCGACCTTCATTGACGAGCTGGGTGGCCGCGCCGAAATGTCGGCATTCATGAATGCCCATGGCTTTGGTTACAAGATGTCGGCCGAGAAGGCCTACAGCACCGACAGCAACATGCTGGGTGCCACACACGAAGCCAAGGACCTCGAGCACCTCAACAGCGGCATGCGCATCGTCAACCCCATCATGGGCGTGGCGTTCTGGAAGCCGGAGGTGGAGGTGAAAGCCGAAGAAGTGTGTGTGCGCTTCGAGCAGGGCGTGCCCGTGGCACTCAACGGCAAGACCTTCAGCGACAGTGTCGCCTTGCTGGAGGAAGCCAACCGCATCGGTGGCCGTCATGGCCTTGGTATGAGCGACCAGATCGAGAATCGCATCATCGAAGCCAAGAGCCGCGGCATCTACGAAGCACCCGGCATGGCGCTGCTGTTCATTGCCTACGAACGCCTCGTTACCGGCATCCACAACGAAGACACCATCGAACAGTACCGTATCAACGGCATGAAGCTTGGCCGCTTCCTGTACCAGGGCCGCTGGTTCGACCCGCAGACGCTCATGCTGCGTGAAAGTGCGCAGCGCTGGGTGGCTTCTGCCGTCACAGGTGAAGTGACGCTGGAGCTGCGTCGCGGCAATGACTACTCCCTGCTTAACACCGACAGCCCGAACCTGACCTACCATCCGGAACGTCTGACGATGGAGAAGGGTGACTCGATGTTCACGGCGCAGGATCGCATCGGCCAGCTCACCATGCGCAACCTCGACATTGTCGATACGCGCGACAAGCTCGGCATCTACACCGAGAGCGGCCTGCTCAGCGGCGGCAAGGGCGTCCCCAGTCTCGAAGCCCCGAAAAAATAACCAATCCCCCCCGTAGGGGCGGGCCCCCGCGCCCGCCCGTGGTCCGATTGGCTGAATGCCCCGCGCCCGCCCGTAGTCCGATTGGCACCAAACCGGCTCAGTTGTCCGTCTTGTCCCTGTACTCGCAAACATCCTCGATGAGGCAGGAGCCGCACTTGGGTTTGCGCGCCACACAGGTATAGCGTCCATGCAGGATGAGCCAGTGGTGCGCGTCCATCAGGAATTCAGCGGGCACGAACTTCATCAGCTTCTTCTCTACCTCCAATACGTTCTTTCCCGGCGCGATACCAGTGCGGTTCGAGACACGGAAGATATGTGTGTCTACCGCCATGGCCGGCTGGCGGAACGCCGTGTTCAACACCACATTGGCTGTTTTGCGACCCACGCCGGGTAGCGCTTCCAGTGCTTCACGTGTCGCTGGTACCTGTGAGCCATGTTCATCGATGAGGATGCGGCAGGTCTTGATGACATTCTCGGCCTTGGTGTTGAAGAGGCCAATGGTCTTTATGTAGTCCTTCAGCTTCTTCACGCCCAGGGCATGGATGGCCTCCGGCGTGTTGGCAACGGGGTAGAGCTTTGCGGTGGCCTTGTTGACGCTGACGTCGGTCGCCTGCGCTGACAGCATAACGGCGATGAGCAGTTCGAAGGGGCTGCTGTAGGCCAGTTCCGTGGTGGGCGCGGGGTTGGCGTTACGCAGGCGGATGAATAGCTCGGTGCGTTTCTGCTGGTTCATGTGGGTTCCATGGTGTTCTCGCGGGCGCGGGGGATTGAGTCAAGCGGACCACGGGCGGGCGCGGGGGCCCACCCCTACACGTGGCCGGTAACGCGGACGCGTTTGCTGCCTTTTTCGGGCGCTTCTGCGATTGGTTTGGGCTCGGCCAGCTTCTTGTCGATGACGTGCTTCAGTGCGATGAGGAAACCCAGCATGAGGAAGGCACCGGGAGGCAGGATGGCAAGCAGGAAGGGGCTCTGGGTGCTGAAGAAGCGGACTTCCCAGTTGGCAGCGAAGGGCAGCAGCAGGCCCATGTTGGCGAACAGCGCACCGGTGCCCAGCAGTTCACGCAGTATGCCCAGCACCAGCAGCACCGCGCAAAAGCCACTGCCCATCATGAGGCCATCGAAGGCTGCAGCCTGTGGGCTGTTGCGGCTGGCAAAGCCCTCGGCACGGCCGAGGATGATGCAGTTCGTCACGATCAGCGGGATGAAGATGCCGAGGGTCTGGTAGAGCGTGTAGGCAAAGGCCTGCATCAGGAGTTCTGCGCAGGTGGTGAAGGCAGCGATGATCATCACGAAAGCGGGAAGGCGGATGGCAGGGATCACCTGGTTGCGCAACAGCGATACCGTGAAGTTGGAGCCAGTCAGCACCAGCATGGTGGCAAGGCCCAGTCCCAGCGCGTTCACTACGGAATTGCTGACGGCCAGCAACGGGCACAGGCCCAGCAACTGCACCAGCGCGGGGTTGTTTTTCCAGAGGCCAGCTACGGCGATGTCCTGTATTTGACTGCTCATGTCCTGCTCCATTTCAATTTGTACTGTAGGGGCGGGCCCCCGCGCCCGCCCAAGGGCAGGTTGCCACCGATCAAGACGGGCGGGCGCGGGGGCCCGCCCCTACGGAGCCAAAAGCTGCTCCCGATTGGCGTCGAAAAACTGCAAAGCCTTGTGCACCGCACCTACCACGGCGCGTGGCGTGATGGTGGCACCGACGAACTGATCGAAGTCGCCGCCGTCTTTCTTTACTTGCCACAACACGGCGTCGGTGTTGGACAATGAACGGCCGTCGAAAGTGAAGATCCAGGGATGCTTGCGCGGTTCAATCTTGTCGCCAAGCCCCGGAGTTTCGTTGTGCTGCAGTACGCGCACGCCGGTGAGATTGCCATCCCGGTCGATACCGACCAGTTGCACGATGGTGCCACTGTAACCTTCGGCGGTTTCCGCCGGCAGGATAACGCCACTGATCTCCCCGTTCTGGCGCGCAATGTAGGCCTGGCGCGGTGCGCTGAGTCCCAGCAGTTGCGGTTGCGCAAAGTCTGTACCGTCAGGCTGCAGCGTGAAGCTGTCGGCCAGCAGGTCGTTGTCGTGACGCGTGGGGGGCAACACTTGTTCCAGTGCGGCGCGTTCGGCAATCCGGCGCTGCTCGGCGATACGCTCGCTGGTCGAGCCATTTATCAGAGTCAGTATTATGGCTGTGCCCAGCGCGAACAGTCCCAGTCGCAAACTGTGCTGTCGCATCGCTGTGCCGAGCTTTTCGGCCGCTTCACTCATTTGGCATGTCCATAGGCGCGCGGTTGCGTCAAAGAGTCGATCAAAGGCGCGGCAAAGTTTCCCAGCAGCACCGCGAAGGCAACGCCGTCCGGATAGTTGCCCCACGCCCGGATCACGTAGACCACCGTGCCGACCAGTGCACCGTAGATGAGTTTGCCCCGGCGCGTGGTGGCTGCACTCACGGGATCCGTGGCGATGAAGAAAGCGCCCAGCATGGTGGCGCCGCCGAACAGATGCATCAAAGGTGAACCATGGCTGGCCGAACTGCCGCCGTCGTGGAACAGCAGCGCCAGCACAGCGATTGCGCCAAGCATGCTCACCGGGATATGCCAGCTGATGACTTTGCGGAACAACAGCCAGCAGCCGCCCATCAGGAACCCGACGTTGACCCATTCCCAGCCCACGCCGCTCCATTGGCCCATCACGGGATACGCGGCAAAGAACTCGCTGACCAGCTGGCCGCCGTGGAACTGGCGGAAGGAGTCGAGTGCCGTAGCACCCGTGAAGGCATCGAAGCCCGCCAGCGGTTCGTTGCCGGCGAACATCGCAAAGGCATCCGCGAGCGACGGCAGGGTCTCGCCTACGCCCTGCGGCAGCACCCAGCGCGTCATCTGTACCGGGAACGAGATCAGCAGCACCACATAACCAATCATCGCAGGATTGAAGGGGTTGTAGCCGATGCCACCGTACAGTTGCTTGGCCAGCACTATGGCAGATGTGATGCCGATGAGGCCCAGCCACCACGTTGCCGTGGGTGGCAGCGCCAGACCCAGCAGCACGGCAGTGAGCAGCGCTGTGCAGTCGCTGAGGTAGAACATGACGGGACGCTTGCGCAGCCACAGCACGCCAGCTTCGAGCGCGATCGCCCACAGGCATAACCACACGATGTTGATCAGCGTACCCCATCCAAAAAAGTACGTCAGAGCAACAAAACCGGGCAGACAGGCCAGCATGACAAGTTGCATCAATTGTGCGGTGCGGTGGCCCTGATGCTCATGGGGAGAGCTGTTGAGACTCACAAGGCTCATGCAGGTGACTCCGGGTCGTGCTTGTCGTCCTGCGTGATCGTGGGTGGCCTGATGTCCGCATCAACCTGCATCTGCGCAGCCTTCCTGGCTTTTACACGTTCCAGCGCTGCCGCTATGGCGGCCTTGGCCTGGTCTTCCCCGCCACTGGATTCTGTGGTGGTCTTGCGCTGTTTGGCCAGAGCAGCACGTTCAGCGCGACGCTGCTCCTCGATACGCTGCTCTGCTTCCTTGCGCGCCTGGTGGTACTCGAAGCGTTCACGTGACAGCTCAGCCATGCGGTGTTTCTCTTTCTCCTCTCGCAACTCTGCCTTGGCGGCGCGGTAGTACTGTACCAGGGGAATGTGGCTGGGACATACGTAGGCACAGGCGCCGCACTCGATGCAGTCCATGAGCTTGTGGCCTTCAGCCTTCTCGAGTTCCTTGCTGCGCGCAAACCAGTAGAGTTGCTGTGGCAGCAGCGTAACAGGACATGCATCGGCACAAAGGCCACAGCGGATGCAAGCCTGGGCTGGCAACGGTGGCGGCAGTTCGGCGTTTGTGGTGGCGATCACACAATTCGTGATCTTCAGTACGGGCAGGTCCGCATGCGGCAGTTGCAGGCCCATCAGTGGCCCGCCATTGATGAGGCGCGACAACTTGTCGGCCTGCAGGCCGCAGTGCAACAGCAGGTCACGGATTGGTGTGCCGACCAGTACATCAAGATTGCAAGGTTGTTGCAGTGCGGCGCCGGTCAAGGTCACCACGCGCTGTACCAGCGCTTCACCCTGCACCACAGCGCGGGCGATGGCGTACGCGGAGCCCACGTTGTGGCACAGGATGCCGCTGTGCAGGGCAATCTTGCCGGAGGGAATCTCCGTGCCGGTGAGAATGTAGATGAGCTGCTTCTCTGCACCAGACGGGTATTGCGTGGGAATCACGACCTGCGTAATGCGCCCATCGCTTGCTTTGTCCAGCGCTGCCTGCACGGCGGCAATGGCCTTGGGCTTGTTGTCCTCGATGCCGATGAGGCAGCGCTGTGGTTGCACGATATGCAGTAGAATCCGGATGCCGAGCACGACCTCGTCGGCACGTTCCTGCATCAATGCGTCGTCAGCTGTAATGAACGGTTCACACTCAGCGGCATTGATAACCAGCGTATGGATACCGTCCAGGGCGCCACCCAGTTTGGTATGCGTGAGAAAGCCTGCCCCACCAAGGCCACTGATACCGCAGTCGCGGATACGCGCGATCAGCGTCGCAGCATCACACTGCAACCAGTCGAGCGGCGGCAGCTTCAACCAGTCATCCTTGCCGTCCGGCTGCAGCAGGGCGCAGGGCTCAGGCAGCGTGGAGGCATTGGGGACCGGGTGTTCCACGATATTGATGACAGTGCCGGATGTGGAGGCATGTGCTGCCACCCCCATGCCGGGCGTGCCGCGCGCCAGCACTTGCCCCTTGCGCACGTGCTGGCCTGCTTGCACCAGCACCTCGGGCGACGCGAAGCCAGGCTGTGTCAGCGGGATGATCAACAACTCAGACAATACTGCCTGACGAATGGGGCCGCCGAGCGACTGCAGCTTGTTTTCCGGCGGATGAATGCCGCGCGGGAGCGGCCAGAACTGGCCTTTTGCGGACACTGTCATCAGCCAGCCCTCCGCAGCGCGTCGGTAGCGATGAGTTGCACATTGGCAAGGCGTGGCTCGGGCCGCTGCCAGTGCCAGTTCTGCAAGGGATTCCTGGCCGGGATCATGTCGATGCAGTCAACCGGGCAAGGCTCCACGCAGAGGTCGCAGCCGGTGCATTCGCTCGTGATGACCGTGTGCATGTGCTTGGCACTGCCAAGGATGGCGTCTACGGGGCAGGCCTGGATGCACTTGGTGCAACCGATGCATTCGGCCTCGCGGATGTACGCTACCTTGCGAATGTCTTCCTTGCCGTGCTCTGCATCCAGCGGCTGCGGTTCCATGTCCAGCAACACGGCAAGTGCATGGATGGTGCTTTCACCACCTGGCGGACATTTGTTGATGGGGCCGCCATCGGCAATGGACTTGGCATAGGGGCGACAGCCGGGATGCCCGCATTGGCCACACTGCGTCTGTGGCAGCAGGTCGTTGATCTGGTCGACCAGCGGGTTGCCTTCCACCTTGAACTGCTTCGAGGCAAAACCCAGCAGTGCGCCGAACACCACTGCCAGTGCAAGCAGGATCAGGATGGGCGTGAGCAGCGCATCAATAGCCATGGCTCAGACCAGCCCCGCGAAGCCCATGAAGGCCAGCGACATGAGGCCCGCCGTGATCAGTGCAATGGCTGGCCCTTTGAAGGGCTCCGGCACATCGCCCACCGCAAGGCGCTCGCGCATCGCCGAAAACAGCACCAGCACCAATGAAAAGCCAACGGCAGCGCCAAAGCCGTAGAACACCGAATCGGTGAAGCTGTTGGCACGATTGCTGTTCAGCAAGGCCACGCCCAGTACCGCGCAGTTCGTGGTGATGAGAGGCAGGAAAATGCCGAGTACCTTGTACAGTACGGGGCTCGTCTTCTGCATGACCATCTCGGTGAAGTTCACTACCACGGCGATCACCAGGATGAACGAGATCGTGCGCAGGAACAGCAGGTCGAAGGGCAGCAGCAGATAGTGGTAAACGAGGTAGCTGCAGATGGCTGACAGCGTCAGCACGAAGGTGGTGGCGGCCGACATGCCGATGGCGGTTTCCAGCCGGTTGCTCACCCCCATGAAGGGGCACAGGCCGAGGAACTGCGTCAACACGAAGTTGTTGACCAGTACCGCGCCGAGCAACAGGACCAGAATGTCGGTCATGGTAGGTAGCCGTGGCCGGGGATCAGGCGGCGCGTTCGATCAGTTCGATCATGTAGCCATCGGGGTCCTTCACGAAGGCGATGTTGCCGCCGCCGAACTTCATCGGACCGGCCGGACGCACTACGTTGCCACCGAGTGCCGTGATCTCGTCGCAGGCCTTGTAGGCATCTGGCACGGCGATGGCGATATGGCCGAAGGCATTGCCCAGCTCGTAGCTCTTCGTTTCCCAGTTATGCGTCAGTTCGATCACGGTGTTGCTGTCTTCGTTACCGTAGCCAACGAAGGCCAGCGTGAACTTGCCATCCGGGTAGTCATGTTTGCGCAGCAGTTGCATGCCGAAGATCTTGGTATAGAAATCGATGGACTTGTCCAGGTCGACGACCCGGATCATGGTGTGCATGATGCGCATGGGGCTGCTCCAGCAGGGCTCGGGAAATGCGTCCATTAAAGCAGATCGGGAGCATGCTTGGCACCTGTGCGCGTCCGCTGCAGCAGGGGAACTGCAGCGCTTTTACGGGTAGTATCGGCTTATGACCCAAGGTATGACTCTTGATTTGTGGCTGGCTCCGGAACCGGTGGATCTGCTGCCTGCAATGGCAGCGTCCTGGGCTGCCCTGCTCAGTGCGGAAGAACATCTGCGCTGGCAGCGCTTTGCCCGCGAGGAGGATCGCCACCGCTTCCTGTTTGTCCGCGCACTGGTCCGCAAGGTACTGGCCCGTGAATTGGGCCGGCGGCCACAGGAGCTGGTATTCCAGGCCGACTCGCACGGAAAGCCTCGAGTGGTGTTGCCGGGCGGTACAACCCTGCAGTTCAATCTGTCGCATACTCGCGGTCTGAGTGTGCTGGCGGTGAGTCGCCACTGCGATGTGGGCGTGGATGTGGAGGCTCTCGGACGCCACGTGGAGCTGTTGGCGCTGGCACGCCGCTATTTCGCCACACCCGAGGTGCTCGCACTGGAAGATCTGTCGCCTGGACCGCAGCGCGAGCTGTTCTTTGCCTTGTGGACGCTGAAGGAGGCGTGGGTGAAGGCAAAAGGGCTGGGGCTGCGTGTACCGCTGGACGAGTTCAGCTTTCATGGACCGGGGCTGTCGCTGGCGGCCAATGTTGGTGCTGTTGGTGCTGTAGCTGTAGCTGCTGTTGGTGCTATTGAACAGTCTGGCGTTATTGCTGCACCTGACGAGGCAGTGATCAAGCTGCACTGCGATCCGCAATTGCTCGAAGACACTTCCGGCTGGAGCTTCCGACTGCTGCGCCACGGCGACTTTCGCATCGCCGTAGCGGCCGCATATCCCTCTGCGCAGCCCCTGCAACTCCACCTGCACAACGCACTGCCCCTTCTACACCTGTAGGGGCGGGCCCCCGCGCCCGCCCGTAGTCCGATTGACTCAGAACCTGACTGGCCCCCGTGCCCGCCCGCGGTCCGATTGACTCGATCCCGCCTGCGGCCCGATTGCCAATGATCCAGACGGGCGGGCACGGAGGCCCGCCCCTGCGGTGAAACCGGCTTCAGGTGACGCGGGTACCGGGCTGGGCGCCCTCGTGCGGCGCGATCAGGAAAATGTCCTTGCCGTCCCCAGCCGCCAGGATCATGCCTTCCGACATGCCGAACTTCATCTTGCGCGCCTTCAGGTTGGCCACCAGCACTACGAACTTGCCGTTCAGGTCTTCCGGCTTGTAAGCCGACTTGATACCGGAAAACACCGTGCGTTCCACCGGTTTGCCGCTGGCGTCGGACCCCAGGGACAGGCGCAGCTTGAGCAACTTGTCGGCGCCATCCACGTGCTGGGCTTCGATAACCTGCGCGATGCGCAGGTCTACCTTCGCAAAGTCGGGGAACTCGATCTCAGCGGCAATGGGCGCTTGCGCCAGCGGAGCATCGGGCGTCGCGGTCGAGGCAGCGGCAAGACTGTCCTTGCTGGCGTCCACCATGGCTTCGATGCTGGCGGGGTCTACGCGAGTCATCAGCGGTGTGAACGGATGTACCTGGTGGTTATGCAGTAACGCGTCCAGATCACGCCACTGCAAGGGTGCGACGTTCAGGAAGCTTTCCACTTGTCGTGCCACTGCAGGCAATACCGGCTTGAGATAAATCATCAGGATGCGGAACAGGTTGATGCCCACACTGCAGATCTGCTGCACGGCAGGATCATGTGGATTGATTTTCGACAGGGTCCACGGTGCCTTCTCGGCAATCCAGGCGTTGGCCTTGTCCGCCAGCGCCATGATCAGGCGCATGGCTTTGGCGAATTCACGCGCATCGTAAAGATAGGCGATTTCCCGGGCTGCACTGCGGAACTCCGCCGTCAATGCCGCTTCGCTGTCGCTCGGGGCCAGCATGCCGCCGAAGTTCTTGCTGATGAAGCCGGCACAGCGACTGGCGATGTTGACGAGCTTGCCCACGAGGTCGGCATTCACGCGCAGCGCGAAGTCTTCCAGGTTCAGGTCGAGATCGTCGGGCGTACTGCTTAGCTTGGCCGCGAAGTAGTAGCGCAGGTATTCCGGGTTCAGGTGTTCGTGATACGTCGACGCCATGATGAAAGTGCCGCGCGACTTCGACATCTTCTGGCCGTTGACTGTAAGGAAGCCGTTGACGCTGATCTGCGTGGGGGTGCGGAAATCTGCCGTCTCCAGCATGGCGGGCCAGAACAGTGCGTGAAAGTTTATGATGTCCTTGCCGATGAAATGCCACAGTTCGGCAGTGCTGCCTTTTTTCCAGTAATGATCGAAGTCGAGGCCTTTCTCGGCACAGAGTTTTTCAAAGCTGGCCATGTAGCCGATCGGCGCGTCCAGCCACACGTAGAAGTACTTGCCGGGCTCGCCGGGTATTTCGAAACCGAAGTAGGGCGCATCGCGGCTGATGTCCCATTCCTGCAGGCCACCGTCCAGCCACTCTGCCAGCTTGTTGGCAACGGCCGGGACCAGGACGCCACTGCGTGTCCAGTCCTTCAGCATCTGCGTGAACTCGGGCAGCTTGAAGAAGAAGTGCGTGGAGTCCTTCAGCACTGGCGTGGCGCCCGAGATCGTCGAGCGTGGGTTGATGAGGTCCGTGGCGGCATAGGTAGAGGAGCAGACTTCGCAGTTGTCGCCGTACTGGTCCTCGGCCTTGCATTTCGGGCAGGCACCCTTGATGAAACGGTCGGCCAGGAACAGACCTTTCTCGGGATCGAACAGCTGCGAGATGCTGCGCGAGGCAATGGCACCTTTGGCCTTGCAGCGTTCGTAGATCAGCGTGGCGAGTCTGCGGTTCTCTTCCGAGTGCGTGGAATAGTAGATGTCGAAGTCCACCATGAAGCGCTGGAAGTCTCGGTGGTGCGCCTCGCGCATGCCTTCGATCCAGGCTTCCGGCGAGATGCCGGCCTTCTCGGCGCTGAGCATGATGCTGGTGCCGTGCGCATCGTCTGCGCAGACGTAGTGCACGGTGTTGCCCGAGAGGCGCTGGAAGCGTACCCAGATGTCAGCCTGGATGTAGCCCAGCAGGTGCCCCAGATGGATGGGCCCGTTGGCATAGGGTAGGGCGTTGGTAACGAGGATGTCGCGCTTGGCCATGTTGCTGTCCCGCTGGGCAAAAACCATATTTCAAGGGAGCGGCATGTTAACGGACCCCGCCACAATATTGTAGGGGCGGGCCCCTGTGCCCGCCCCTGCGGTGGGTGCAGGCGTCAATCCCGGTTGCGCGAGATGACGAAGGTTTCGTCGTTGAAGTAGAGCCCACCGTAGCGGTTCAGCACCTTGGCGGTGGCTTCGAGGTACTTGCCGGTGGAAATGGCCTTCTGGATGCGCTCCTCTTCTATCTGGTTGACGTAGATCGACGCGTTCCAGGCCGCAAACAGTGTGGAGGTGCCGATACTGACGCCGCCGAGCTCGGAGGGCAGCGCGTGCATGCGGTAGCTGAATATGGCCTTGTTGTCGGGTTGGTCCTTCAGTGTGAAGTTTCTGGCTTCACGGCCCAGCACGTCCTTGAACTCGCGCAGGATGTCGTGGCGCGTAACGGGGAAAGGCACCTCGTCGGGCCAGAACTGGTGTATGACTTCCTCGGCCGGGTCGCCGCCGCAGCTCTGGATTACCAGCATGCGGCCGCCGGGCGCCAGCGAACGTGCCAAGGGTGCCACGATCTTTTCTGCCTTGAAGCGTGCCGATGTGCGTGCGCGCCAGGGCTGCGAGGCCAGGATGAAATCGTAGTACCAGCTCTGCAGGCCCGGGCGCGGAATCACGGCGTCGAGCAGGATCTGGTGATCCTTGCGGTAGATCACCACCACGGAAGGACGCTTGAACAGCGGGTTGCCGGTGGTGGGGCTGGTCTGGGTTTCCCAGCCGTGCGCAAACAGGGCTTGCAGGCTCTCGAACTGCTCCTTGTAGCCATAGGACGAGGAACCTTCGAGCTGGATCTCCTGCCAGTTCATGGCGTTCGCGGAGGCGACGTTGGCCGGCATCAAGCGGCAGTCGGCGTAGTTGAGGTTCGTCAGCACCAGCACGCTGGCAGGGTGCTCGCAGAAGCGGTCCACCATCTTGTCGAGGCCGATGCGCACGTCTTCCATGCTGATTTCCTTGGCCACCACGACGAATGGCACGGTAGGAAAGCGTTGGTGCAGGTCACGCATGCAATCGGATAGCACCGTGGCGTCACCCATGCCGGCGTCGTACATGCGCAGCGCCGGTGCACGCGGATGCACGGACTGGAATTCCCTGCCCGCGCGTTTGGCGATGGCGTATTTTTCATTGGTGGTGTTGATGAAGGAGAGGTAGTTCTGGCGGTTGTCGTAGAAGCGGAATGGTGTCTTCTTCTTGCTGCCAGCATTGGCCTTTGCGGGAGCGGCCTTGGGCGTGGTGGCTTTGGTGGCGGCTTTTCTGGCGGGTTTGGCAACAGCTTTGGTGGCAACAGACTTCTTCACGGCGGTCTTGCTTACCATGGAATCTCCCCTGTGGTGCAGCTTGCTCCTGCTCCGTGGACCAGGGTGACAAGCGGCATGCGTGTATTTGTTATTGATATGGCGCAGGGGGATGGTATGGGGCGGGCAAGGGTGGGGTCAATCAGTGGGAGGTATGTCCA
>JBIIWP010000094.1:0-12824 GCA_044338855.1 Pseudohongiellaceae bacterium | reverse complement strand
CTTCACACACGCGGCATGGCTGGATCAGGGTTGCCCCCATTGTCCAATATTCCCCACTGCTGCCTCCCGTAGGAGTCCGGACCGTGTCTCAGTTCCGGTGTGACTGATCATCCTCTCAGACCAGTTAAGGATCGTCGCCTTGGTAGGCCTTTACCCTACCAACTAGCTAATCCTACGCAGGCTCCTCTGATAGCGTGAGGTCCGAAGATCCCCCACTTTCTCCCTTAGGACGTATGCGGTATTAATCCGAGTTTCCCCGGGCTATCCCCCACTATCAGGTAGATTCCTACGCGTTACTCACCCGTCCGCCGCTCGCCGCCAGGGTTGCCCCCGCGCTGCCGCTCGACTTGCATGTGTTAGGCCTGCCGCCAGCGTTCAATCTGAGCCATGATCAAACTCTTCAGTTTAAAAGCGTTGGCATAGACACGGCATATTGCTACGCCCCGCTACACCCAATCTTTTGTCCCTCCCGTTGCCGGAAGAGGATCTGACTCAACGTAAACTGCTTCTTCAAAGCCAGGCATCAGACCCACGAATGGACCCAACGCCGAATGAATTAACAAGTGTGTTTACTGTTGAATCTCTATCATTTAAGACAAAGCCACTACAGCAAACGCCCACTTCTATTACTTGATCTGTCTGTTAAAGAGCAACCCGAACGACCCTCGCCGTTCAGAGAGCGCGCATTATACTTACCAATCTCACCCTGACAAGGGAAACTCGAAAATATTTTGCACTACCCCGATTACTTTACTTGGTGCGCCTCGCTTTTATGCAGAGGCAAACCCCAGTCACCGGGGAGGCGCATTCTACATACCTCGATCGGGCTTACAAGGCTTTTTTAACGTTATCTTAATCAGTGCGAACAGGCGCTTTAGGTGCGCGCCGAAGACTGAATTGGCGGACTGTTGCAGACTGATGACGCAGCAAGCGGTATCCCAATAGAAGTAACACGAGCAATCCATACAGAAGTGCATCAGCAATGCTGGAGCGCACTATCCACGTCACGTGCAACACCGCGAGGATATTGATGACATATACCAATCGGTGCAACTTCTTCCAACGCCGGCCCAATTTACGTTGCGCAAACTGAGCTGATGTCATCCCCAGTGGAACAAGCAGCACAAACGCCAGAAAACCAAAGGTGATATACGGTCGTTCAGCAATTTCCCTGCCGAGATCCTGCCATTGCCATTGCAAAAGGAATGAAAGAAATACGAGGAAATGCAGGGTTACATAGAAAAAGGCAAACAACCCCAACATCCGCCTGAACTGCCAGATGTATGGAGCATTCAGCAGGTACCGTAGCGGCGTTACCGCCAAAGCTGCAATCAACAGCCGGATTGACCATGTCCCCGTTTGCAGAGCCAGGAACTGCGCCGGATCCGGCCCCAGCAGGTTCTCGCCGCCGGTAAGCGCCAACATTACGCCATAAGTCAGCCACAGCGCTGGAGACAGACACAAAAGGAACACAAGCGGTTTGATCGGACCTTTCATGCGGGCTGCGAGAAGCTGCCTCAATAGTACTGGCGCAAATCCATGCCAGTATAGAGGCCAGCAACCTCTTCAGCGTAGCCATTGAAAGGCAAGGTCGGGATGCGATTTGCCATGAAAAGTGGTGAGGGCAACCTGCGTTCCGAGGCCTGACTCCAACGCGGATGACTGACTGCCGGATTAACGTTGGCATAGAAACCATATTCACTCGCCTGCAAGTCATTCCAGGTGGTGTTGGGCATCGTACTGCGGAAGTTGATACGGACGATCGACTTGATGCTCTTGAATCCATACTTCCAGGGAACCACAAGACGCAGTGGTGCGCCGTTCTGCGCCGGCAGGATGTCGTCGTACAAACCGACAGCGAGCAATGCGAGCGGGTGCATCGCCTCATCCATCCGCAATCCTTCCTGGTACGGCCAATCAATTGTCGACAACCGGGAGCGCTGGGCGGGCATCTGCTCCGGATCAACCAGCGTCTGGAACTCCACAAACTTGGCATCTGCGGTGGGTTCACAACGCTTGATCACATCAGCCAGAGGTATTCCTATCCACGGAATGACCATTGACCAGGCCTCAACACATCGCATCCTGTACACGCGCTCTTCGAAAGCGTGAGGAGCAATCAGGTCTTCGAGATTGTAGCTTCCGGGTTTTGTAACTTCTCCCGCGATCTCGACCTTCCAGGGCTCTATCGCAAAATTCCTCGCATTCATCGAAGGGTCGGACTTACCAGTACCGAATTCGTAAAAATTGTTGTAGGTCGTGACATCCCCAAGCGGAGTCTGCTGCTCATCCGTGGTGAAAGGGCCACTGGCGGGAACCATCTTGCGCGCTGCGACCTTGTCGAGCAGGTAACCTGGCTTGCTTGCCAGGTTGATGTCGGCAGGAGCACGCGCGAACAAGCTGTCGCCATCCTGCCCCTGAACGAAGGGAGCTCCGGACGCCAGTATCGTTCCGGCGATACCACTGGCTGTGGCAGTCATGAACTGGCGACGCGAACGGTAAACAGACTCCGGCGTTATCTCCGAAGAAGGAACATCCCTGCCGGTCTTCACCTTGATCAACATTCTCTACCTCCTCGACCATCCGTTGATGCCTTCAGCGCTGCTGCAGAGCGGAAAGCGCTTGTTGCCTTCATGTATAGCGGCGTCCTGCAGTTTTATTGCACGGAGGACTGATCGTCCTGCCTTGCTGGAGTGCTTGCGACTACCGGCTCAGCAGCCTTCATCGCTACCTATTGCTGCTTCCTGTCGTATATTGCCATGGCAGGACCCGAGGCGGCATAGGCGATTGCTATGAGCCAAAGCACCGTAGGCGGGTCCCATGCCACGATGACGATCATCATGATCACGGCCAGCATTACGACAAATGGAACACGATTACGGTCGAGATCCTTGAAGCTGTAGTAGCGGATGTTGACCACCATCAGAATACCCGAAAGGAACGTGACAAAAGCCGTAATGATCGCAACAAATGCATTCGATTCAAGCTGGTATTCGTGGAACGTCCAGATCATGAATACAACAACTCCAGCTGCGGAGGGACTGGCTAGTCCCACGAAGTACCTCTTGTCTGCCGTCCCCTGCTCCACGTTGAATCTCGCCAGGCGCAGCGCGGCGCAGGCAACATAGACAAAGGCAACTGTCCATCCGACGTTGCCGAGTTGAGAAAGTGACCAGCTGAAACAGATCAGTGCCGGCGCCACACCAAAGGCCAACATGTCGGAGAGACTGTCGTATTCGGCACCAAAGGCGCTTTGGGTCTTGGTCATGCGGGCAACACGTCCATCCAATCCATCCAGGAACATGGCCACAATGATGGCGATGCAGGCACTGCGGAAGTCACCGCCCATACCGGCAATGACGGCGTAGAAGCCGGCGAACATCGCACCCGTGGTCAGTAGGTTGGGCAACAGGTAAATACCGCGCCTGCGCACGCTTTTACCGCCTTCAGATACCTCTTCTTCGTGATCATCGATGAAGGTCAAGGCCTCGTCGACGAGGGCTGCGGCATCCGTCAGGGGCTTGCCCGCATCGTCAGACCGCCTGTTTTCCTCTTTGTCGCTGATTTCGCTCATGAATCTCACCTTGCTGGACCGAAGCACGATTATAGCGACTAATCGGGGTTACGGCTGTAAACGGCGAGATCCCAGAAAGCCTTGATCAAAGGGTTCGACAACTTCCGTCTCAACACACAGACCCCGATGGAGAAATCAGCCATGCCGTGGTCAATGTCGAGAATACGGATGTTGTGCGCCAGCGGACTGTTGTCCACCACCAGCTTCGGGACAAGCCCGACCCCAAAACCAAGGCTGACCATGCTGACGATGGCTTCGTTACCCGCTACTTGGGCATAAATGGACGGTTTGATCTTCTGAGTTCGGAACCAGCGGTCCACCCGCTCGCGTGCCAGCCCGCTTTCGGACAGGATCATGGGTATACCGGCCCAATCCAGTTGCCTGGCTGCATGCAAGTCCTTGCGTACCGAGGAGGCGATGAATACCAGTGGCGTAGTCGCCAGTGTCTGCATAATGACCTCACGCGGCAGATGCTCCGGCAAGGCTGCGATGCCAATGTCTTCCTGCTCCTGACGAACCCGCTCCAGAGTTTGCGCCGTATCTCCCGTATGCAGCTTCAGTTCGATGTCGGGATAACGCTCGCGAAAGCGGTTCAGCAGGTCATACAGAAAGCTGTAACTCGCCGTCACTGAGCAGAACAGGCTGATTTCTCCGCTCAATTGCTGCTCCTGTGCCACGAGACTCTCGCGGAAGACCAGCCATTGGTTGTGCGCCTCATCGGCGTAAACCCGGAACGCCTTGCCGGCCTCGGTGAGGCTGACATGGCGATTGTCACGCTCAAACAGCGGCAGTCCCACCTCGACTTCCATGCGCTGAATGACTCGGCTAAGGCTGGAAGGAGTTACGTGGCACGCTGCACTGGTCCGGGCATAGCTGAGGGATTTGGCCAAGTGCAGGAAGAGCTTGAGTTCTTTCTGGTTCATGCCCAAAGCATAACCCATATTGCAGATACCGGAATACGAAGTTGCATATTATTCATTTTACGCAATACACCGATGGGGCTAGGATGCCCCCCTTTTACCGATCCTAGCCTGGAGGCCACGATGAACTACTTCAATACCCTGCCGCTCCGCCTGCAACTGGAAGAACTTGGCAAATGCCGATTCATGGACAAATCCGAGTTCAGCGCCGGCGTGGACAAGCTGAAAGGCAAGAAAGTCGTGATCCTGGGCTGTGGTGCACAAGGACTCAACCAGGGGCTCAACATGCGCGACAGCGGCCTCGATATCTCCTATGCCCTGCGTCCTGAAGCCATCGCCCAGAAACGCCAGTCCTGGCAGAGTGCTACCGACAACGGTTTCAAGGTAGGTACTTTCGAAGAACTGATCCCCACGGCCGACCTCGTCCTCAACCTGACCCCGGACAAGCAGCACACTCCCGTGATCAACAAAGTGATGCCGCTGATGAAGAACGGCTCCTGCCTGGCTTATTCCCACGGCTTCAACATCGTCGAAGAAGGCATGCATATCCGCAAAGACATCACCGTGATCATGGTGGCGCCAAAGTGCCCGGGCACTGAAGTGCGTGAAGAATACAAGCGAGGCTTTGGCGTCCCTACCTTGATCGCAGTCCACCGCGAGAACGATCCGAACGGCGATGGCCTTGAAATCGCCAAGGCCTACGCTGCTGCCACCGGCGGCCACCGCGCCGGTGTGCTGGAATCTTCCTTCATTGCTGAAGTGAAGTCCGACCTTATGGGTGAACAGACCATTCTCTGCGGCATGCTGCAGGCTGGCTCCATCCTGAGCTACGAGCGCATGATCAAGCTGGGCATCAACAGCGCGTATGCCTCGAAGCTGATCCAGCATGGCTGGGAAACCGTTTCTGAAGGCCTCAAGCAGGGCGGCATTACCAACATGATGGATCGCCTCGACAACCCGTCCAAGATCAAGGCGTTCGAAGTAAGTGAAGAGATCAAGGGCATCCTGCGTCCGCTGTTCCAGAAACACATGGACGACATCATGGGTGGCCAGTTCTCTTCCGGCATGATGGAAGACTGGGCCAACAACGACAAGAAGTTGCTGACCTGGCGCGAAGAAACCGGCAAGACCGCTTTCGAACTGTCCAGCAAGGATGGTGCGCCCGAGATTGCCGAGCAGGAATACTACGACCACGGGATCCTGATGGTAGCCATGATCAAGGCTGGCGTGGAGCTGTGTTTTGAAACACTGACCTCCGCCGGTGTGATTGCTGCATCTGCCTACTACGAGTCGCTGCACGAAGTACCACTGATCGCCAACCTGATCGGTCGCAAGAAGTTGTATGAGATGAACAAGGTTATTTCCGATACCGCCGAATACGGTTGCTACCTGTTCTCCCACGCTGCCGTGCCGATGCTGAAGGACTTCATGGGCCAGGCGGGTACCGATATCATCGGCGCCGGTCTCAAGAAAAAAGACAATGGGGTGGACGACCGCACCCTCATCGCCGTGAATGCCGCAGTCCGCAATCATCACATCGAACAAATAGGACAGACCTTGCGCGGTCACATGACGGACATGAAAAAAGTCGTGTGATACGCGACGCAGAAAAAGACAAGCCCGGCAATGCCGGGCTTTTTTGTGTCAGCCGTAAATCCGGTAACGGAATAACGTTGGGCAAATTCGAGGCAAATAAAAAGCCAGGTTTTTGGCCTGGCTTATCTGGGATCCCTGCAGATTTGTAATCTGCAACAACTTGTCCTTCTTCTTCGTGTGCCTTCTGCAATTATTATTATTGGGACCTTTGGTCCGTTGCAGGAGCTGTATTTCTACAGGCTCAGCACTTTTTCCCCTCTTGCTATTCCTGATATTCCGGTACGCACCACCTCAAGTATCGGGGTGCCTGCCAGGGCCGCGATGAAACCGTCGAGTTTGTCACTGGTTCCGGTGAGCTGGATGGTATACATCGTAGGCGTAATGTCAACCACAACGCCGCGGAAAATGTCTGCCACCCGCTTGACCTCGGCGCGCTGGGCCCCGGTCGCCTTGACCTTTATCAGCATGAGCTCACGCTCGATATGGCTGCCTTCGGTGAGATCCACCAGTTTCACTACGTCCACCAGTTTGTTCAGGTGCTTGATGATCTGCTCGATCTTGCGATCGTCGCCAACAGTAGTCAGAGTGAGCCGCGACAGCGAGGCATCATCCGTCGGTGCCACGGTCAGGGAGTTGATGTTGTAGTTTCTCTGCGAAAACAGACCAACGACCCGCGAAAGCGCACCTGGCTGGTTTTCCATCAGAACAGAAATGATGCGTCTCATCTTCAGGTCCTCTCGGTCTTGCTCAGGAACATTTCACTCATCGCGCCGCCACGAATGGCCATCGGATACACGTGCTCATCCGGGTCCACTGCAATGTCGATGAAGACCAGCTTGTCTTTCATGGCAAAGGCTTCCGCCAGCTTCTGCTTGAGCTCGCTGAGCTTCTCGATACGGACACCTACGTGACCATAGGACTCAGCCAGCTTGATGAAATCAGGCAGCGAATCCGCATAGGTGCTGTGTGAGTGACGGCCGCCGTACTGCATGTCCTGCCACTGCCGCACCATGCCCAGGGACTCGTTGTTCAGATTCACGATCTTCACCGGCAGTGCACACTGCTTGCAGGTCGCCAGCTCCTGGATGTTCATCTGGATACTGCCCTCACCGGTAACGCAGGCGACGATGGCATCCGGGAAGGCCAATTGGACGCCCATGGCGGAAGGCAGGCCGAAGCCCATCGTGCCGAGACCACCGGAGTTGATCCAGCGCCGCGGCTTGTCGAAATGATAGTACTGTGCCGCAAACATTTGATGCTGGCCCACGTCGGAACAGACATAGGCATCGCCTTGGGTGACTTCATAGAGCGCTTGTATGGCCTGCTGCGGCTTGATCACATCATTCGCAGCGTTCGTAACAGCCAGGCACTGGCGCTTGCGCCAATGCTCGATACGATCCCACCATGCCTTCATTGCATCCTTGTCGGGTTTGACCTTGCTGGTTTCCACCAGCTCGACCATTTCCTTCAGGACAGCAGCCACTGGGCCCACGATGGGCACATGCGCCGTCACCGTCTTTGAAATGGAGGCTGGATCGATGTCGACGTGCAGGATGGTCGCGTCCGGGCAGAACTTGCGCACATCGGAGTTCGTGACGCGATCATCAAAACGAGCACCCACGGCCAGGATCACGTCGGCTTCATGCATCGTCATGTTGGCCTCGTAAGTCCCATGCATACCGAGCATGCCAACGAACTGCTTGTCCGTGGCAGGGAATGCGCCAAGACCCATCAAGGTATTGGTGACCGGGCAACCGACCAGCTTGCCGAGTCTGGTAAGCAACTCTGAACCCTCGCCCATGATGACGCCGCCACCGGCGTAGATGATGGGGCGCTTGGCAGCGAGCAGGATGTCGATGGCTTTCTTGATCTGGCCCGAATGTCCCTTCGTTGGCGGAGCGTAAGAGCGGATCTTCACATGCTCCGGGTATGCGTACTCGAACTTGACGCTCGGATCGGTGACATCCTTCGGGATATCGACGACGACGGGGCCGGGACGCCCGGTGGTTGCGATGAAGAATGCCTGCTTGATGACCGATGGAATATCCTGCGCGTTCTGTACCATGAAGCTGTGCTTCACGATGGGTCGCGAAATGCCCATCATGTCGGTCTCCTGGAACGCATCGGAACCGATGGATTCCCTGGCCACCTGGCCGGAGATGACCACCATGGGAATGGAATCCATGAACGCGGTTGCGATTCCGGTAATGGCATTCGTAGCGCCGGGACCTGAAGTCACCAATACCACGCCGGGCTTGCCGGTCGCGCGGGCGTAGCCATCGGCCGCATGCGTTGCGGCCTGTTCGTGACGGACAAGGATGTGCTCGACCTTGTCCTGGTTGAAGATGGCGTCGTAGATGTGAAGGGCTGCCCCGCCGGGGTAGCCGAATATGAGTTCAACACCTTCATCGTGCAGGGCACGAATGAGTGCATCACCACCGGATAATAGAGCCACTGTTTTGTCCTCGCCTAAGCTGCTTCTCTGGGATTGAACCGTCAACACGGGTTATACGCACGAAAACAACGAATCGTCGCACATGCGGAAATTACGTGTGGCCTGCCGAAACAGGACGGTTACCGTCTACTGGTATCATTGGAGGTTCGGGTCGAACCTGTTTGACCCAGGGCGTGATTTGCCACTGGAAGTTGATCTGGACGCCAATATGGGTCGCTTAAAGGACCTTGTCGTCGAGCTCAAGCGGGTCTCTGGCAGTAAACAACCTTGGGGGCTGTTACGCGGCGTTCCTGCAAATTTCTACGCTAACTGCCGCAGAAATCGTTGCGGGAAACATGTCGATGGGTAATCGACGGGGCCGCTCACCAAGTCAGGGCGGCACATTATTGGAATCCGCGCCTACTTGTCAAGGCCACGAGGCCGCCTTCTCCGCTGCTTCAAGGATGCGCAGGGTGTTGCCGCTCCAGATTTTGCCGATGTCTTCTTCGCTGTAACCACGACGCACCAACTCCAGCGTCACGTTGAGAGTCTCGCCGGCATTGGTCCAGCCCTGGATGCCGCCGCCGCCGCCGAAGTCCGAAGAAATACCCACATGATCGATGCCGATAAGCTGGACGGCATGGTCGATGTGGTCTACGAAATCGTTGACGTTGGCGCCGCCGCCCTGCTTCAGGTAAACATCAAAGGCCACAAGCTGCACCACACCGCCGTTTTCCTTGAGCAGCAGCAACTGCTCGTCATCCAAGTTGCGTGGATGGTCGAACACGGCCTTCACTCCGGAGTGCGACGCAATCACCGGGGCGGTCGACAGACCCGTGGCATCCAGCATGGTCTGGCGCGAGACGTGCGAGATATCCACGAGGATGCCCAAGCGGTTCAACTCCTGTATGACCTGCTTGCCAAAATCACTGAGTCCGCCGTGTTCTTCCTGCACATCGGCAAGGCGCTGTTGCGGCTGGGCTGAATCGCCGATGTCGTTGTGGCCGTTGTGAACCAGCGTGAGATAGCGCGCGCCCTGCTCCCGGTATTGCTGCAACAGGCTCAGGTCCTCACCGATTACATAACCATTCTCCATGCCAATCATGGCAACCAGCTTGCCCTGGGCGTGCAGGCTGCGCACCTCGGCAGCGGTGGTCGCAAGGGCTATCTGCCCTTCGTGCTGCAGGTCCACCATGCGATGGATGGCTGAGAATTTCGCCGCTGCATCCGCCTTGGCTCCCGCATAGCCCGTCTCGTTGCGCGGCGTTTGCCCGGTATACACGATGAAGAAAGCGGCATCGAGACCCCCTTCACGCATGTTCTGCAGATTCACCTGCGCCACGGCGGTAGCCGGGATGAATTCGCTCGTGGCGAAATTGAGCGGAATATCGACGTGCGTGTCGAGGGTCAACACCCGCTCGTGGATGGCGCGTGCCCTGACGAGCAGTTCATCATCGGCAGCACGGCTGTTTGCGGCAACCAGCAGCACCATTATTACAAGGGTGAACGATCCAGGTGACTTCATCGGGGACTCCCAGGCAGTAAGTTACAACCGCATACAGCAAGAACTTGCTTCAATGCGTAAAGGCATAGATGACGTAGTTGACGGCAAATCGGTAGGCCATTGCCGTCATCGGCTCTGGGTAACCCGGCGTGTCCGCATGTTCCCAGGCATCCCCGAGATCCATGTTGTGATTGATCGCGACGACCAGACGACCATCGTCGTCATATATGCCCCGCCAATAGGCTTCATAGCCATCGCGTTCATAGGTAACCCCGTTGTAGAGGCTGGCAAGTCCCGGCACCTGTACCTTTTCATCCAGATCATAGAGAACGTGGAACACTTCATCGTCCTCGGGAATATCCACGATCGGCCGGTCAGGAAACACTTTCTGCATGGTCGCCACGAAACCGCTCCATTCCTGCGAGCCATGGAAATCGTCAACCATCAGGAATCCACCCTTCAGCAGGTACTCACGCAGGATGCGTGCTTCCTCCGGGCTGAGCGTCCAGTAACCAACTTCCACGCCGTACAGCCAGGGATAGTCGAACACCGAGCCATCGACAAGATCGATCTGCTCGCCACCCTCGCCGTTGTAGATGCTCACTGGCGAACCATCCACCCGCGTCAGCCGCGTAAGACCTTCCATGAAAAAATGCTCGGCCTCGGGCCAGTCGGTGGTCCAGCGCCCCCGCCCCCTGAATCCACGGTCGAACTGGTTGCCGCCGTAGATGAGACGCGCGAAGGTAAACTCGGAACCGTCAGGATCAACATCGACATTGCCTTCGAGGCCTGGACGCTGGCTCTGGGGTTCGAATGGAAAGCGCTGCGCCTCTGCCACAGGAGCGATGAGCAACAGGCAGAGGGCAAGTCGCTGCAGGGTTCGCAGTGCCAACGCAGGTGGCAAGACCAAAGGAATCTCCCGGAGGCGGAATCGGCCTCAAATATAAACCAGCCCCAGTGCAAATTGAAACCGCTGCGGCTGGTCCAAGGCGATTACTCCAGAGCCAGGCTGATGCCGAGTGAATCGTAATGGTCCTTCTCCTGCTCCAGCCCGTCGAGGGTGAGCGGATGGTCCGCGAGCCATCTCCGGCGGAACGCAAGGTGATACACCTTGCTTCTGAGTTCCAGCTTTGGCACTACGTCCAGATCCTCGCGGCGTCTATGCAGTACTACGGCAATGCGCAGGCAAACGATGAGTGGCACCAGCGCGTCCATCGTCAGTTCGTCCAGATCCTCGAACTTGCCTGCATAAAGACCCTTGCGCTGGGCGCGCACCAGATTGGCCAGAATGTACTGCTCGTAGCGACCGAAGCCCGCCAGGTCACTGTTGCGCAGGATATAGTAGCCATGATGATGATGACTTGAATGTGAAACGCTCATGCCAATCTCGTGCAGGCGCGCGGCCCAGCTGAGCACTTTGGTGCGCGACACCCCAGGCAAGGGTGGGCCTTCGATCTGTTGCCAAAGGGCCAGCGCGGTTTTTTCCACACGCGTCGCCTGATCCATATCAATCTGGTTCTTTTCCTGCAACTTGCGCACAGTCTCGATGCGCGAGTCGTGATCGCTGAGTCGTCCTATGCTGTCGTACAGCAGCCCTTCCTTGAGGGCAGCATCCCCCACATGCAACTTGTCTACCTTCAGCTGATCGAACACTGCCTTGAGGACTGCAAGGCCAGCCGGTAACACGGAGCGCCGCAGGCTCGGCAAATCGTTGAAGGTCGATTTGTTGTTGAATATCTCGCGACTCAACCACTCTATTGATGCAGCCGTTATAACAGCTCCACCGTCCCGTCCCTGCACAAGGTCGGCGATGGCTCGGACCGTGCCCGAGGTGCCATAGGCAATCTGCCAGCCAGCCTTCAGGTAAATCTTGCGCACCGATTCCAGTTCTGCACAGGCCGCCAGGTAGGCCTGATTGAAGGCAGAGATAGTAAGTTTGCCTGCGCTGCCCTTGTATTCCTCGGTGTAGGTTACGCAGCCCATGGCGAGGCTCTCGAGCACCATCGGCTCGTAGTCCTTGCCGATGATGATCTCGGTGCTGCCGCCGCCGATGTCCACAACAAGGCGCTGTGCGTGGTCGTTTGTCACGGAATGTGCCAACCCGGCATAGACGAGGCGAGCTTCCTCATAGCCTGAGATGATCTGGATCGGCACGCCCAAGGCCTTCTCCGCTTCCTTGAGGAACTGTTTGGGCTGGCGCGTACTGCGCAAGGTCTTGGTCCCAACGGCCCTGATCTGGTGCCCCGGAATATGCCGCAGCCGCTCGGCAAAGCGCGTAAGGCAGGCCATGGCTCGTTGCTGCGCATCCTGGCGCAGATAGCCTTCGGCGTTGATGCCGCGGGCCAGCTGGATCATCTCCTTTTCGCGATCAATGATCTCGACAGAACCGTCCTGCACGCGCGCGATGATCATGTGGAAGCTGTTGGATCCAAGATCCACGGCCGCGAAATAGGGTGATTCAAACTTCATCCCGCACCTGTCCTGTCTGGCTTATTGCAGTATCACGTCGTCGCCGAACTGCTGCTTGCTGATCTTCTGGAAGAACACCCCCAGGTTGCGGAAGAACGTGCGCAGTGGAGAGGTGTTGCGCCAGGCCAGCGCATGCACGCGGTAAATCTGCTCGCCTTCGATGGTCAGGACCTTCAGTTCGTCGCGGTCTCGTATCTCCGAACGGACATACAGACCCGGTAGAAAGGCTACACCCATCTCCATGTAAACCATCTGTCGGATGGCATCGAGACTGGTACCCTCAAAATCGCGAAGCAGGCGCGCATTGAACCGCTTGCAAAGCTCCTC
>JBIIWP010000093.1:0-12866 GCA_044338855.1 Pseudohongiellaceae bacterium | reverse complement strand
AAAAATGAGCAGAACAAGCTCATTCTTAGGTTGACCGTACAGGGGCAGGTTCCTATAATCTGCGCCCTTGTCGGATACACCGGTTTGATGCGGGGTGGAGCAGTCTGGCAGCTCGTCGGGCTCATAACCCGAAGGTCGTAGGTTCAAATCCTGCCCCCGCTACCATTTTTAGAATGCAATCCGAATGAACAAGGCCGGATAGAGCTGATGCACAGCATCGCTCGGGCGCCGGTGGCAGCAGTAACCCAAAGGCCCCTTTTTAGGGGCTTTTTATTTGCGGCAGAAACGTTTGCTGTGATGGTTGTGGTTACGGTTGTGGTTAAAAAGAGTGCAGCAGTGAGCAATGAAGTGGGCCTGGTGCCCATTTTTTGTTTGTGATCGAGGGAGATGTACATGGCAACGCGAGCTGAACTTGTCCGCGACATGGTTGAGCCCGTGCTCAATGCCATGGGCCTGCAGTTGTGGGGTGTCGAGTACCTTGGCCAGGGCAAGCACACGCTGCTGCGGATATATATCGAGAAAGAAGGTGGCATCAACGTTGAGGATTGCGCTGAAGCCAGCCGGCAGGTCAGTGGCCTGCTTGATGTAGAGGATCCCATCAGCAATGAGTACACGCTGGAAGTTTCCTCGCCCGGCGTCGATCGCATGTTGTTCACGATAGCGCAGTATCGCCAGTATGCAGGCTACATGGCCAAGCTCAGGCTGACAGAGAATTTTGAGGGTCGCCGCAATTTCCAGGGGCGCCTCGGTGCAGTAGAAGACAACGAAGTGGTATTGCTGGTGGGTGAAGACAAGCTGGTCTTTCCCATCGAGTTGATCGAGAAAGCAAACATTGTGGCTGAAACAGCCTAGTCTGCCCAGGTGGACAGGACCAGAACAACAACAGCCGGTATTGGTAAATCAGGAAGACATAGGTGGCACGCTTATGAACAACAAAGAAATCCTTCTGGTGGCAGACGCCGTTTCCAACGAGAAAGGCGTGTCGCGTGAAGTTATTTTCAAGGCAATCGAGTCGGCGTTGGCTTCTGCCACCAAAAAGCGCTATATCGACGAAGAGATCGATTGTGAAGTGGTCATTGATCGGGCTACCGGCAACTATGAAACGTACCGCATGTGGGCTGTGGTTCCAGACGAAGAGATGGCGCTGCTGGGTTCGCAGTTCACGCTGGAAGAAGCACACGAAATCAATCCGGAACTGAAGGCCGGTGACGTGCACCGCGAAAAGATCGACAACGTCGAGTTCGGTCGCATTGCCGCCCAGACCGCCAAGCAGGTCATCGTGCAGAAAGTGCGCGAGGCAGAGCGCGAACTCGTGGTCTCGGAGTACGCCAGCCGCGTCGGCAAGCTCATCTCTGCTACCGTCAAGAAAGTCACGCGCGACAACGTGATAGTGGATCTCGGCAACAATGCTGAAGGCCTGTTGCCGCGCGAGAACATGATTCCGCGTGAGTCTTTCCGCATCAATGACCGCGTACGTGCGCTGCTGGTGGAAGTCCGCAGTGAACTGCGCGGACCGCAGCTGCTGCTGAGCCGCACCTCGCCACAGATGCTGATCGAACTGTTCAAGATTGAAGTACCCGAGATCTCCGAAGAAATAATCGAGATCAAGGCCGCTGCCCGCGACCCGGGTTCGCGCGCCAAAATTGCCGTAAAGACCAATGACAAACGCATCGATCCGATCGGTGCCTGCGTCGGCATGCGCGGCTCGCGTGTACAGGTTGTCAGTGGCGAACTGGCCAACGAGCGCATCGACATTATCCTGTGGGACGACAATCCCGCCCAGCTCGTCATCAACTCCATGGCGCCGGCCGAAGTCGCCTCGATCGTGGTGGATGAAGACAACCACACCATGGATGTCGCTGTGGCTGAAGAAAACCTGGCCCAGGCCATCGGTCGCAATGGCCAGAACGTTCGCCTGTGCGCCGAGCTGACCGGTTGGTCCGTCAACGTAATGAGTGAAGAAAAGGCCGCCGACAAGCAGTTGCAGGAAAGCGCCAGCGTCATCCAGATTTTCATGGAAGCACTGGATGTCGACGAGGAAGTCGCCGATATCCTCGCCCAGGAAGGCTTTACGTCGCTTGAGGAAATCGCCTATGTGCCCCTCGAGGAGATCGCCCAGATCCAGGACTTCGACGAGGAGATTGCCGAAGAACTGCGTAATCGTGCGAAGGATGCACTGCTGACCAAGGCCATCGCGTCAGAGGAAACCATCAACCAGGCGGGCATTGCCGAAGACCTGTTGAGTATGGAAGGCATGACTACCAAACTCGCCCTGGCGATGGCGGGCATTGGCGTCAAGTCGATGGAAGACCTCGCTGAACAGTCCATCGATGAGCTGATGCAACTCGATGGAATGGAAGAGGAAAAAGCCGGCCAGCTGATCATGGCCGCACGCGCTCCCTGGTTCGCCAACGAGACGCAGTAAGACGATGCAAAAGTGCCTGTTGAAGCGCAGGCAACGGTCAGGACAAGAGAAAGCAAGGTCCCCAGGAGTTAGGAATGGCAGATTTGAGCATCAATGATTTGGCGAGAATGGTGGGTGTGCCCATTGAGCGCCTGCTTGAGCAGATCAAGGAGGCTGGCTTGCCCCAGACCGAGGCTGCCGACACGATTACCAATGAGCAGCGTTCCAGCCTGCTTGCCTTCCTGAAGAGCCGGCATGGCGACAGCTCTGGCGGTGATACTGCGCCGCGCAAGATCACCCTGAAGCGCAAGACCGTCGAAACTCTCAAGACCTCCGACAATCAGGGTCGCAGCAAATCCGTCAGTGTGGAAGTGCGCAAGAAGCGCACTTACGTAAAACGCAGTGTGGAAGAAGCGGCGAAAGAGGCTGCCGAGAAAGAGCTGCAGATGGCCGAGCAGAAGGCCCAGGAAGAGGCTGAGCGCCTGAAGCGTGAGGAAGCCGCGAAAGCACGCGCCGCACTCAAACCTTCTTCCGATTCATCCAGAAGTGGCGCTGCCGGCAAGTCCGACGCCGCCAAACCGGATGCCAAGGCTGCCGAGCCCAAGGCAGATCCCCGCAAGGGTACGATCAAGGGCAAGACCCGCGAGGAAGAGGCTGAAGAAAGAAAGCCTGTTTCCAAGAAGAAGGAAAAGGAAGTTCCACCCAAGAAGTTCAAGGGTGTGCGCTCGCCTGACGACTTCATTCTGGACGAGGACGATACGGATGGCGGACGCCGTCGCGGCCGCAAGAAGCTCGGTCAGTCCAAGCAGCATCAGTTCGAGAAGCCGCCGGAGTTCATCTCGCGCGAGATTGAAGTGCCCGAAGCGATTACTGTGGGTGATCTTGCCCAGCGCATGTCGCTGAAATCCGGCGAACTCATCAAGACCCTCATGAAGATGGGTGTGATGGCGACACTGAACCATGTGCTCGACCAGGATACGTCCGTGCTTCTGGTAGAAGAGCTCGGCCACAAGGCCAAAACCATTTCCTCCACGGCTATCGAGGATGATCTCGTCGAATCCATCAAGTACGAAGGTGAAGAAGTCCCGCGTGCACCGGTTGTTACCGTCATGGGTCACGTCGACCACGGCAAGACCTCACTGCTCGACCACATCCGCAAGACCCGCGTCACCG
Source organism: Pseudohongiellaceae bacterium (assembly GCA_044338855.1). Classification (GTDB taxonomy): domain Bacteria; phylum Pseudomonadota; class Gammaproteobacteria; order Pseudomonadales; family Pseudohongiellaceae; genus CAILUG01. The sequence continues at coordinate 9,289 of JBIIWP010000093.1, read as the reverse complement.
AAGGTGAGGCCGGCGGCATCACGCAGCACATCGGTGCCTACCATGTGCAGACCGAGCGCGGCATGGTCAGCTTTCTCGACACCCCCGGCCACGCCGCGTTCAGCGCGATGCGTTCGCGCGGTGCCAAGGCTACCGACATCGTCATCCTCGTGGTGGCGGCCGATGACGGCGTGATGCCGCAGACGGTGGAAGCCATCCAGCACGCGCGCGCTGCCAACGTGCCGATCGTGGTGGCTGTAAACAAGATAGACAAGGAGAGTGCCGATCCCGAGCGCGTGAGAAGCGAGCTGTCCCAGCATGGCCTCATCTCCGAAGCCTGGGGTGGCGACACCCAATTCGTCGAAGTGTCGGCCCATACCGGCCAGGGCATCGATGAGCTGCTCGAATCCGTGTTGCTGCAGGCAGAGCTGCTGGAACTCAAGGCCGTTATCGACTGTCCTGCCAAGGGCGTGGTAATCGAATCCAGTCTCGACAAGGGTCGCGGCCCGGTGGCCACCGTGCTGGTGCAGAACGGCACCCTGAAGCTCGGCGATATCGTGCTGTGTGGCCACGAATACGGCCGCGTGCGCGCCATGCTGGACGAGAATGGCAAACAAACCAAGGGCGCTGGCCCTTCCATCCCGGTGGAAATCCTTGGCCTCAATGGCACGCCCGAAGCGGGCGACGATTTCATCGTGGTGGAAAGCGAGAAGAAAGCACGTGAAGTGGCCGAGTTCCGCATGCATCGTCACCGCGAGGGCATGATCGCCAGGCAGCAGGCCATCAAGGCTGAAAGTCTGTTTGCCACCATGGGCAAGGACAGCAAGCAGGTGATGAACATCGTGCTGAAGGCCGATGTGCGTGGCTCGCTCGAAGCCATCATGGCGGCCCTCAACGGCCTCGGCAACACCGAGGTTGCGGTAAACATCGTAGGCTTTGGCGTGGGTGGTATTTCCGAAACGGATGCCCAGCTCGCCGAAACCTCCAAGGCCACTGTCATCGGTTTCAACGTGCGCGCCGACAAGTCATCCAAAACCCTGCTGGAGAATGCCGGTCTGCCGCTGCGCTACTACAGCATCATCTACAACCTCATCGACGATGTGAAGGCCGTGCTCAGCGGCATGCTGGCACCCGAAGTGCGCGAGGAAATCGTGGGCGTTGCCGAAGTGCGCGACATCTTCAACTCGCCCAAGTACGGCGCCATCGCCGGCAGCATGGTGATCGAGGGTACTGTGTACCGCAACAAGCCGATCCGCGTGCTGCGTAACGACGTTGTGATCTATGAAGGTGAACTTGAATCGCTGCGTCGTTTCAAGGACGAGGCCGCTGAGGTACGTATGGGCATGGAGTGCGGTATTGGTGTGAAGAACTACACGGACGTGCGCGTAGGCGACAAGATCGAGGTTTATACCCGTACCGAGGTGGCACGCAGCCTGTAAGCGCGTGTCATCCTCTGTGCAACACAATCCAGAGTCGAGCTGATGCCTAAAACTTCCAACCGCCTCGGCCGTATCGGTGACGAGATCTGCCAGGAGCTTGCCAGGCTGATCCGTGGCGAGCTGCGTGATCCGCGCCTCGGCATGGTGTCTGTGGTAGGTGCGCGCGTCAGTCGTGACCTCAGTCATGCCGATATTTATGTCACGGTGCTTGGTACAGAGGTCAAGGACAGTGTTGCTGCCCTTAACCATGCCAGTGGTTTGCTGCGCAGCCTGCTGGCGAAGAACATCAACCTCCGCACTACACCACGCCTGCGTTTCATCTACGACGAGACCGTGGAACGGGGTCGCATGTTGTCGGCTCTTATCGACGAAGCCGTGGCGCAGGATGCAGCAAATCACCCGTTTACCACAGAGAGCAATCCCGAGGCTCCCGTGGAAGATGCTGGCGGCCAGTCCTCCCCGGATCGCTGACGCCATCTGGTACAAGGCAGGTTAAGCACTCATGGCGAAGCAGCCGAAAGGCAGGCGAATTGACGGTATCGTCGTGCTGGACAAGCCCGGGGGCATGAGCTCCAACCAGCTGCTGCAGAAGGTCAAACGCCTCTACAACGCCGAAAAAGCCGGCCATACCGGCAGCCTCGATCCCCTTGCGACCGGCGTATTACCCATCTGTCTGGGTGAAGCAACCAAGGTCAGTCAATACCTGCTGGATGCTGACAAAGGCTATGTCGCGCACGTGCTGCTCGGTGCAACTACGGCTACTGGTGACTCACAGGGTGAGTCGACTGGCAGTATGCCAGTACCGGAATTGGATCAGACCGATATCGAGGCCGTGCTGGCTGCCTTTGTGGGCGATATCGCGCAGGAGCCATCAGCCTACTCCGCACTGAAGCAGGATGGCGTGCCGCTGTACAAGCTGGCGCGGGCGGGCAAGGAGATTCGCTCAAAATTGCGCACCATCACCATCTACTCGATACGCCTGCTGGACTGGCAGAGCCCCGTACTGGTTATCGAAGTCTATTGCAGCAAGGGTACCTACATCCGCACGCTGGCCGAGGATATCGGGCACAGTATTGGCTGTGGCGCCCACATCACGGCGTTGCGGCGTTGCAAGGCCGGGCCATTCACTCTGGCCGAGGTACACACGTTGGATGCGTTGCAGGGGAGTTCGCTGGATGCACTGGATGCGTTGCTGATACCTGCCGATGAGGCTATCGCGAGCCTGCCGCGCTTTGCCATCGACGCAGAGCAGCGGCGTCGCTTGCGCCAAGGGCAGATTGTGCATGTAGTCGGCGGGCCACAGGAACAGCCGTTGCGGGTTTACTGCGGCGATGATTTCATCGGCATTGCCAGCATCACGCCGGAATGTGTGCTTCAAGCGGTACGCCTGATGCAGTACGAGCAGGCCTGAATCGCAGGGTCAGTAGCCGATGGCACTGTAGAGTGGCGTGGTATCGATTCCGCGTGCGATGAAGGCCTCGATTGCCTTGTAGGCAGGGCTGCCAGCCGTGCCGTAGCTGCTGCTGAACTCCGCTTCGGTAAGGAACTCGGGCAGGCCGCGCACGTCGAGCATGAAGAATTCCTCCTTTTCATTGCTGCCCAGCAGGGCTTGCACACGCGTGGCTGAGGCCGTATCAGTCACTGCTGCTTCACCAAAGCGGATACCAGCCATGTCGGCCGCCAGGTCCGTGAAGCTGAAGCCGCTGCCACCCTCCTGCGAATCGTCCATCTCCTTCAGCAGTGCGATGGTATCGGCAAGTCCTGGCTCGACGCTCACTGCCAGCACAGCCGAGCCCAGGAAGTGCTGGGCATAATCGCGTCGCTGGTACAGGGTGAAGCGCGCACGACGTGTGGCACCGCCAGGAGGGGTGGCTCCTTGCAGCAAGTGCACCGGGTTCATATCCATCTGGTGCAGGGCGAGCACCAGCAAGGCAGCGCGATTCTCCTCGCCGGCATCGCCACCACGACTGGCGGCAAAGCGGAACATGGGCCCCAGCACCTGCGCCAATGAGATGTTGCTGCGCGCATCCAGCGTTGGAGCCAGTTCTGCTTCCAACGCGGCGAGGAAGCTGGCATGCGCCTGCAGCCGGTTGCTCAGCTCCGGTGACAGCAGTAACTCACTGCCCTTGGCCGATAAATGCCCAAAGGTCTCCGGCGTAAGCATATAGGTCAGTTCCAGCGCTTGCTCCGTGAACACAAAACCAGAGATGGAGTTCAGCAGCATGGAGTATTCCGGCAGCTGCTGTTGCAGCTTGGCATGGCCGAATTGCAGCAACGGATCCGCCATCCAGCCCGGCAATTCGAGTCTGCCGAGACGGAATTGATCCAGCACGAGTTGATCGCCCAGCTGCAACAGCGTGAATTCCAGGTTGGCATAGCGACCAAGCCGGCTGGCCGGCAAGGCTGCTGTCAGGCGCAAGCGCAGTCTGCCTCTGGTGAACTCGACGTCCGCATCTCCACCATGCAGGTTGCCAAGCACCTGCGCCAGCAGTACTTCAGTATCGGATTCACTGACGCTGAGACGCGTGGGGCGCTCCGCATTGCGGCTGGCCATCAGCACGCTGCGAATGAACTGGCGCGCCCGGCGCAGTTCCGTAGGGGTGAGCGTGCTGCTCTCGGTCACCAGCGGCACCGGATCGATGACCAGCACAGCAGTCGCGCCCGCTGCCCCGAGGGCCAGCAGCAACAGTACGCTGGTTATCTTGAAAAAAGTCATGCCGCGACGCTCCTGGCAGCCAGCTTGCCACAAGGACGCAGCCGGCGCATCAGGCTGCAGCGCGTTTGGCTTTCAGGAGCTTCTTGAGATAGCGCCCGGTATGCGACCGGGCCATGCCCGCCACCTGTTCCGGTGTACCCTCCGCAATGATCTCGCCACCACCATCGCCGCCTTCAGGGCCGAGGTCGATGAGCCAGTCCGCCGTCTTGATCACGTCGAGGTTGTGCTCGATCACGACGATGGTGTTGCCCTCGTCGCGCAGCTTGTGCAGCACGGTCAGCAGTTGCTTGGTGTCGTGGAAGTGCAGGCCGGTGGTAGGTTCATCGAGGATGTAAAGCGTCTGTCCCGTGTCGCGCTTGGACAGCTCGCGCGCCAGCTTCACGCGCTGGGCCTCGCCACCCGACAGCGTGGTGGCGCTCTGGCCAAGCTTGATGTAGCTGAGCCCCACATCGATCAAGGTCTGGAGCTTGCGCGCGATCATCGGCACAGGGTCGAAGAACTCACGCGCGTCCTCGATGGTCATCTCCAGCACTTCCTGGATGTTCTTGCCCTTGTACTTCACCTCCAGTGTTTCGCGGTTGTAACGCTTGCCCTTGCACACGTCGCAGCTGACGTAGACGTCGGGCAGGAAGTGCATCTCCACCTTAACCACGCCATCGCCCTGGCAGGCCTCACAGCGGCCGCCCTTCACGTTGAAGCTGAAGCGACCTGGCTGATATCCGCGCGTACGCGATTCCTGCGTGCCGGCAAACAAGTCCCGCACCGGCGTGAATATGCCCGTGTAGGTGGCGGGATTCGAGCGCGGCGTGCGGCCGATGGGGCTTTGGTCGATGTCCACGACCTTGTCGAGAAACTGGAGGCCGTCGACGGAGTCGTAGGCTGCAGGCTGCAGGGTGGTGGCGCCGTTCAGCAGGGTGGCCACTATGGGGAACAGCGTATTGTTGATCAGCGTGGACTTGCCGGAGCCGCTGACACCGGTGACACAGGTCATGATGCCGAGGGGCAGTTCCAGTGTTACGTTCTTGAGGTTGTTGCCCCGGGCCCCGTGCAGTACCAGCTTCTTCTCCGGATCGGGGGCGTGGCGCTTGGTCGGTATTTCGATGCGCTCGGTGCCGTTGAGGTAGCGACCCGTCAGTGACGCGGGATTGCGAATGATGTCCTCCGGTGTGCCCTGTGCCACGATGCGACCGCCGTGTACACCGGCGCCCGGGCCGATATCCACAACGTGGTCTGCACTGCGGATGGCGTCCTCGTCGTGCTCCACCACGATCACGGTATTGCCGATGTCGCGCAGGTGCTTCAGCGTGCTCAGCAAGCGGTCGTTATCGCGCTGGTGCAAGCCGATCGAGGGCTCGTCGAGGATGTACATCACGCCGACCAGGCCGGCCCCTATCTGGCTGGCGAGGCGGATGCGCTGCGCTTCACCGCCCGACAGCGTTTCCGCACTGCGGCTCAGCGTGAGGTAGTTTAGGCCAACATCCACCAGGAAACGCAGACGGTCCTCGATTTCCTTGAGGATCTTTTCCGCGATGCTTGCCTTCTTGCCGATGAACTTCAATTCCGTGAAATAGTGCGCGGCATTGCCGATCGTCATGTTGGTGATGGCTGGCAGGTTGCGTCCGTCGATAAGTACATTGCGTGCATCCCGCCGCAGACGCGTACCCTCGCATTCGGGACAGTGATGCGAGCTGAGGAACTTGGAAAGATCCTCACGCACCATCTGCGAATCAGTCTCGCGATAGCGACGCTCCATGTTGGGCAGGATGCCCTCGAAGGCATGCTTGCGCTTGACGCGGTCACCGCGCTCGTTGACGAAGCTGAAATTGATCTCGTCCTTGCCGCTGCCGTGCAGGATTACCTTGCGGTGCTTGGCGATCAGTTCGTTGAATGGAGTGTCCACGGCAAAGCCATAATGGTCAGAGAGCGCCTTCAGCATCTGGAAGTAGTAGATGTTGCGACGGTCCCAGCCACGGATGGCGCCTTCTGCCAATGACAGGCTGTCGTCAATCACCACGCGCTTTTCGTCGAAGAACTGCTTGAGCCCGAGGCCATCACAGCTTTCGCAGGCACCTGCAGGGTTGTTGAACGAGAACAGGCGCGGCTCCAGTTCGGCGATGCTGTGGCCGCAGACGGGACAGGCGAACAATGAAGAAAAGATCAGCTCAGCACTTTCGCCCTCCTTCAATGGCGCAACAATGGCGATGCCGCCAGCAATGGACAGGGCGGTCTCGAATGACTCGGCCAGGCGCTGCTGCATGTCGGGCTTCACCTTGAAGCGGTCCACGACCACCTCGATGGTGTGCTTCTTGTTCTTTTCCAGTTCCGGTGGAAAGTCGAGCTCCACCACGATGCCGTCCACACGCGCACGGATAAACCCGTTGCTCTTGAGGTCGTGGAACACGTGCAGGTGTTCGCCCTTGCGGTCACGGATCACTGGTGCCAGCAGCATCAACGAGCTGCCTTCAGGTAGTGCCAGCACCTGATCCACCATCTGGCTCACAGTCTGTGCTGCCAGCTTCTGCTTGTGCTCTGGACAGTAGGGATCACCCACGCGTGCAAACAGCAGGCGCAGGTAGTCGTAGATCTCCGTGATGGTACCTACAGTGGAGCGGGGATTATGCGAGGTCGATTTCTGTTCGATGGAAATGGCGGGCGACAAGCCGGAGATCTGGTCGATGTCGGGCTTCTCCATCATCGACAGGAACTGGCGGGCGTAGGTTGACAGCGACTCCACGTAACGACGCTGTCCTTCGGCATACAGCGTATCGAACGCGAGCGAGGACTTGCCCGAGCCGGACAGACCGGTGATCACCACGAGCTTGTCGCGCGGAATGGTGATGTCGATGTTCTTGAGATTGTGGGTGCGAGCCCCGCGTACAACGATATTTTCCATGGGATTCCGGGCTGGAGGGCAAAACTTTTCCAGCCGGACATTATACGCTCTGGATAGTGGCATGGCCCAAGCCGGTCGGACTTTTGCTGGTATTCATTCAAGGGATTTCGCGCGCCTCGGGTCCGGCGCAGGCCACCCACGAAGTTGCTGCAGCAACTCTGCAAAAGTCCCACTCTGACCACTCTCGTGAGGGTCACGCTGACAGGCAAAGAGAATCCAACGAAATGTCCATTTGGTGCTAGACTGCAGTTCGTTCAGCGGGCTGCCAAAGGCAGTGGCGCCGGGGTCTCGGGCCAAGCCCGGGGGTTCATGAAATATCCAAATAAATCATAAGACTAGATTGCAGAATAGGCGGAGGTGAGTGTGGCAAGCAGAGGCATCAACAAAGTGATTCTGGTGGGCAACGTAGGGCAGGACCCCGAGACCCGCTACATGCCCAATGGTGGGGCTGTCACCAACCTCAGCATCGCCACTTCCGAGACCTGGAAGGACAAGAATAACGGCGAGCAGCAGGAGCGCACCGAGTGGCACCGTGTGGTGTTCTACCAGCGCCTGGCCGAGATCGTGGCTGAGTACATCAAGAAAGGCTCCAAGATCTACGTGGAAGGCAGTCTGCGCACCCGTTCCTGGGAACAGGACGGCGTGAAGCGCTATGCCACCGAGATCATCGCGAGCGAGATGCAGATGCTGGATGGCCGCGGCGGCGCCGGTGGTGAAGGCGGCGGTTCCTACCAGCCGTCGCAACCTGCGCAGCAGCGCAACAGCGGTGGCGGCAACGGCGGCAGCAACAGTGGTGGTGCGCCCCGCAACCAGCAGCCGGCGCCCCCGCCGCAAGGCATGGACGATTTCGACGACGACATCCCGTTCTGACGTGAAATTGCTGGTATTGGGTGCAAACAGTCTGCTGGGCCGTGCTCTCGTGCAGCTGTTGCAGAGCCGGCAAGTCGAGTTCCATGCCATCGATGTGCAGGAGCTCGACCTGCTGCGCAAGAATGACGTCATCAAGGCCATCAACGCCGTGCGGCCGGATCAGGTCGTCAACCTTGCCACCTTCTCCAATCTGGAGAAGGCCGAATTCGATGCCGCTGCCGCACGGGAGTGCGACATCGTCAATTCGCAGGGCGTCTCCATCCTCGCGGAAGTGTGCCGGCACCTTGAAGTGCCATTGCTGCATCATTCCTCATCATTCGTGTTCGATGGCCAAAAGGTCCATCCCTACGGCGAAGACGACCTTACCAATCCGGTCAGTCGCTACGGCATGAGCAAGTGGTATGGCGAGCGCGCCATCCGCGACATGCAGCCGCATCATGTAATCCTGCGCACGGACTGGCTGTTCAGCCGCGAGAAGCCGGATTTCTTCCTGCGCCATATCGATCAATGCAAGCAGCAGAGTGGTCGGCTGGAAATCGTCAATCACCGCTTCAGTCCAACCCCCGCTGCCGATGCGGCGCGGGTGCTCCTGGCAATTGCGCGCCAGGTGGACTGTGCGGCGGAATTGTGGGGTACCTACCATTACTGCTCCCTGCAGCCGATGAGCCAGGACCATTTCGTCGAAGCTTTCCTGCAGGAAGCTGCCAAGTACGATGCCGAGTTGGGTGCTCTGCTGGGGACGCTGCAAATCACCAAGCTGCCTGTGCAATTGCCCTATATCCCCAACACGGTGCTTAACAGCCAGCGCCTGTTCGAGACCTTCGGCATCAAGCAGCGTTCACGGTCGCAGGAGATCAACGCCTTGTTGAAGGAAATCTATCGCTTGCACGCCATGCCGGTGGAGCCCGATCCCGTAACGCCCGACAAGGGCGATATCGCTGATCGCGCCGAGGATGTGGTTGATCTACCGCGTGTCAGGAAGCCAAAAGCAGCTGCGAAGCCTGCCAAAAAAGACGCAGCGCGAAAATCGTTACCGAAACCTTGATCAGTCTGCGGAAGAACTGGTCCGGCAGCGAGTCCAGTAGCCAGGATCCCAACGATGTGCCGGCAATGCCCATCAACCAGCACAGTCCTATCATCGGCAAATAGGGGCTGTAGTCGAAACCTGCCAGCAGGTATCCCACCGACTTGAAAACGGCCATGAACAGCAGGGTGCCGGCGATGGTGCCGACCATGGCCTGTTTGCTCAGCGTACTGTTGACCATCAGTGACTGCATCAGTCCGCCGCCGCCCGACACTGTCGACAGGAAAGTGTGGATGATGCCGACGAAAAACCATGGCTGGGGAATGCGCGCTGCCAGTGCACGGCTGCGGTCCGAAGCCGGTACCCAG
>JBIIWP010000091.1:0-12914 GCA_044338855.1 Pseudohongiellaceae bacterium | reverse complement strand
TGATGCCGAGTCTCTGTACACGCATTGCGTTGCTGAGCTGCTCCACCTGCCTCGGCAGCAACATCATCGGCTTGCCGTGGCGTAGGCATTGGGTAAGCGTCCCCAACGCCCCATGGCCGATGAAGAGGTCACTGGCGACGATGGTCGCATCGAGATCGGTAAGCTCCCGGGTCAACGTGAATCGAGGACCCCTGAGGCCCCCCAGCTGCTCCGGATCAGCGCCCGGACACACCACCACCACATCGGCAGGACAAGCTGCCAGGCCTTCACAAAGTTCGCGCAGCCGCGAATAAGCGGGGTGCAGATAAGCGACCACATGAGGCACATCTTTGTGCACAAACTGCTGGCGCAGGGAAAAGTGTTGCGGATTGCTGATGCAATAGTCTGCGCACTGGCGGACCACAGCATAGGGATCCAGTTCGGAAAAAGTATTGATAATGACGCGCTGGCAGCGATACAGCTCCGACAACTGCTGCAAATGCTGTTCTGGCAGCAGCAAACTGTTGATGACGCTCAGGACTTCACGTTCACGCTGGAGGACGAGGTCATCATTGGCAGGAAATGGCCGCCAGTCCACCAAGGGCTCTCCCGCCTCCGGCAGCAGAAAACCGTTGCCGGTCGCCAGCACTGGCAAGCCCAGGCTGTGCGCGGCGAGCAAGGCGGTGGGAGCATGGTCTGCAATCACCAGTTCCGCACGAGTCAGTCGCAGGAGCTGACACCAGGCCTGCCACAAGGGCCACAAGCTGGCAGCATCCCGATAGCCGGACAACTGCAACAGTTCTGCCTGGCACAGCTGAGGACGATTCATCCTCAAGCGCCCAAAGAACACGGGAGCCTGAAGTATTGCAACCGGCAACCCTTCCACGAAACCGCGAACAGAGCCAGTATCCCGCACCACTATTGATACTTCGTGCCCCGACTGCAACAACTCCCGTGCGATGGTCGCCTGGCGGGCAAGATGCCCCAGAGACCCACCCAATTCCCAGGCACAGACTATGCGCACTCCGCCTCCCGCTGGCCCAATGATGTCCCGATAGCGCTCTGCCAGCAGCCTGCCGCAACGAATCTTCAAACACAAGCGCCGGACAGATTGTGCTGCCACTGCCCGGGGCCTATCCTTCATCCATTTGCGCCACTGCCCAAAGGACCTGCCATGCCGCTACAACTGCTGGAACATTTCCTGGTCATGACCGATGACGTTGATGCCACGCGCGATTTCTACCGCGATGTGCTGGATTTCCAGGAAGGTTTCCGGCCGGAACTGGAATTTCTGGGGTACTGGCTCTACCTCGGTGCTATCCCGGTAATCCATATCGCGGACTGGGACACCTACACCGCTCACTCGAACCGCCTTGGCATTCCCGTGACGACCCGGGCGCCCAGCACCGGTGTGTTCGACCACGTGGCATTCAATGGCAATGATGTGCAGGAGATGATTGATCGGCTGCAGGCCCGTTGTATCAGCTACGAGCGCAACGACGTGCCGGGCATCGGTCTCGTGCAACTGTTCCTGAATGATCCCAACGGGCTCAAGCTGGAGCTGAACTACCGCTGAGATCTGGATTGCTCAGGTGGTGAAGATGATGCAGCCCTTGCGCTCGACAAACTTCCAGCCCTGCGGCGTAAGCTCGAAGCGATCGGCGTACTCCCCGATGAATTGCGAGGCCTGTGCCTGCAGCCCGAACTTTTCCGCCTTGTGTCCGCTACTGCCACTGTACAGGGTGACATAGCAGAACCCGCGGGCATGTGTTGAATCCAGCACGTCGATGACGATGTTGGTGATCAGATGGCGACCCACGCGGTCCTGGGGACGCGCTTCAAACGAAGCCAGAATGTCGGCTCTGCCTGTGATGAAGACTTCCGGCGCGATCGGACGTGCATAGCGGCCGTCCGCCGTGAACAGATCTACCAGCTCATTGAAACGCCCCGCATCGTTGCACACGGCAAACTGGTTGATGAGCCTGGTACAGGCTTGCTCGATGTCGAGAACTTGCAAACGGTCCATGGGATTATCCTCGGGAGGGCTACAGCACGAACCCGAACAACAGCACGAGTCCCAGCAGCAGCCGGTAGATCACAAAGGGCAGGAAGCCAACGCGATTGATGATGTTGAGGAACCAGTGGATACAGGCAAACGCCGTAACCATGGCAACCACCAACGCATAAAGCAAACCACCCCAATCCACTTGTGCCTGCTGCAGCAAGTCGATCATCAACAGCAATGCCGCACCAGCGATCACCGGTATCGACAGCAGGAAAGAGAAACGCGAAGCGGATGCGCGATCGAGACCGCAGAACAACGCAGCGGTAGTGGTGATGCCGGAGCGCGAGGTGCCCGGAATCAGCGCCAGCACCTGTGCGAAACCAATCAGCAACACACTGCGCCAGGTCAGACTCTGCAAGGTGCCGGACTGGTGAGGTTTGCGATCTGCCACCCACAGCAGCAGGCCGAACACGAGGGTTGTCGCGGTCAGTATCCAAACCTCTCGCAACAAAGTCTCCGCAATGTCCTTAAGCAGAAAACCAGCAATCAGCACAGGAACAGTTGCCACGAGCAGAAACCAACCCAGGCGACTATCGTCGGATTCCTGGCCTTGGGTGAGCTGCAGCAGCATGCCGCGTGCAATGGCGAACAAGTCACTACGAAAATACAGGATTACAGCAAAGAGGGTCCCAAGGTGAACCGCTACGTCGAAGGCCAGGCCCTGATCCGCCCAGCCCAACAGCGCTGCAGGCAAGATCAGGTGGGCGGAGCTTGAGACGGGCAGGAATTCGGTGAACCCTTGCAACAGCGCGAGAAAGGTCGCGCGCACCAGATCAAATTCGGCCATGGTCAGGAGTGGGTAACCTTGTCCCGCAAATAGAGCGGTTGCACCAAGTCAGCGGAAACGACGCGACCACGATTGAACTCCATTATCGCAAGGCGGGCAATAGCTGCCGCCCGTGGCAACAGGTCAGGAGTCTCCCTGCCTGCCATTGCCCGAATCCCGGCCGGGAAACGCGCCTTGTAGACAAGTCCATTACCGGTAACGGCAAAACTGCGTTCCGGAAAAGCCAGGTGCAGAAGATCCGACGGCAGTTGTTCCGGTGCGCTCAGTTGCTCTTCACCAGCCAACACCGGTTCGCCGTCACACACACGGTAGGCTGCCCAGTACACCTCATCAATACGCGCATCGAGGCAGGACAGTATACTGTTGTCACCATGCAACTCATGGTGCTGAAGTGCCAGCGCAGCAAGGGTAGAGACCGGGACGACAGGCAAGTTGGCAGCAAACGCGATCCCTTGGGTGACACCTGCCGCAATCCGCAAGCCCGTAAAGGACCCAGGGCCACGACCCCAGGCGATGGCATCCAGATCGGCAAACTCCAGACCTTTGTCGGTCAGCAAATCGCGGATCATGGGCAGAATGTTCTGGGCATGCTGGCGCGGAATCACGGCGAAATCCTCGTGGATTTCGCCCTCCAGAGCCAGAGCGCAGGAGCAGGCTTCCGTTGAAGTGTCCAGTGCCAGGATTGTGACCATGATTTAGTACCCGAAAACGAAAAATCCCCCGAAGCGGACTTCGGGGGATTACAAGCTGAACACGAGTGGGGAAAGATGAACTCTCCCGCGCCACGTTGGTCCAGTCAGCTGCCCTTACTTCTTGGCAGCTACTTTTTTCTTGGCTGCGGCTTTTTTCTTGGGAGCCGCTTTTTTCTTGGCTGCTGCTTTTTTCTTCGGAGCTGCTTTCTTCTTGGGAGCAGCTTTCTTCTTCGCTGCTACCTTCTTGGCAGGTGCTTTCTTCTTCGCGGGAGCCTTCTTGGCTACTTTCTTCGCGGCACCAGCGGCCTTGGCGGCAGCTTTCTTCTTGGGAGCTGCTTTCTTTTTGGCTACTGCTTTCTTCTTGGCAGGTGCCTTTTTGGCTGCTGCTTTCTTGGCAGGTGCCTTCTTCGCTACTGCTTTCTTGGCAGGAGCTTTCTTGGCAACTGCTTTCTTGGCTACTTTCTTCTTCGGTGCTTTGGCTGCTTTTTTCATGGTTCTGAGTTTCCTCCGGCTATATTTAACTTCGGTTTGCTGCTTTCGTTTTTGCCCGTTCTGGCCTGACTGCTGCCATTCGGGTTTCTTTGCTGCTTTGCTACAACTACAACTACAACTACACATACCAGTCTGGTCAGGCTGAACTTGCTTGCCGATCCGCACCATCAGCCTTGCAGCTTTGATGCGAGCCCTGTCAGCCGCCATTCTGTTCCAGCTTTGGCCAGGGCAGCTGCCTTCTCGACAGCTGCCTTGGCCTTGGCATTCGCTCGCTCGCCGGCCTTTGCGGCCAGAGCCGCGACCATGCGCGTTACTACTGCCAGCTTCCTGGCATCAATTCCGGCTCGCCGCTTTTCCACGCCGTGATAACCCCAGCTGCGACTCTATGCAGATCTACTTCAGATTTCGGTTCTTGTTTTTCCTGATAGTGGGCAAGTGCCTGGCTGCGGCAAGGGCAAACTCCGCTGAATGCACTTCCCTGGTGCGGGCCACGATCTGGTGGCGGGCAATTGCTCCCAGGCAGCAGAGCCTGAGGCAACTGCTGCATCGAGTGGCATCCCCGACCACGCGAAAACAGCACAACGGATCCCCGCTGTCCTGCCGTTACCCTTACTTCGGAGGGAAGGCGGCCCCCAGTGTGATCACTGAAGCCGCTTTGGACTGACACCTTGGTTCGCTTGCTGCCGTTGCGGCCAGCGATCCGAACAGACCCTCTTTCAGCTACCCGGGCTTTAGCCCTGGGCCGCTTGTCTGTCGCAGATGTTCCGGTGTTGCCCTTGTAAACTTTCGCCGCGTTACTATTAATGTTGTTGTCTTCTGGTCAGATCAACTTCATTCAGGGTCCGGCATCTAATGCACTATCAGTACAGTGCAGGTACTGGGTCTTGCACTTGCCTTCCCTTCATTCGCTTCCCTTCATTCGCTTCCCTTCATTTGCTTCCCTTTCCTGCACTGATATTCGCTTTACTGATCTTCAGTGCGTATCCGCTACTGCCTTGTAACGAACGTTGCGATGTATGTGTGTTGCTCGCTTCAGTGATGCTGCCTGTCGCTGAAATCGCCTTACTACTTTCTTGGCAACTTTCCTCGGCAACTTTCCTTGGCAACTCTCCTTGGCAAATTCATCGCACCGCTTACTTCTACTTCGCTTCTTCGTTACTGCAGTTCCTAGTCGTGCGTTCTGCATAAGTTCAGGAAGCGATTTGCGCGCACCTTAGCACACTGCTTTTCTGGAAAGCAACGCTATCGTAATTAATCTTGCCAACGATGCACAAGCGATTTTTTTGTAGCACCGCTCGCCGGAAATTTTCCCCGACACTTGCGCGTATCGAATGCTGCGGAAAATTTCGCGGCGATGCGGTGAGCGCGTAGCGCTTCAGGAGAGCTTGCGATTGAGTTCGTCACGGATCGCAGCGATGTCGCCGACACCACTGACGGTGACAAAATGCGGCTTGGATTTTTTCGCGGAGAGTTCGCTGTAGAAGTCCACGAGCGGCTTCGTCTGCTGATGATAGACCTGCAGGCGCTTGCGTACCGTGGCCTCCTTGTCGTCTTCACGCTGGATCAACAACTCACCGGTAACGTCGTCTTTTCCGGCAGTTTTTGGCGGTTTATTGTCGATATGGTAGATGCGGCCAGAGCCCGGATGCACGCGTCTGCCGCTGAGGCGACGAACGATTTCCTCATCCGGCACATCGATCTCCAGCACTACGTCGATCTCAATGCCGGCATCAACGAGCGCTTGTGCCTGGGGGATGGTGCGAGGGAACCCATCGAACAGAAAACCATTGTGGCAGTCACTCTCGCCAATGCGATCCTTGATGAGCGCGATGATGATCTCGTCCGTGACGAGACCGCCGCTATCCATCACCGACTTCACCTGCAGGCCGAGCGGAGAGCCCGCCTTGACTGCGGCACGGAGCATGTCACCGGTGGATATCTGGGGGATGCCGAACTTCTCACGCAGGTATTCCGCCTGCGTACCTTTCCCGGCTCCGGGCGCTCCAAGCAAAATGATTTTCATGTTCTCTCTCCACTTTCGGATAACGCCGGCACGCTCATGCACGACTGCTCCGCTTGTTGTTGATACCTTGCGACTCTCGCTGTCGCGCTCTCCGGCGACTCGCTTTCCGCCGCATTTACTCCGACTCGGCCGGAGGCAAAACACGTCAACATTACACCGTTGCCCCACCCCGCTCAAGCAAGCTACAGGCAGGCAAACTCAGGTCTTTCCCGCCTTGGCGCGACGCCAATAGCCATCCAATGCAGCCTCGTCCAGGTCCTGCAATTCACTGCTATCCGCGTTTGCCAGGCACTCCACTGCCCGAAAGCGCGACTCGAACTTGCGGTTGGCTGAGCGCAGTGCACTTTCCGGGTTCAGTCCCAAGTGTCGCGACAGGTTGACCATGGTGAACAGCAGGTCACCGAATTCGTCGGCTATGTCAGCCTGCCGCTCGGACACGAGCGCCTGTTCCAGTTCCACCAGTTCCTCACGCAGCTTATCCAGCACACCCCGGTGATCCTTCCAGTCATAACCGGCTGTAGCTGCGCGCTTCTGCAGCTTGGCTGCCCGCATCAGGGCAGGCAGCGCGTGGGGCACATCGTCCAGCCTGCTGACCGGTCCCTGCTGCTTTTGCTCGCGTTCCACCTGCTTGATCTGCTCCCAGGTGACCGCGACTTCTTCTGCATCCATCTGCAGCTTGCGGCCGGCGCTGGCAAGAGTGCCGTCCGGGAATACATGTGGATGCCGGTGCAACAGTTTGCGACTTATCCCCTGCGTGATGCTGGTGAAGTCAAAGTCTCCGCGCTCCTGGCCCAAACGGGCATAGAACACGATCTGGAAAAGCAGGTCTCCCAACTCGGACTCCAGCTGGCCGACGCCACCTTGCTCGATCGCATCGATGACTTCATATACCTCCTCCAGCGTGTGCGGCGCGATGGAAGCGAAGTCCTGCTGCAGATCCCAGGGGCAACCATACTGCGGATCGCGCAAGGCAGCCATGATGTCGAGCAAACGATTCAGCGCAGCGGCAGGATCGGCCATGATAGTTGCCTCAGGAAGGTTCAAACAGCGCGATGGCTTCCACATGATCAGTATGTGGAAACATGTCCATGGCGCCGGCAGCCTGGAGGCGATAACCATTCTCTCCAAGCCATGCGGCGTCACGTGCGAGAGTGGCAGGATTGCACGAGACGTAGACGATCCGGCCCGGCTTCGCGGCGATCACGGCGGGCAACACTTCGATCGCACCGGAGCGCGGCGGATCCAGCAGTACCTTGTCATAGCCCTTTTGCAGCCAAGCGTGTTCCCCTGGCGGACGGGCGAGGTCCGCACAGATGAAGTCGGCATTGCCGATGCCGTTGCGCCTGGCGTTCTCATAGCCGCGCAGTACCATTTCCTGCACGCCTTCCACACCGAGTACATGCGCTGCCTTGCGTGCCAACGGCAGAGTGAAATTGCCAAGGCCGCAGAACAGGTCGAGGACCGACTCCTGCGGACCCGGATCCAGCAATTCCAGCGCCTTGATGACCATGGCCTGGTTCACGCCGGCGTTCACCTGCGTGAAATCCATGGGATGGAATGCCAGCTCCAGATCAAAACCGGGATGACGGTAATAGAGCCGGTCTTCACCTCCTGCTGGATGCAGCTTGTGGACCGAATCCGGGCCCTTGGGTTGCAGATACAGGTCCAGCGCCTGCTGCGCGGCGAAATCCTGCAGGCGCTGCAGGTCGGCGAGGGACAGTGGTGCCAGATGCCGGAATACCAGCGCGCAAGAAGGCTTTCCTGCAAGCTCGTCACCCACGGCCACTTCGACCTGGGGCAGTTGGCGGCTGGCGTCCATGGACTGGATGAGGGTAGCCAGCAGCGGCAGCAAGCGGCTGACTTGCGGGTCGAGCACCAGGCAACTGTCCATGTCCGCGATGAAGCTGCTATTGCGCTCACGGAACCCGACCAACACGCGTTCCTTCTTGCCGACGTGGCGTACGGCCAACCTGGCCTTGCGGCGATACCCTTCGGTGCTGCTGCTGATAACCGGCAGCCGCTGGTACCCGGCATCACCCAGACCGTGAGCCAACTTCTCATGCACCATCGCTTCCTTGAACTCGAGCTGGGCCGCGCTGTGCATGTGCTGCAGCGAGCAGCCTCCGCATACCCGGAAATGCGGGCACGGCGGCTCCACGCGCAGTGGCGATGCCAGGAGCACCTGCTCGGTTGTCGCTTCGGCGTACGTACCCTTCATGCTGGTGAACTTCGCCAGCACGCGCTCGCCGGTGAGGGCCTGCTCAACAAACACGATACGGCCTTCATGGTGGGCAATACCACGCCCCTCATGGCTCAAGCGTTCGATGACGAGTTCTGCCGGTTCCGTGTTCCGGGCTTTCTTGCTGGCGGAGCTGGGACGAAAGCGCATGGGTCAATCCTTGCTGCTGTAGACGCCGGAGGACAGATATCGATCCCCGCGGTCGCAGATGATGGCGACGATGACGGCACCTTCCAATTCCCGGGAAAGCTGCAGGGCAGCAAAGACCGAGCCTCCAGACGAAACACCACAGAAGATACCCTCCTCGCGGGCTAGCGCGCGCATGGTGCGCTCGGCATCGGCCTGGACGATGTCCATAACTCGATCTACCCGCTCAGGCTCGAAAATTCCGGGCAGGTAGGCTTGCGGCCAGCGGCGTATGCCGGGAATCCGGGCACCATCAGCCGGCTGCAGGCCGACGATCTGGATGGCGGGATTCTTCTCTTTGAGAAAGCGGGAGACTCCCATAATCGTTCCGGTGGTGCCCATGGAGCTGATGAAATGCGTCACGCTGCCATGGGTATCGCGCCAGATCTCGGGACCCGTGCTTTCGTAGTGCGCGCTGTAGTTGTCGGGATTGGCAAACTGGTCCAGCACCCTGCCCTTGCCTTCACTTTGCATCTTTTGCGCGAGGTCGCGTGCACCCTCCATGCCGTCAACTTCGGACACTTCGATCAGCACTGCGCCATAGGCGGTCATGGCATCCTTTCGTTCCTGCGTGGCGTTGTCCGGCATGATGAGGATCATGCGATAGCCCTTGATGGCGGCAGCCATCGCCAGCGCAATGCCGGTATTGCCGCTGGTCGCCTCGATCAGGGTATCACCCGGCTTGATCTCGCCACGGGCTTCCGCACGCGTGATCATGCTGAGGGCCGGACGATCTTTCACCGAACCAGCAGGGTTGTTGCCTTCCAGCTTGACGAGAATGGTGTTGGAGGTGGCGCCGGGCAGGCGCTGCAAGCGCACCAGCGGGGTGTTGCCCACAGTGGCTTCAATGGTGGGGTAAGGCATGGCGGGCTTCCTGGATCCGGGAAGCCCAGAATTTTAACGCGCGCGGCGATTATCTGGAAATCATTCACGCAAGCTTAGAACTATTGGCCCTCAGGGCGAGCGAACAGCTGGCGACTGGTGATGTCCTTGCCGCCAAGGTGCTGATGCAGCACCTGACGCAGGAGGCGCTTGGCCTGTCGGCGAGTGTTCTCGCAGGAATAATCTGCCGCCGCAATCTTCAGCAGTTCACTGCCCGGATAAAGGCCTGCCCGCAGAGCCTCAGACTCGCTCATAGGCGCCTGCAGCTGCCGCACGAACCCGCTGTCAGGCTGCAGGTAGTACCAACCGGCTCCGTCCAGTAACTCGCCGCTTTCTGCGTCATGGCCGAATTGCAGTCCGTAGCCGAGGGCATCCAGCAGGCGCAGTTCAAAGTTGCGCAGCAAAGGCTCTACGTCGTCTGCAGCAGCCAGCCTGGCGATGGCCTCGGCATAAGCCTGATAGACCTGCGGCTCGGGCTCATGGCCGTGCAGCAGCTTTACCAGCAGTTCATTCAGGTAGAATCCGGCAAACAGGCGTTCACCCTGCAGGAACAAGGTGGGGGCAGCTGCCTCGGCGGCCTGGAGTGTGCGCAACTCGTGATTGCCGACCAGCGTGATACGCAGGGAAACAAAGGGCTGGAGAGTAGAACGCCCTTTGCCCTTCTGGGTGCGGGCGCCGCGGGCGATTGCACTGACACGACCCTGTTCCAGAGTCAGAAAGTCCAGCAGCAGACTGGTATCGCGGAAGGGGCGACTGTGCAGCAACCAGGCCGATAGAGTCGTGCTGCGGCCGGCCATGTCAGTCGTCGTAGCCCAGGCTGCGCAGCGCTCGCTCGTCATCGGACCAGCCGCTCTTCACCTTGACCCAGAGCTTCAGCATCACCTGACAGTCGAACATGCGCTCCATGTCGCGGCGCGCTTCAATGCCGATGAGCTTCATGCGCGAACCCTTCTCACCAATCAGCATGCGCTTCTGGGTTTCCTTCTCCACCAGAATGACGGCCCCGATGTGGTAGATGCCGGCTTCCTCGCGGAACTCTTCGATCTCCACCGCCACCTCATAAGGGACTTCGTCACCCATCTGGCGGGTGATCTTCTCACGCACGAACTCGGCCGCCAGGTAACGGCCGTTGCGGTCGGTAAGCTGGTCTTCCTCGAACAGCCAGGCGTTTTCCGGCAGACGACTGACGATGGCACGTTCGAGCTGATCGGTGTTGTACTTGCGCAGGGCCGACACCGGGACTATTTCGGCAAAATCGTAGCGTTGGCGCAATTCGTCAATAAAGGGCAGCTGCGCCTGCTTGTCGCCAAGTACATCGGTCTTGTTGATGACCAGAAACACCGGGCAACCACTGCGGAAACAGTTCTGCAACAACACCTCATCTTCCGGCAACAGGTGCAGGCGATCCGTCAGGAACAGGATCACGTCGACGTCACCGACTACGGAATTGATGGTGCGGTTCATGAACCGGTTGATCGCCTTGTCGATACCCTGATGGAAACCGGGAGTATCGACAAACACGATCTGGGCCTCACCCGCAGTCTTGATGCCCAGAATGCGCTGGCGCGTAGTCTGGGGCTTGCGCGAGGTAATGCTCACCTTCTGCCCCACCAAGTGGTTCAGCAACGTGGACTTGCCGACATTGGGGCGACCTACCAGCGCCACCAGCCCGCAGCGCTTGCCTGAACTCTCAGCCATGGCTGCCTCCCAACCTGGACAGCATGATGGCCGCTGCCTGTTGTTCCGCTTCCTTGCGACTGGTCCCGCTACCGGTCACCGATTCCTGTAACAGCACCACACTGCAGAGCACGACGAATTCCTGTTGGTGATCCTTGCCGCGGGTTTCCGCGAGGCTGTAGACCGGCAGCGCCAGCCGGCGTGCCTGCATGAACTCCTGCAGTGCGGTCTTGGCATCCCTGGCTTGTTGTACTGGCCTGGAGCCTACCAGCAAAGGCTCGAACCAGAGAGCAATGTGCTCACGGCACACCTGCAGACCGCCATCGAGATACAAGGCGCTGATCAGCGCTTCCAGTGCATCAGCCAGAATCGAATCGCGGTTGGCACCACCAGACTTGAGTTCACCAGCACCAAGCACCAACTCTTCGCCGATACAGAGGGTGCGGGCGATGGCTGCCAGCGTGGACTGTTGGACGAGGCCGGCACGGATGCGACTGAGATCGCCCTCGCTGGCCTCCGGATAACGCAGGAACAGAAGTTCGGCTACAGTGAGCCCAAGCACGGCGTCACCGAGAAACTCTAGGCGCTCGTTGTTCTGCCTGCCAGCGCTGCAGTGGGTGAGAGCCTGTTTCAGCAGGGCTGGATCCCTGAACTCGTGCTGCAGTCTGCGGGCAAGTTTGTCCACGCGCGTCCGGGCCGTCTCAGTTCTTTTCAAAGCGGTTATTGAAACTCACTACCGCCGAAATGTTGTAGAACAGGGGAACCCGTCTTTCGTAGTTGATGTCCACGAACTCCCGGCTTCCCTCCTGCACCAACTGGAGTGCATCGCCATTCAGCGCGACATTATTGATATTGAGGGTCTTCATCATGCTGTCACGGATGTCGGTTATCGTCATCTCACTCAGATCGTTATTGGCCGCAATGCCTTCCATCGTGTTCTTGATGACGTTGTTATCCATGTACGCTGGCGCAATTTTCAGTGCCGCCGTAAGAAATATGCCAAACATGGCCACAATGATGACTGTGCTGTAGAACGAACCCTGCTGGCGCTGTGGCAACTTCCTGAAACTGGCTTTCATGCTGGCTCCTCTCGACTTGATGTCATTCCGGATTGCGGATCAGGCGATTCTGGCTGAAGCGAGGCAGGCTCAGGCCTGACTCCTTTTGCATCCATACTGCCACTGCCTTGCCCACGATGCTGTCCTCCGACACCGGCCCCCAGTAGCGGCTGTCGCTGCTGTTGTCGCGGTTGTCGCCCATCATGAAGTAATGGCCCTCCGGCACCACGATACCTTCAGGGGGCATGAATTCGTAGGTGCGGGCAAAGCGCTCGGACGCGGCGGTATAAATGTCGTGGCTGATGCCGCCAATCGCCTCCTGACTGTGCAGGATGCCCTGCTCTTCGATCAGTTGCGAGTCAGCTTGCGGCAGAGGCTCGCCATTGATGTGGATGACCTTGTCGCGGTACTCCACATGGTCGCCCGGCAAACCAATCACGCGCTTGATGTAGTAATTGGGTTCGTGGGGAGGAATGAACACCATTACGTCACCACGTTTCGGCTCACCCACATTGATGATCTTGGTACCTGTCACGGGCAAGCGCACGCCGTAGGCGTATTTGTTGACGACGATGAAATCCCCCACGTTGAGGGTCGGGATCATCGACCCGGTAGGTATCTGGAAAGGCTCGAACAAGAAGGAGCGCAGCAGCAACACGCCGAACAGTATAGGGAAGAAGGATTTGGCGTACTCTACAGGCACCGGTTCGCGCCAGATACTTACGCCTCGCTCCAGCATCTTCAGCTTGACCGGATCGGGCGACACACGGCTCTTGCCGTTGTCGTCAAGGCCGGAAATATAGTCCTGGAACTCCTCAGTACTGACACTTCCAG
>JBIIWP010000170.1:0-3814 GCA_044338855.1 Pseudohongiellaceae bacterium | reverse complement strand
TCGTGTCCGAGCAGCTCCGCTGCATTGTCCTTGAGTACTGTAATCAGATGTGTAGCTATTGCAGTGGAGTAATCCACTACGGTATAGCCCAGCATTCTGGCGTAGTCACGTTGTGCCGGCATGATCCAGTAGGCTTCGAGGCCGTACGTGGGTTCTCGGGTTTTGGTACCTTCCAGCGGTACGCTGACATTACCTGGATTGATGGCAAGTTCATGTCCGATCCTTATCTCGCCACGCCCCCTGACAATGCCTCGCAGTAATATGGAGTACGAATCAGGCGGCAGTTCGAGATTGTCTCTTACTCTGATAGGTTGCAGCAGGAAGCCGATTTCGGCCGAGAGTTTTTTCCTGACACCACGTATTCTTGTAAGCAGATTCCCGCCGGAATCGGAGCCGATGAGGGGAATCAGGCCATAGCCGATTTCAATGCTCACAAGATCCGATTGTTCAATGTCTTCCCAGCCAAGCAGGTCGTCCTGCTTGGGCGCAGCTTCATCTGCTGCAGAGTCCTTGGCCTCCTGCTGTTTGATGTTGCCGCTTTTGCTTCGGCTTATCTGGTATCCAATCCAGCCGGCAGCGGCACAGAAGCCGAGAAAGACCAGATGTGGCATGCCAGGGATTATCCCAAGCAAGAACAGAATGCCGGAAGTAATGTAGAACGCGGTTGAATCTGCCAGCTGCAAGCTCGCCTGGCGCGACATCGTTTCATTTGTCGTGACTCGCGTTACTATTATCGCAGTCGACAAGGACAAGAGTAGTGATGGTATCTGTGCGACGAGACCATCACCTATCGTGAGCAGCACGTAGATTTTCGCTGCATCACCGAAGCTTAGGTCATGCTGGAAGACGCCGATAAGCAGGCCCCCCAGAATGTTGATGAACAGGATGATCAAGCCTGCAATCGCATCTCCGCGTACGAACTTGGATGCACCGTCCATGGAGCCGAAGAAGTCCGACTCCTGTGAAATTTCCTCACGACGGTTACGGGCTGTTGCCTGATCTATCAGACCTGCGTTCAAGTCGGCATCGATAGCCATCTGCTTGCCAGGCATTGCATCCAGGGTGAACCTGGCGATTACTTCTGACACACGTCCGGCACCTTTGGTCACAACGATAAAATTGATTATCATCAGGATCGAGAAGATGATGAAACCTACGATGTAGTTGCCGGCGATAACAAAGTTGCCGAAGGCCTGTATTACTTTCCCCGCGGCATCTCCGCCCTCATGGCCACTGACCAATACAATCCTGGTAGATGCCACGTTGAGGCTGAGGCGCAACATGGTGGTCAGCAGCAGCAGGGATGGAAATGATGAAAATTCCAGCGGCTTCGACACATTGATTGAGATCATGATTATCACGAGGCCGAGTACGATATTCAGTGTGAACAGAATATCGAGTATTAAGGCCGGCATCGGTACGATCAGCATGGCGATGATCAGCATCAGAAATGCCGGGACAGCGAAGCCCTCCAGCTGGATCCGGGAGTTGAACTGTCCAAAATATGACAATGCGCGCGATGCCAAAATATGCCTTTAAATCAATGATATGAAAGGGTGTGTCGGTAAATGGACGGTGCCCGGCGATATTATGCAAGCCTTATGCCAGTTCTTTTGACTAAAAGCCTACAGCCTGAGCAGTAACTGCCGACTTGATGACTGCAGGTCTGTCGATCACACCTTGCCCCACGATCCGTCCCTGGAGACAGAACATGAAAAAATTGTTGGTCATCATGTTGGCCACTTTTGCGATTTCCGGCTGTTACAGCCTTGAACCGCGCTCCGCTGGCTCAGTCATGCGACTGGTTGAAGAAAGTGAAAAGATCACGGCTACCGGCTATGCCGTGATTGCCATTCAGAACAGCGAGGATGCAGCGCAGCGCAGGCTGCTGGCCATTCGGGCCTCCAAGCTCGATGCATACCGCGCGCTTGCCGAGCAGGTGTTTGGCCAACGCATCGACTCCCAAACCACTATCGGCGAACTGGTGGTCAACAACGATGTTTTCCGCTCACGTGTAGAAGGTGTCATCTATGGTGCTGAGCTGGAAAGCATAGAGCCGCTCAACGGTGACACCTATGCCGTGACACTTTCCTTGCGTCGACAAGTGGTAAGGGATCTCAGGCTGCTTTATCTCCGGTCGCTCGCTCGCGACGCAGCCTGAGTTGACTTAGTGCCAACAGGGACAGCCACCATGTTGAAACTTCTTGTTTTCATCCTTGTGCTACTTTCAGCCGGTCTGTCATGGGCGGCTGAAGAGCACGAGAACGCGGATCTGCTGCTAGAGCGCATCAAGCTTGCACTGCTAGAAGCAGCGCTGGAGAAAGAAGTCCGGGTTGTTACTGCAGGTTACCTGGATGAAGGTGGGCGTCTGGTGGAGTCCACATACTTCGGCAGCGATTTGAATGTGGCGGGAGTGCGTGTGCTTTCCTATCTGGAAGATCCTGCTGAAGTCCCTGCGATGGATCCAGCCACCTTGCCTGCTGGCTTGAGCCCGCTGTTTGCGGAAGCATGCAGTCTGTCTGAGCTTGCCACAATCACTCGCAATATCCAGGTTGTCCTGCAACTGGACACGCCTTCCTTGCCTCTGTCGCTGCAACCACCCCAGGATCCCGCCCTGGTCAATCTGGTCAGCCAGTCTC
The DNA here is from genome assembly GCA_044338855.1 of Pseudohongiellaceae bacterium. Taxonomy (GTDB): domain Bacteria; phylum Pseudomonadota; class Gammaproteobacteria; order Pseudomonadales; family Pseudohongiellaceae; genus CAILUG01. The sequence goes on along the minus strand of JBIIWP010000170.1, from coordinate 1,175 downwards.
TGCAGCGGGCGGGCTGGCACGCCATGATTGCGTCAGACGAGGACCAGGGATCACGGTATCAAAACCTGCTGTTACGAGGGCCTGATCGTGTCGTCACGGACTATCGGCTTGAAATCAATATCGAGCAGAGCGCAGCTGGAGCCATACCGGGTTGGTCTGATGAACTGGGCGGTATCCAGCGGCGCTCTGCGTCGGCCCTGCATGATCTGATCAGCCTGAATCCGGTGATAGCGGTGCCGCCGCTCGCCAGGACTGCGCCGCTGGTATTCAGGATCAATTACCGCCTCACTGGTCCGGAAGCAGTGAATCTGGGCCAGCAGCAGGATTATTACCGGTTTGCTACCACAGCTGCCTCGCTGGTGCAGAATATCTCCCTGCAAGACTTTCATGAGTCCTTCAGTGAGGGGCTGGAGACCATGCTGTCATCACTAGCGGTGCGGGACGATGCCTGCAAACAGCTTTTACATGTTCTGCATCCCGGCTTGTCGCAGGATGAAATTACTCTGCGGGTTGGCAGCCTAAATGGCGTTCGCCCCGGGATACGCTTCCTGCTGCTCGGCGACGAGCTGGTTCGTAACGGTCTGTTGGGTGCTGATGCCGCCGCCCTTGCGATCGGTGAGGTGACCGCAGTCACCGCAGCAAGCAGCACGATCCGGCTGCTTACAGGTCGGCCGGACGGGGCTCAGCCGCTGACATGGGCTTTGCCATTTTGAAACCTATGGAGATTTTCATGCCTACCCGTACAGCCATGCGCCATGGACTTCTGGCCTGTGTATGCCTGCTGGCAGCTGCTGCTGCCAGTGCCTCCGAGTCTGAGCTCGACGCCGCCCTCATGGTGTTGTTTGCCGATCGCAGCATTGATGGCCATCTGCTGCAGCGACGTGAATCCGAGCTGTTGGAGGGGCGCTACGAAGTCCGACCAGGTGATACGCTGGACAGCATCATTAACCTTGCCTTTCCCGAGACTGCCATCCGCAAGAGCGTGTTGCGTCAGGCTTTCATGGAACGCAATCCTGCTGCCTTCCGTGGCAATAACCCGAATTGGCTGCTGGCTGGCGCCTCTCTTACCATTCCCGTTGTGGAAGACATCCATGGCATGCTGTTCACGGATTACGCCACCGTACGCGAACGTTACCCGAGCGATACCAGTGGTTGGGTAAAATTCCCCTGATCAT
>JBIIWP010000090.1:0-12952 GCA_044338855.1 Pseudohongiellaceae bacterium | reverse complement strand
CGAGTTGAGCAGCAGGTTTTCGGTCTGCACGTCAGCACTTGCCCACTTGCCGAACCTCAGGCCATAAATACCCCCGATAGAGGTGCTGGATTCCTCAATACCCGCACGGGCAAGGACAACGTCACCTTCGAGGAAGGTGCCGGGCGTGAACCCCGGGAGGCGTTCCCCCCAGAAATATCTGCCTTCATCGGAGTTGTAGTGAGTCATGAAGCCGATGGAGTCATTATCGGCGGATACCACCAGCGCATTTTCATCTCTCGTATTCCCTGCAGCGCCACTCAACCAACTGCCGCGAATACGATCGTCACGCTCGAGGATAAAAGACCCCGTCAGGAACTTGCTGTTGTCGTCCGGATCAAGGAAGTTGAAGCCACCGACGAACGCGTCGTAGATGCCCGCCTCCTGATCAGGCGCCATGAAAATGCCGGTAAGCCCGCCGTCGATATCCACTTGGGGCAAATCTTCTCCGTCGCGCTTGATGTTGAGATAGCCGCTGGACCATGGATTCAATCGGCCGTCACGTGCATATCCGCTAAAGCTGTAGGTATAGAGTGTTGAACCGCTGACATCGCCACAGCCATCGACGGCACCTACGCAAATTTCCAGTCTGCCGCCGTTGACGTACCCACCGCTATTCTGCTGGTCAAACCACGCATTGAATGCAGTCACGTTGCCCCGATCGCTGACGCCGTTCACGAACAGGGGCTTGGCGAAGGTCAACTCATCATCCGTCGGCAAATCCAGCAATTCCGTTTCGACGGCAGCCCAGTACACGTCTTTCGTGAATATCTGCTGGAGCTCCGTTGTGTAGGTGTCAAAACTGTCTCCGAAGGCAAACCAGTTGCCATAATCGGCGGGATCGTCAATCACCCACTTGCCGAAAGTGGCCAGCGGATCATACGGGTGGCCGATGATGGGCGCTGAAATGGGTGTCGAAGCCGCCCTCGCCATCTTCGCCTACTTCCGCGAAGAGCGTGGGGATGCCGGGACCGGTGAATGCAGCGAACACCTCGTCGGTGCCGCTGGGTAGTACGAAGCCGGGTATATCGAGACTGAAAGCCTCTTCGATTGTCAGGCGATTTTCAATCCAGCCCTCTACCAGCAACTGGCCCGACACGGACCTGGTGGTCTCGCCGCGATCCTTGAAGAAGAAGCTGGCCACCACGCCAAGATTGCCTTCGCTCGAGTATCCGCCTTCGTAACCAATTTCATACTCATAGGTATCGTCGTGCCGCGCTACCAATGCGCCCTTGAGACTCCCCTCGAAATTGCTGAAGCTGCCGACAGTGGTGCCATACTGCAGGCGCGTCGTTGCAGTTGTGTCCAGCGGGTCGCTTTCCAGAATCAAGAAGTTCAGCTCGTTGCGGGCAAGGTTGATGCTTCCGTTGAAGAAAACCTGCCAGTTGTAATCCTGTGTTTCGGAGTAGATCGGCAGGAAGAGACGTCCTTTACTGATCTGTGATGTCGTGAAGTCGATGTCGAAACTCATCTCCACGTTGTCGTCGAGCAAGGGTTCACCCCCGTTGGTTTCGCCCATGTACATCATGACGTGGTTGAAACGACCCCACAGGTTGTTGGCGTAGTTGCTGGTAGATCGCTCAAAGGCAGAATAGAAAGCGACCTGACTTTGTAAATCGTCGATCTGGTCATGACAGTACAAAGTGTCAACACATTCGTCGGCGACCTGGCCGGTCTGCAGGTTGTGCTTCAGCTGCAGCAGGGGGCCCTCCCAACGCTGCAAAGTGACGGGGAAGTAGTAGGATTCCTCTGCCGTGCTAGTGAAGGTAGCTTCGACGCTCTGACTCTGGCTGGGACGGAACACGTGCTGGTTGGTCTTGTCGATAAACAGGGACCCGGAATCAAGATAAGGCCAGGCGCCCCAGCCGCTGCGGTTGGCGCCATAACCGTCCTGTACCAGGAAGCTGTCGTATTCGATGGTCTCCAACTCAGCAAAGGTCAAACGGTTTTCGCGCTCAAGCAGAAACAGGCCATCGACCCGTGCCGGCATGAAATCAGCATAGCCACCTTCCATCACTTCCTGGATCGAAGCCAGGTTGAATGCCCCGGCAAAAGCTTCGGCATTCGGTCCGGTAAAGACGCCATAGATCTCGCCATCGATCTCGGCAGAGCCTTCGTTGATGTACGAGTCGTAACCGCTACTGCTGGTAGTCCCGCTGTAGATGCCCTCAGGCGAAATGCCGCCGCTGAAGTCGACTTCCCATTCCTGGGCGTCCGTCGAATTGCAGTCGGCAGTCCAGTCGATACAGAAATCCATGTTTCCGCTCAGGCTGGAACCAGGGAAACGCACCTCGATGGCGGCGAACAGGCCACGCATATAGTTGAGGCTTGAGGCACCGACCGCCATGTCGGGGCTGAAGGAGCGGTACAGCACTGGATCGGTATCGGTTGGCAGATTGGCTGCCGGGGTCGGCCGCACAGACGCCCAATAGGTCCGCTGATTGACTGCCGTAACGCCTGTGCTGTTGTCGGCGGCATTCAGGTACTGGCGAATCGAAATGTCGCCCGGTATGGTGAAAGCCCACTGTACATCGAATTGGTTTCCTCCGAAGAACGGTGTCAAGCCGGCGCCTGTTGGGTAGTAGAGCCACGGCACGCCGTGCGTGAAGATGAACGGCGGTGTCGTGTCCACGGTGAGTGGATTGGCGGTATCGTTGCCTATCAGCGTCAGTGGACCCTCGCCGACCTGGGATACGTTGCCACGGAAGATCGTGCCAGCCGGATACTGCGGCGACATCATCAGGCCAATACGACCACCATCCTGAACGGCCTGGTACTGGGCCTGAGTCAAAACGGGGATAACCGGCGGCGGAGGCGGTGGAGGCGGCGGCTCAGGCGCAGGCTCAGGCGCAGGTTCAGGCGCAGGTTCAGGCGCAGGCTCGGGTTGGGGCTGCGGCTGCGGCTGCGGCTGGGGTTGAGGCTGCGGCTCGGGCTGCGGTTGCGGTTGTGGCTCGGGCCGTGGCTGCGGCTGAGGCTCGGGTTGTGGCTGCGGCTGCGGCTGCGGCTGAGGCTGAGGCTGAGGCTGAGGCTGAGGCTGAGGCTGAGGCTGCGGTTGTGGTTGTGGTTGTGGTTGTGGCTCCGGTTCTGGCTGCGGTGCAGGGGCAGGAGCGTTGTTATCTGCCGTGATCAGTTCGCTCGGGCGACGTGTGGTGATAACCGGGTTGATGGCATTTTCAATATTTGCGCCAGGCTGCGGGCCGCCGGTGACTGTAGGCGTTCCACCAGTATTCCCGGTATTGCCAAGGGCAGCGACAACGATTGGAGGAGGTGCGGGCGGTGGCGTTGGGCCGCCGCTTGTGTGTTGCCACCACCACCACCACCGCCGCCGCCAGCCAGCGTATCCAGAGTGCCTGCGCCAGCGCCATCGTCACCTCCTGCGTCACCACCGCCGGCAGCATCGCCGCCTCCGGCAGCTGCGGCGCCATCTCCGCCAGCGTCGCCACCGCCATCATCCCCACCTTCATCATTCTCGTCGTCCGCCGGGATATTTGCCGGTGGTGTGAATCCGGCGTTGCGCAAAGCATCCGGTTGCGCCAACAGACCCTGGGGTTCCTCGTCCTGGCCGGTTTCGCTGTAGTCGTAATTGGCGTTCAAGCCGGTGTTGAGCACACCGCGGTTGTTGCTGATGCTGGTGCCCCCGGACGAAACGCCGGTAAACAAGCGGTTACCCAGAATCACCGCTTCGTGCGTCGTGCCGCGGATGCCGATACTCGCCATTGGCGTATCTATGCGGTAGGCGTCGTCGTCTGTCTCGCCGATGGTGCCGGACATGGTCCGGAAGCCACCGCGCACCATGGACATCAGGGCGCTGTCGGACGTGGCAGGGTCGTTATCGAAAGCATATTCGGTGAAGGTGAATTCGGTATCGGATTTGAATGATATGCGCGCGTCATCCACCATGCGCACCTGTGCCAGGCCATCGGCACCAACGAGAATAGTGTCGCTCTCGAAGATCTCCGAGCGGCGGCTCAGCAGGCGCACATTGCCGTCCGGCCCCCGTGCCTCCACACGTCCCTTGGTGACAAGGACCACCCCGATGGCTTCCCCCGACTGTGCTACTGCCTGCAAGCTGAGGCATGACAGCAAAGTGATCACCGGAAGACTATGTTGGCCGAGGAATTTTTTGCGTATGGACATGGTGTTTCTCTTGAGCTCCTGGAGCATCACTTTGGCAACGCACTGCGCCCTTAGCGCGGGACTAACCGCACTGTCACAATTTGTCACAAGCATATGCTCCTATCCATAATGCGTCCACAGATGGAGAGGCCACTCAGTTGCGATGGCTCAAATTGATTGCTGCATCACATTTGATGCTGTCGCGGTTACTGACCTGTCGGGTCAGAAGTGCTGAAGCTGGACTTTAATGCCAGTGGATGTGAAGGTTTCATGAGGGGATGCAGCGGATTCCACCGGCAGCAGGACCAGTGCAATAGCTCCCCCCTCCGGCAAATGAACTGTTTTGGTGCATTCGGCCAGCTTCCCGCCCTGCTCGTTGAACAGGGTCGGGTGGCCCAGAGTGCTGTCAGACAAGATGGGAATCTCGACGCGGTAGAACTGTTTCTTGATCTTGCCCCGGTAATGCATGCGCGCCACGATTTCCTGGCCCGTGTAACAACCCTTGGTGAAGCTGACATACTGCTTTTGTTCGTAGTGCAGTTCCTGCGGGGTGTAAAGTTCGCTGTCCGCCACAGCAAACGGAAAGTGGCCGTTGCGCAGACTGGTGGCTTGCCACCGGGAGCCCTCATCGGCGACTACGGTGTAGCCAACCTGGCGAGCCAGCGTATCCAGCACCGAGGTGTCGGTGCACAGCACATATTGCGGGTGTTCTCCCGTCATCCTGGCGACCCATCCTGACGTATGTGCTTCGGCCTGGCCGGGCGCGGGGAGCGGCCATCCCTGTGCTTCCAGCCACTGGGGCATTGCATTGCCACCCAGCCCCAGGCAGGCCAGACTGCCGTCCGGTGCCAGGCTGCATTTGTAGAATGGCAGGAATTTCTTCAGGACCGTCACGAAGAGTGACGCCAGCCCTTTTTCGAACACCAGCAGAAAGTCCTGCTGCTGTCGATACAACAGGAACGGGGCAATGACGCGGCCCTTGTTGTTGCAGGCTGCACCATAGACAAAATTGCCCTCAGTCAGATTGCTCACATCACAGGTAACCTGGCCTTGCAGGAAGCGCCCGGCGTCAGCGCCAGTCACGCGCAGCAGGTCGAAGTGGGAAGAAGCCAGGATGAAACTTTGCATTATTTGCATGGGTACTTCTGGAGAAGGGGTAGAATGTGGGCCGTCAATAAAGGCGATTATAGAACCGCGGGGCAGGGTTACAACGTGACGAACAATGAAATAGACCGCAAGCGCATGTACTGGCACAGCCGGCGCGGCATGTTGGAACTCGATCTGTTGTTGGTCCCCTTTGCCACGGATCGCCTGGTGCAGTTGGATGAGGCGCAGCTGAACGATTATCGCAATCTGCTGGAAGAAGAAGATCAGGACCTGTGGCTATGGCTCACGCGGCGTGAGCCAGCACCGTCGGAAGCGCTGCAGCGCTCTATCGATCTCGTCCTGGAGCACAACGCGGCAACCAGCGCTCGCTGAGCCAGGGTCAGTCTGCTGAAGCCGGGACCAGTATCGTATCCTTGGGTTCCGGCAACAGGGACAAATAGTCCAGGCTGTAGTGCAGCCCCCGGCTTTCCTTGCGCGCTATTGCCGAATTGATAATCAGCTCCGCCACCACCGCCAGATTGCGGAGTTCCAGCAGCGGTGGCGTGATGCGGTAGTTGCTGTAGTACTCCTGTATTTCCTGCTGCAACATGGCGATGCGACGCTGGGCACGCTGGAGGCGCTTGTCGGTGCGCACGATGCCAACGTAATCCCACATGAAGCGGCGGATTTCATCCCAGTTGTGCGTGATCACCACGTCCTCGTCCGAGTCCGTCACCTGGCTTTCGTCCCAGGCCGGCAGCGGACCGCTTAAGCCAGTGGCGCCGAGCTCGCCACTTATGTGTTCGGCGGCCGAAAACGCGAACACAAAGCATTCCAGCAGCGAGTTACTGGCCATGCGGTTGGCGCCATGCAGGCCGGTGAATGACGTTTCACCAATGGCGTAAAGGTTCGGCACATCGGTCAGGCCGTTGCGATCTACCATCACGCCGCCGCAACTGTAATGGGCCGCCGGTACCACCGGAATCTGTTGCGTGCTGATGTCGAGGCCAAGCTTGAGACAGCGCGCATAGATGGTCGGGAAGTGCGCCATGATGAAATCCGGACTGAGGTGCGTTATGTCGAGGAATACGCTGTCACAGCCGCTCTTTTTCATCTCGGCATCAATGGCGCGGGCCACGATGTCGCGCGGGGCAAGTTCTGCCAGGTCGTGATAGTGCTGCATGAAGCGTTGGCCGTTGGGCAGGCGCAGCAAACCGCCTTCGCCGCGGATCGCTTCGGTAATCAGGAAGTTCCTGTCCTTGGGGTGGTACAGACAGGTGGGATGGAACTGGTTGAACTCCATGTTGGCCACGCGACAGCCGGCGCGCCAGGCCATGGCGATGCCGTCGCCGCTCGCGCTGTCCGGGTTCGAGGTGTAGAGGTAGGCCTTGCTGGCACCGCCTGTGGCCAGCACCGTGAAGCGCGCCGCGTAGGTCAATACTTCGCCCTTGTCCTCGTCCAGCACATAAGCGCCAACGCAGTCGTTGTGGTCGAGACCCAATTTGCTCCCCGTAATGAGGTCAACAGCCACGCTGTGCGTCGCGAAGCTGATGTTGGGATGCTGCAGGGCACGAGCCGCGAGACTTTCGAACACGGCTTTGCCGGTGGCATCAGCCGCATGTACTACCCGGCGATGGCTATGGCCGCCTTCCTTGCTCAGATGGAAGGGCAGGCTGTGCCCTTCGCCATGTTGTTCGCGCGTAAACCCCACACCCTGCTCGATCAACCAGTCGATGCATTCGCGGCCACGGCTGACCGTATAGGCCACGATGTCTTCGTGGCAGAGACCAGCGCCGGCGATCAGCGTGTCCTGCACGTGGGCTTCAAGGCTGTCCTGTGCATCCAGCACTGCGGCGATTCCGCCTTGGGCATAGTAGGTGGATCCCTGCTTGAGCGAGCTCTTGGCCAATACGGTGACTTTGGCTTTGTCTGCGATGCGCAACGCGAGACTCAGGCCGGCGGCGCCGCCCCCGATCACGAGTACGTCGGTCTGGCGGAATCTTTCGGAGGCTTGCCTGGTGGTCATGCGTGGGTAGTGCCTTGCAGGGAAAACAAGAGTGCTATTCTAGCCGGTAAGTTACAATCGATTGAATTTTTCAGGCAGATCAGCTGTCCAAGCCCCGGGTCCGGGAGCGCCAGCCAGCATGTTCCGGCAAGAACCGGCAGTTTGCATTGCGGAGCCAGCGTTGGCCAGAGAACAAGACAAAGACACAGACGAGCAACTTGTAGAGCGGGTCTTCAAGGGTGAAAAACAGGCCTTCGATTTTCTGGTGCTGCGTTATCAACATCGCTTGCTCGGTCTTATAGGTCGCTTCATCCGGGACCCCCATGAAGCAGAAGATGTGGCCCAGGAGGCCTTCATCAAGGCTTATCGCGCGCTCGGCAACTTCCGGGGAGAAAGTGCGTTCTATACGTGGCTCTATCGCATCGCGATCAATACCGCCAACAATTACCTGGTGTCGCGCGGGCGACGCCCCCCCACGGTCGATATCGATGTGGATGATGGTGAGAACCTCGAAGCCCAGATGGCCTTGGCCGATATCGAGAGTCCCGAAGCGAACCATAGCAGGGACGAACTCAAGGCGGCGATCGACAAAGCGATCGCCGATTTGCCGGAGGACCTCCGCACCGCTTTCACTCTGCGCGAGTTCAGTGGTCTGAGCTACGAGGAGATCACTGAAATCATGGGCTGTCCGGTTGGTACCGTGCGCTCCCGTATATTCCGGGCGCGGGAAGCCATTGACGCCAGGATCCGGCCGCTGCTGGAGACAGATTGATGCTGGTCGCGCTTTGGCTGCGGCGCAGGCAAGGCGAGCCACCCGCAACAAATTTGCCGCTCCAGGGAATTATTTGAAACAGCGGTTGTCTATGGCACAGGTCGGTCACAATTGGACGGTCGTTAAGGTTGCAGCAAGGTCGCGAGTTGCCAGGCAGTAGCTAGCCATGAGGTATTCATGGGATAGTTCGGGGTAATCCAATCCTGAACAAGGTCGCAGTAAGTAGCAGCAGTACACCCAAGGGCTTGGTTCGCCGAGCGGTATGGATTTACTAGAGCATAACTTGATGCAAGAGAAAGATTATAAAAATCAGGATGTTGTCCTGGAGTCGGCGTCCGCTTTGATGGACGGCGAGGCCACTGAGCTGGACTTGCGCCGGGTCCTCAAGGCTTCCGTGCAGGATCCTGCCATCGCCTCCACCTGGCAGCGTTACCATCTGGTCAGGGCCAGCCTGCAGCAGGAAGTCCATGATCGCCCGTCCGTGAACCTGCTGGCCGCAATCCACGCCCAACTGGCTGATGAAGGGCAGCCGCCGGCTGTTCCCATGACCCGCAAATACGCAGCAGTCCTGCGCAGATTGGGGCAGGGTGCCATCGCTGCATCGTTTGCGTTCACCGCTCTTTATGCTGCATCGTATCTGCAGTGGTTGGATGGCGGCCAGTCCGCCAGCCCTGCCATCGCCGGACAGCCCCCCCAGATGCCGTCGCTCGGCGGCGATTTCACGCCTTCCGAGCTGAGTCGTACCGTCAGCATGGATGCCGCGGCACGCAAGCGTCTGCAGCAAGCGGTGTACCAGTCTTCAGAGTTGCGCAAGCATCCGTTCGGTGAGCCTTACATTTTCCCCGAGACCGACACCGTAACGGCTCCGATAGTACCGATCGACGTGCCCCCGCAACGCTGAACACGGCTTTCCTGCCCGTGCCCGAGTGGCAGGGCAGGCGGGCCGGACGCTTTATCCGCTTCCCTGCTACCATGCAAGCATGTGTAGAGTGTACCGAGCCCTCCCTGCAGTTAATTGTCCCAGGTTGCCCTGATGCTGCGTGAAACAGCGTCTGTGGTCAGCCATGATGGTCATGTCCTGCATCTCAAGACCGAACGCCGCGGCACCTGCTCCGGCTGTAGCCTCAAAGGCGGTTGCGGCCAGTACCTTCTGGCACGCGACAATGACCTGCTTGATGTTCCCGCATGCGAATCGACTCGCGGGCTGCTCGAAGGCGAGCTGCAGTCTGGTGAGCAGGTTCAGATCGTACTGTCCGAAGGTCAGTTGCTGAATCTGGCGTGGTTGTTTTATGGTCTGCCACTCCTGGGACTGTTGCTGGCAACACTGTTCGCACGAGGGCTTGGGGCGGGCGAGGGCATGATGATGCTGCTGGCGTTGGGCGGTCTTGCCCTCGGGGTGTACCTGTCGCGTCTGCTGCTGCGCAGCAAGCGCATGCGTCGCCGGGTCAGCCCACAAATTCACAGGATGACTGCCGTGGGCGTCACCCCAAACCTGGTTCGCGGGAGTTCAACATGAAGCTGTGGTATACGATCCTCCCGGCGACCTTACTGGCGCTTTGCGGCCAGGTGCTGGCGCAACGCCTGCCGGATTTCACCGAGCTGGTGGAAGACACCGTGCCAGCCATCGTCAACGTCAGCACCACGCGTGGCGTGGGTTCGATCGACAGTGAGCAGCAAGCCTACCTCGATGAGTTCCTGCGGTATTTTTATGGGGACCGCGCGCCCGAACTCGAGCAGCCATTACCAGAGGAGTTTGATCGTGGTGCCAGCGGTTCCGGCTTCATCATTTCCGATGACGGCTATGTGGTGACCAATCACCATGTCATCGAAGATGCAGAAACCATCACCATCACGCTGAATGATCAACGTGAATATGCGGCAGAGGTAGTGGGATCCGATGCCGGCTCCGACCTCGCTCTGCTGAAGATCGCTGCCAGCCGTCTCCCCGTGGTCGAACTCGGCGATTCTTCGCGGCTCAAGGTAGGGGAATGGGTGCTGGCCATCGGTTCGCCGTTTGGCCTCCAGTATTCAGTGGCAGCCGGTATCGTAAGTTACATGGGTCGCAGCCTGCCCACCGACGGCAGAAACTACGTCAGTTATATCCAGACTGACGTGGCCATCAATCCCGGTCATTCGGGTGGTCCATTGTTGAACCTGGACGGCGAAGTCATCGGTATCAATGCGCAGATATTCACCAACTCCGGGGGTTCCATCGGCCTGTCGTTCGCCATTCCGGTGGACGTAGCCAAGAACGTGCTTGGCCAGTTGCGCGACCATGGCAGTGTGCAGCGCGGCTGGTTGGGCGTTGGCTATGAAAACGTGAGTCAGAGCCTTGCCGAAGCCTTCAACCTCGAGACTCCGCACGGGGCACTGGTCAACCGTGTAATCGAAGGTAGCCCCGCCCAGCGTGCCGGCCTGCAGACCGGTGACATTGTGGTATCCATAGACGGCCAGGATGTGCGCACCGGGGCTGATCTTCCCTATTTCGTTGGACTGTTGATGCCAGGTGCGATCGTCAATCTCGAGCTGATCCGCGCCGGAGCCACCCTGGAGTTGGCGGTGACACTGGATGCCCTCGAAAACCAGGCCCTGAGTATCGAGGAGGCGGCGCCAGAACCGAATCGCACCGGACTGATTGTGCGCGGGCTGGACGAAACCGAATTGCAGGAATATGGCCTGGAGGCCGGAGTGATGGTGGAAAGCGCCGAAGGCGCGGCAGCAGAAGCTCGCATCCAGCCAGGTGACATCATCATCAGCATCAACGGTGAGGACATCTCCTCGCAAGCGGAATTGGGCGAGTTGGCTCTGAAGCTGCCAATGGATCGCGCCATTCCGGTGTTGGTAGTGCGCGGCGAGGCGCAGAATTTCTTTACGCTGCGGATCATCGAATAGTCTGCGCAACAAACTGATTTTCCTTGTAAAACCAAGCGTCCCTAATGGCGGATGGGTCCCCAGTGGGGTACACTTGCGCGCTTTTTCCAGACCCCAGGTAGCCGTATCCAGTGAGTGACCTCAGCCACATCCGCAACTTTTCGATCATTGCCCATATCGACCATGGCAAGTCCACGCTGGCCGACCGGTTCATCCAGATCTGTGGCGGCCTCAGTGAGCGCGAGATGGAAAACCAGGTTCTCGACTCGATGGACATCGAGCGTGAACGCGGTATCACCATCAAGGCGCGTTCCGTGACGCTCGACTACAAGTCGGCGAACGGCAAAGTGTACATGCTGAATTTCATCGATACCCCGGGTCATGTCGACTTCAGCTACGAAGTGTCGCGCTCGCTTGCCGCCTGTGAAGGGGCATTGCTGATTGTCGACGCAGGGCAGGGCGTGGAAGCCCAGTCCGTGGCCAACTGTTATACCGCCATCGAGCAGGGCCTTGAAGTCGTGCCCGTGCTCAACAAGATGGACCTGCCGCAGGCCGAGCCCGAGCGCGTGCAGAAAGAGATCGAGGAGATCATCGGCATCGACGCTACGGATGCGGTGCGCTGCAGCGCCAAGAGCGGCATGGGTGTCCTTGATGTCCTCGAACATCTCATCGAGAAGATTCCGCCGCCAACGGGTGATTTGGGGGCTGACCTGCAGGCGCTGATCATCGACTCCTGGTTTGACAACTATCTCGGCGTGGTGTCACTGGTGCGCGTGCGCCAGGGTACCCTGCGCAAGGGCGACAAGATCATCGCCAAGTCCACCGGCAAGGTGCACATTGTCGATAACGTCGGCATCTACACACCCAAGCGCGTGGTGCGTGACGAATTGAAGGCCGGGGAAGTAGGCTTCATTGAAGCCGGCATCAAGGAGATCAAGGGCGCACCGGTGGGCGACACCATCACCCACGCCAAAACTCCGGACGTTGCAACGTTGCCAGGCTTCAAGCGCGTCCAGGCGCAGGTGTACGCCGGCCTGTTTCCGGTATCTGCAGACGACTACGAATCCTTCCGTGATGCTCTGGAAAAGCTGACGCTGAATGATGCAGCACTCATCTATGAGCCCGAGAATTCCGACGCTCTCGGCATCGGCTTCCGTTGTGGTTTCCTTGGTATGCTGCATATGGAAATCGTGCAGGAACGCCTGGAACGTGAGTATGATCTCGACCTCATCACCTCAGCGCCAACCGTGGTGTTTGAAGTGGTGACGCGCGGCGGCGAAGTACTCAAAGTCGACAGCCCGTCACGCCTGCCACCGATGGGCAATATCGAGGAAATGCGCGAGCCGATCGTGGAAGCGAATATTCTGGTGCCGCAGGAATTTCTGGGTAACGTCATTTCCTTGTGTATCGACAAGCGCGGTGTGCAGAAAGACATGCAGTTTGTCGGTAACCAGGTGGCGGTGCGCTACGAACTGCCAATGAACGAAGTGGTGCTGGATTTCTTCGACAGGTTGAAGTCGTGCAGCCGCGGCTACGCGTCGCTGGATTACCACTTTGTGCGTTTCCAGGAAGCCAAGCTGGTCCGCCTGGATGTGCTCATCAACGGTGACCCTGTCGATGCGCTGGCTCTGATCGTGCATCGCGACCAGGCACAGCACAAGGGCCGGGTACTGGTTGAGAAGATGGCGGAACTGATCCCGCGCCAGATGTTCGATGTTGCCATCCAGGCTGCGATCGGTGGGCAGATCGTGGCTCGATCCACCGTCAAGGCCATGCGCAAGAACGTCCTGGCAAAGTGCTATGGCGGCGACGTCAGCCGCAAGAAGAAGCTGCTTGAGAAGCAGAAGGCCGGCAAGAAGCGCATGAAGCAGGTGGGCAGCGTGGAAGTTCCCCAGGAAGCCTTTCTTGCCATTCTCAAGGTTGATAAGTAAGTCACAGCCGGGCGCAGATGAAACAGGATAAAAACGAACCATGAACATCGATTTTTCATTGGTATTGCTGGTGCTGTCGGCCATTGCCGGCGCAGTCTGGCTGTTTGATGCAGTATTTCTCGCTCGCGGCCGCAATGCCAGGCTGCATTCCTT
>JBIIWP010000089.1:0-12981 GCA_044338855.1 Pseudohongiellaceae bacterium | reverse complement strand
AGCGTGGACATTGACCATCCAGACCCCGAGTTCTGCCGCAGCAGCTACGGCTCCTGCAACAGTGTTGGGAATGTCGTGAAACTTGAGGTCGAGGAATACTTCGAACCCTTCGGCCATGATACTGCGCACCAATTCAGGCCCGCCGCGTGTGAACAGCTCCTTGCCGACTTTGGCACGGCACAGGGCAGGATCGAGCTTACCCAACAGCTCCAGACTGGACTTCGCGTCAGGGAAATCCAGGGCGACGATCACAGGTTTGTCCCTTCGCGTAATGCCGCTTTTCATTCTGCTACTCCATTCTGGCCGCCATGCCCGCATCCGGGTTGGCAACGATAAGGTTGTTGATCGGTTTGACCATGCCCCAACACGAACAGCCAGGACAGGACCAGTGCAGATTTTTCAATTCGAAACCGCAATTATCGCAACGGTAGCGTGGCAGGACCTGCAGCTTCAGTGACAATATCCCAACGCCAGCTTTGAGGGCTTCATCCTGCATGGCGCCCTCACTGGCGGCAAGACTCAGTATCTGGCGCAGGAGCGCTAGAGAAGGCGCCTGCCCCAATGCCTGCAGCAGATACTGCATGGCAACAGAAGCCTTCTCCGACTGCAGCATCTGCCTTGCGATTTCAATGTGAAAGTTGCTGTCGTTCTCCAACTCACGAACAAGTTCCACGGTCAACCACGCTTCCTCGCCCATCCCGGCAAAGTCGAGGGCCCTGCGCAATGCCGGCAGCACGTCGCCAAAGAACTCCGGTGCCACCTGCATCGCCTTGGCAAGGAGTGTGAGCGCCTCTTGATGGCTACCTTCTGCAGTTTCCAGTTGCGCAAGCAGCAGATAGACCCGAATGTTGCCCTTGAACAAATGGAGAGCCTGCCGCAATTCCTCCCGTGCTGCCGCGGTATCTTTCTGCCGCAGAGCCAACTCGGCGAGCTCACAATGGAAATGAGTCATCTGTACCAGCAAATCATGGCGGTGCTGGGCGGGAGCAAGCTTCAGCAACTCAGTGGCCGCCTCAAGCGCAAATCGCCACTCTCGTTCGATCTGGTACAGCATGATCGCAAGCCGGAGTGCCTCTCCACGCATGGAAGAAGTGGTCTGCTTCAGTTCCAGCAGAAGCTGTTCGGCCCGATCCAGCAGTCCGGCTGCGATGAAACTTCGCAGCAACTGGATCCGGATTTCAGTGGTCTGTTTCGCATTGAAACTACGCGCGGCGAGAAGAGTCTGGTAGTGCTCGATGGAACGATCCACTTTACCGCGGCGACGCAACAACTTGCCCAACGCCAAGTGGGTATCGAAGGTTGACGGTGTGACTTCCAGTGCCGCGATGAATACATCAATTGCATCATCGGGTTCGTCATTCAAGAGATAATTCAGACCCACGAAGTAATCGGGATCTGGCGGCAGTCGTCTTTGTAGGAAGGATCTGCCACGGGCAAAATATCCCAGCAGCCAGCTTGCCAACAACAAGACCAGAACAAGCAATGTCAACGTCAGAGTTCCGGTGGACTCCATCATGCTGCCTCAGGACACATACGTTTGTTCATCGCCACCTTGCTGGCTGCGCAACTCGGCCAGTTCCTGCCGACACGTCCGCAACTGGGTTTGCAGCTGATGCAACTGCCAACTCAAGCGGATCTTCCGCCATAGCCCGTAACCGAGCAGCAGGCCGGACAATCCACCACATGAAAAGGCGAACAGTATCCACAGGCTAAGGGGTCTGGGAGCGAAGTCCTGTACCAGCCACAGACCAACCGGTGTGGAATTCTGCAGGGCAAAAATGAAGCCTGCAATAACGATGGACATGAGGAGCAGAAACTTCAGGAATCCGGCAAAGCTCTTCATTGCACTGTCTCTGAATCTGGTCTGTCAGACCTGCCGGCTGCAGTCACTTCAGCGTCATGGAAGGGGTCCATACGCAGGCGTTAAGACCAACTGGAGTATAAGCAGCTTCAGGAAGCGAAACTGGCAATCACCACTGTCATTACTGGCCTTGGCTGCCCACTGCTTCCCGTCTGGTCGCGGCGGGTAATGTTCCGGGGAATTCGTCTATGCTGCCATTTACACGGTCCCGCAATTCCTTGCCGGGCTTGAAATGCGGCACGTATTTGCCACTCAACACAACCGGTTCCCCGGTCTTGGGGTTGCGGCCAGTGCGCGGTGCGCGGTAATGCAGGGAGAAACTGCCGAAGCCGCGGATTTCGATACGTCCGCCTTCGGAAAGCACGTCTGCCATGTAGCTGATGATGGCCTTGACCGCCAGCTCGATGTCCTTTGCAGACAGCTGTGTGTGCTTGGCTGCGATCTGTTCAATGAGCTCGGATTTCGTCATTGGCTTTCCTTCATCACTAAGGCTTCAGCGTCGAGGCTGCTTTGGAAGTCAAGCTCCCGTCCCTGCGGACGGGAGCTGACCGGCTGCTCTTTTTATGACTTTACTGAAGTAAAATCAACAACTTCCTGTCATTCCTTGTTCATTTTGGCCTTGATCAGGTCGCCTACGGTGGCAGGCGCTACGGAACCGTGTTTGTTCAGTTCCTTGAGAGAATCCTTCTCTTCCCCAATCTCCCTGGCCTTGATGGAAAGACCCAATACGCGGTTTTTACGATCCACGTTGGTGATCATCAGTTCCACTTCGGCACCTTCCTTCAGCACGTTGCGAGCGTCTTCAACGCGGTCACGGCTGATTTCGGACGCCTTCAGGATGCCTTCAACGCCCTCGACGAGGACGATAACAGCTTCCTTGGCGTCAACCGACTTCACGGTACCTTTCACCACGCTGCCTTTTTCGTTCTGGCTGACATAGTTCATGAAAGGATCGCCCGAGAGCTGCTTGATACCAAGCGAAATGCGTTCGCGTTCGGGATCAATGGACAGAATGACGGTGTCCAGCTTGTCGCCTTTGGTGTACTGGCGCACGGCTGCTTCACCCGGTTCGTCCCAGCTGATGTCGCTGAGGTGCACCAGGCCATCGATGTCGCCTTCCAGGCCAATGAAGATACCGAAGTCGGTGATGGACTTGATATTGCCCGCAATGCGATCGCCTTTCTGGAATTTCTCGGCAAAGGTATCCCAGGGGTTCTGCTGGCACTGCTTGAGGCCCAGCGAGATGCGACGACGTTCCTGGTCGATATCCAGGATCATCACTTCTACTTCATCGCCCAGCTGCACGATCTTGGAGGGATGGATGTTCTTGTTGGTCCAATCCATCTCGGAGACGTGCACGAGGCCTTCAACGCCCTCTTCCAGCTCGGCAAAGCAGCCGTAGTCGGTGAGGTTGGTGATGACAGCCTTGACCTTGGTGTTCTCGGGGTAGCGACGCTTGATGTCGACCCACGGATCTTCGCCCAGCTGCTTGAGACCCAGCGATACGCGATTGCGCTCGCGATCGAATTTGAGCACCTTGACGTCGATTTCCTGGCCCACGGTGACGATTTCGCTGGGGTGCTTGATGCGCTTCCAGCTCATGTCGGTGATATGCAACAGACCATCGATGCCACCCAGATCCACAAAGGCGCCGTAATCGGTGAGGTTCTTGACCACACCCTTGACGACCTGGCCTTCCTGCAGGTTCGAGAGCAGTTCGTCGCGCTCTGCAGTATTGACGGTTTCCAGCACGGCACGACGCGATACCACAACGTTGTTGCGCTTCTGGTCCAGCTTGATGAGTTTGAACTCGAGTTCCTTGCCTTCCAGATGCGTGGTGTCACGGATCGGACGGATGTCCACGAGGGAGCCCGGCAGGAACGCGCGGATGGTGTTCACGTCTACAGTGAAGCCGCCTTTGACCTTGCCGTTGATGATGCCGATGACGGGTGCGCCTTTCTCGAAGGCCTCTTCCAGCACCAGCCAGGTTTCGGCGCGCTTGGCCTTTTCGCGGGACAGACGGGTTTCACCGAAACCATCTTCCACTGCGTCAAGGGAGACTTTGACCTTGTCGCCGATCTGCAGGGTGAACTCACCCTTGTCGTTGAGAAATTCCTTCTTGTCGATCACACCTTCCGACTTGAGGCCGGCATCGACGGTGACCCAGTCGTCGTCAATTTCGGTGATGATGCCAGTCACGATGGAGCCATTCTGCATGGCGATATCGAGCAGGCTCGCTTCGAACAAATCGGCAAAGCTTTCGCCGGAGTATTGCGGGTTGGTTGTTTCGCTCATAGGGTTTCACTGTTGGATCCGTAGCCCAGCCGGTACGGGGGGTTGCGTTGTTGAAACCCGCCCGGGGCTGGCCGGGAGGGCTGCCAGTGAGACTGGCACGATCCGGTAAAGTGCTGCGTCTTCAGACGCGGGCAGTCAACCTGGAAAGGGCTTCGTGCTTGACCAGGGCATAGACTTGATCAGCGGTAAGTGCATCAGTATCGACCACTACAGCATCTGCAGCGGGTACCAGCGGAGCTACTGCCCGGCTGGAATCCCGCTCGTCACGTGCCCTGATGTCGAGCAAAAGGGCGCGCAGGTTAACATCAACCCCCTTAGTTATCAACTGCTTATAGCGCCTGTCAGCACGCACCTCGGCGCTGGCAGTGAGGAATATCTTGAGGATCGCATCCGGGAATACCACGGTGCCCATGTCGCGGCCATCGGCGACAAGGCCCGGGGCCTGGCGAAACGCATATTGACGCTGCAGCAAAGCTTGCCGGAGTTCGGGAATAACGGCCACACGAGAGGCCTTGGCTCCACTTTCCTCGAGCCGGATCAGGTCGGAAATTTCCTGCCCTGCCAGCACGATGGAGCCGGGAAAGACGGTGGAAAACTGCAAGTCCATGCGCCCCGCGAACCGGCAGAGCCCCTCAACGTCGTTTGGTGCGATATCAATCTCTTCACTGCCGACTGCCACGACCCGGTAGAGCGCGCCACTGTCGAGCAGGTGCCAGCCGAGGTCCCTGGCCAACAGGTGGGCAATAGTACCTTTGCCGGACCCACTGGGCCCATCGATGGCAATGACTGGCGGCCTGAGGTCTGTCATGGGAGCTTCCGCAGGGCCAGGATCAGATATTCGAGCCGGCCTGCAGGCCGATGCCGCAGTTTCGCGCCAGCTCGGCAAAGCCGGGAAAGGACGTTGCCACATTGTTGCAATCCAGGATTCGGACAGGACCATTGGCCCGCAGCGCGGCGATGGTAAAAGACATGGCGATGCGATGATCACCGTGACTGTTGATCACACCCTGGCCAAAACTGCCCTGCTCCCCCATTCCTTTGATGCGAATGCCGTCCGGTCTTACTTCGTGTTCGACACCCAATACCGCAAGACCATCGGCCATCGACTGGATGCGATCACTTTCCTTCACCCGTAATTCTTCTGCACCAGACAGGATGGTCTCACCAGTCGCACATGCCGCAGCAATGAATAGGGAGGGAAATTCGTCAATGGCGAGAGGCACCTGGTCTTCCGGGATGGCAATACCATGCAAAGGGGCGTACTTCACCCGGATATCGGCCACCGGCTCGCCACCCGCTTCGTATTCGCGCAGATAGCGGATGTCAGCACCCATCTTGCGCAGGATATTGATCACGCCGGTGCGCGTAGGATTGATTCCAACGTGCTTCAACGTCACATCGGCACCCGGGCAGATACTCGCCCCAACCAGGAAGAATGCGGCCGAGGAAATGTCGGCTGGCACGTCGATTTGACAAGCAGTCAGGCGCCCACCACCCCGGACGCGCACTTCACTGCCGTGGATTTCCAGCGGATAACCAAAACCGCGCAACATGCGCTCGGTGTGGTCTCGACAGGGGGCCGGCTCCAGCACGCGCGTCTCACCCGATGCATAGAGCGCAGCGAGTATCAGGCAGGATTTAACCTGGGCGCTGGCCACCGGCATGGTGTAGTCGATGCCGTGCAATGCGGCGGGCTCGATGGTGATCGGAGCGAAACCACCCTCCTGCAACTCGATGCCTGCGCCCATCTGCCGCAGCGGATCAGCTACGCGTTTCATCGGACGGCGCGACAGCGAACTGTCGCCAGTCAGCACAGAACTGAATTTCTGCCCCGCCAGCAAGCCGGACAACAATCGCATGGAGGTGCCGGAGTTGCCGAGATACAGGGGCTTTGCCGACGGGCGCAGTCCATCAATGCCGACGCCCTCAATCACGACCCTGCCCCGATCCGGCCCTTCGATATGCACGCCCATGTCGCGGAATGCCTGCAGGGTAGCAAGGCTGTCTTCGCCTTCGAGGAAGCCCTCGACGGTCGTCGTGCCATCGGCCAGCGATCCCAGCATGATCGAACGGTGCGAGATGGACTTGTCGCCCGGAACCCGGAATACGCCCTGCAAGGTCCCGCCTGGCTGCACCTGAAATACGAGATCGTGCAGCTCGCGCGCACCGGCTGTGTCTTTGCTCATGATGGTACTCTTGATGGTTCCGGATAATCTGGATGGTTGGTCTGGTCCACAGGACTGCCCGCTCAGGATTTGCTGCCGGGTTGCTGTTGATGCATGAACCGGTCACGTGACTGTTTGGCCCGCCTGAATGTATCGAAAAGCACGGTTGCGTCGCCGTCCACCAGAGCCTTGCGCAGTCGCTGCAGGTCCTCGACATACTTGTCGAGTATGGCCACGGTGGCAACACCGTTGGTCAGGAAAATGTCGCGCCACATCACAGGATCGCTTGAAGCGATACGTGTGAAATCACGGAAGCCGCCCGCGGCATAACGGAAGATTTCCTCGCTCTCGCCCTGCTGGGACAGCGTGTCTACCAAGGCGTAGGCCAGCAAATGCGGCAAATGGCTGGTCGCCGCCAGCACGTCGTCATGATGGGCCACGCTCATCTGCAACACTTCCGCACCGCTCAGCTCCCACAACTGCCTCACCAGAGCCAGTGCCGTCGGATCCGTGTCGTCCAGCGGTGTCAGGATCACTTTGCGATTCACGAAAAGATCGGACTTGGCTGCGGTGTAGCTGCTTTGCTCGGAACCAGCAATGGGATGCCCGGGAACAAAAGTAGCAGGCACCTTGCCAAACACCTCAACTACGGCATCAACCACAGCCTGCTTGACGCTGGCGACATCGGTCACGACGGCGTGAGCCGGCAAGACTGGCGCGATCTGCAGCAACTGGTCCTTGATCGACAGCACCGGCACCGCTATGACAACAATGTCAGCATCCTGACAGGCAATCTGTGCATCGAGGGTGTAACTGGTGATGCTGCCGTCCTGCAAGGCCTGCTGCAACAGCAGCTCGTTGCGGCCGACGGCCACAATTTCGCAGGGCGCCTGCTTGTCCATCAGCGCACGTGCCAGCGAACCGCCGATAAGGCCGAGTCCGAGAATGACGATTTTCTTGCCCTTCAGGTTCTGCATTGCAGGCTCACCGCTGCCGGGTAGGATCCCAGCACCTTCACTTCAATGGACAGATGGGCGAGCTCACGCAGCGCGCAGCTGACGGCCGCGTCCTCGACATGGCCTTCCAGATCAACATAGAAAAAATACGACCAGGCTGTCTTGCGCGAAGGACGCGATTCCAGTTTGGTCAGGCTCACCCCATAGCGATGGAATGGCTCCAGCGCGCGAAACAGGGTGCCGGGTTCATCATTTGCCTTGATGATCAGTGTGGTCTTGTCCCGGCCGCTGGGGGGGGTAGCAGCGTCAAGTCCGATCTTCAAAAAGCGCGTGGTATTGTCCGCTGCATCTTCAATCGACTCGTAAATGATCTGGAGCCCATAAAGTTCTGCCGCCGCCCTGCCAGCGATAGCGCCCACCCCGGGATTGCCTGCGGCATAACGCGCCGCTTCTGCGTTACTGCTGACCGGCAGCAGTTCAGCCTGCGGATAATGCGACTTGAGCCATTGCCGGCACTGTCCCAACGATTGCTGGTGCGAAGCGATGCGCGCAATTGAATCGGCATCAGTTCCGGGTGTTGCGATAAAGCAGTGGCTGATGCGCAACAGGGTTTCCGCCGAGATCAACACCGGCGATTGCACGAAGCTGTCGATGGCAGGCAATACGGAACCCTCGGAGGAGTTTTCCACCGGCACTACTCCCCACTGTGCCTTGCCCAGTTCCACCAGAGTGAACACATCCTGGATATCCGCTGCAGGCAGCCAGACGCCGCCTGCAGGGAAAAGCTGCATGGCAGCCGCATGGGAATAAGTACCTGCCGGACCGAGGAACGCTACGGTCGGCAGCGTCGTGTTCTCACTCATCGTCGCCGGCGTCGTCGGCAACAGACAGCCCGTCTTCGGGGCTGGCCTCGGAATCGATATCAGCAATGACAGCCGTAGAGTCATCAGCCCGGATCGGCATGGCCAGTTGCTCTACGATGTGTTCGCCAGGTTCTTCAACGCGCTCAACACCGACCAGAGCTTCGCCTTCCTTGAGTTTTATCAGGCGTACCCCCTGCGTGTTGCGGCCCTGCACGGATACCTCGTCAACGCGGGTACGGACGAGCGTGCCTTTGTCGCTGATCAGCATGATCTCGTCACCATCAAACACCTGCACGGCACCAACCACAGCACCGTTACGAGCACTCGCCTGGATACCAATGACGCCCTGGCCGCCACGGCCCTTGGTCGGAAACTCGGTGACCGAAGTGCGTTTGCCATAGCCGTTTTCGCACACGGCAAGAATCTGGCCACCTTCACGCGGGATGATCATGTCGACCATGGTCTGATCAGGCTTCAGACGGATACCGCGAACCCCGCGAGCCGTTCGACCCATAGGGCGTACATCATCCTCGCTGAAGCGAGTTGCCTTGCCGGAGCTGCTGTACAGCACTACATCGCAAGTCCCGTCTGTAATCGCCGTTTTGATCAGTGCGTCACCTTCATCGAGCTCGAGGGCGCGCAGACCTACGCTTCGCTGATTGGAGAAGGCCGTCAGTGCCGTCTTCTTTACCGTGCCGTTGGCGGTGGCGAAAAAGATGAACTTGTCTTCCTCGTACTCACGGATCGGCAGCAGGCTGCTGATATTCTCGCCCTCTTCGAGCGGCAGGATATTCACGATGGGCTTGCCGCGCGATGTGCGGCTGGCCAGCGGAATCATGTACACCTTGAGCCAATAAACCTTGCCGAAACTGGTGAAGCACAGCAGCGTATCGTGGCTACTGGCCACAAGCAGATGCTCCACATAATCCTCATCCTTCACAGAGGCAGCGGCCTTGCCCATGCCGCCGCGACGCTGGGCCTGGTAATCGGACAGGGGCTGGCTCTTGGCATAGCCACTCTGCGAGATGGTTACCACGCGGTCTTCTTCAGTGATCAGGTCTTCAATCGTCAGGTCGTGGTGTGAGGCCGTGATTTCAGTGCGGCGTCCGTCACCATAGTTGGCGTTGATTTCTTCCAGCTCAGTCGCAATCACTTCCATGAGGCGGCTTTCATTGGCAAGGATTTCGAGGAACTCGCCAATCTGGCGGATGAGATCCTGATAATCGTTGATGAGCTTTTCATGCTCCAGGCCGGTGAGGCGATGCAGGCGCAGGTCGAGAATGGCCTGAGCCTGTTCAGGCGACAGATGGTAAACACCTTCGCGCAAGCCAAGGTGTGGCGGCAGATCATCGGGTCGGCAGGCATCGGCGCCGGCTTTGGCCAGCATTGCTTGTACACTTTCCGAGCGCCAGGCGCGGGCCATCAGCTTTTCCCTGGCCTCGCTGGAGCTAGGCGAAGTCTTGATCAGCTCGATGACCTCGTCGATGTTGGCCAGCGCTACGGCAAGACCTTCGAGGATGTGGCCCTTCTCGCGCGCCTTGCGCAGCAGGTAGACGGTACGACGAGTTACCACTTCGCGGCGATGGTTGATGAAGGCCTGCAGCATGTCCTTGAGGTTCAGTATCTTGGGCTGGCCGTCAATGAGGGCAACCATATTGATGCCGAACACGACCTGCATCTGGGTCTGGGCAAAAAGATTGTTGAGCACCACGTCGGACATTTCGCCCTTGCGCAGTTCGATTACCACGCGCAGGCCGTCCTTGTCGGACTCGTCACGCAGTTCGGTGATGCCTTCGACCTTCTTTTCCTTTACCAGGTCGGCGATGCGCTCAATCAACCGGGCCTTGTTCACCTGATAGGGAATCTCGGTGACGATGATGCTTTCCTTGCCGGACTTCGGGTCTTCCTCGATATGCGTACGGGACCGGATATAGATCTTGCCGCGTCCAGTGCGGTAGGCCTGCACGATGCCACCACGTCCGTTGATGATGGCGGCAGTGGGAAAATCGGGGCCGGTGATGTGCTCCATCAACTCATCAATGGTGATCTCCGGATTCTTCATGATCGCCGAGCAGGCACTGATCACTTCGCGCAGATTGTGCGGCGGAATATTCGTCGCCATACCCACTGCGATACCGGACGAACCATTGATCAGCAGGTTCGGCACGCGCGTCGGCATGACGTCAGGAATTCTTTCCGTGCCATCGTAGTTGTCGGAGAAATCGACGGTTTCCTTGTCGAGGTCGGCCATCAATTCGTGGGCCAGTTTCTCCATGCGAATTTCGGTGTAACGCATGGCGGCTGCAGCATCGCCGTCAACTGACCCGAAGTTCCCCTGGCCGTCGACCAAGGGATAGCGCAGTGAGAAATCCTGCGCCATGCGCACGATGGTTTCGTACACGGCGGAGTCGCCGTGCGGGTGGTATTTACCGATCACGTCGCCAACGACGCGTGCGGATTTCTTGTAGGGTTTGTTCCAATCATTTGAAAGCTCGCTCATGGCGAACAGTACGCGGCGATGCACCGGCTTGAGGCCATCGCGCACATCAGGCAATGCCCTTCCGACGATCACGCTCATGGCGTAATCAAGGTAGGACTGGCGCATCTCGCTTTCGATGGTGACGGGTTGAATTTGTTCGTGGTTCTCAGCCATGCGATCTACTTCTTAACCCCTTGATTGAACATAATTTTTATGTTTTCGGAAAACGAGCAATCCTAACACAGAAGGAGCGCCTTCCGACAGCCGAAAACCGGGCTTTTTCCGACCCGCTGCCACCCTGACTGCAGGCCTGCTGATGACCCGGCCTGCACATCACAGTGAGCCGCCTTGGTACAGCTCGCGTAACGCATTGGGTATACTGCCGCACTTTTACGCTGGGACATCCCGCCATTCCATGACCACCCCGCCCGAAGTACCGGAAGCGCCGAACGCACCAGCACACGCTGATATCCTGTTGCATGCCCGCTGGATGCTGCCAATGGAAGGTGCGCGGAAGGTACTTGAACACTACAGTCTGGCCATTACCGGACAGTATATTACTGCCATCGCCCCCCGCGCGCAGTTGCAGCAGCGCATCGTGGCAACCCGGGAAATCGAACTGGAAAACCATGTATTACTGCCAGGAATGATCAATGCACACGGCCATGCTCCGATGAGCTTGTTGCGCGGCTTTGCCGACGACCTGCCGCTGCAGCCCTGGCTGGAACAAAAGATCTGGCCGGCAGAGTCACGCTGGGTCAACGAGGAATTCGTAGCAGCGGGTGCGCGGCTGGCTATTGCCGAGATGTTGCTGTCAGGCACTACCACCTTCAGCGACATGTACTACTTTCCTGACCAGGTTGCCAAGGTAGCTGGTGCAGCCGGTATCCGTGTCCAACTGGCCTGCCCAGTACTGGATTTTCCCACAGTATGGGCACGCGATGCCGAAGACTACATCGCCAAGGCCACCCGCCTGCACGATGAGTACCGCAACAGCGAGCGCATACGGGTGGCTTTTGGGCCCCACGCGCCCTACACCGTGTCAGATGAACCACTGCTCAAGATCGCCATGCTCGCCGAAGAACTCGACATCGGCATCCACATGCACATCCACGAGAATGCCCAGGAAATCAGCGATGCCATGCACGCCACTGGCATGCGCCCGCTCACGCGCCTGAAGCAGCTCGAGTTCCTGGGTCCGCGCCTGCAAGCCGTTCATTTGACGCAGCTGTTGCCGGAGGAGATCGAGCTGCTGGCCCGACTCGGCGTCCATGCCGTTCACTGCCCCGCCTCCAACCTCAAGCTGGCCAGTGGCTTCTGCCCCGTTACGGAACTGCTGAGAGCTGGTGTCAATGTGGCACTCGGTACGGATGGCTGCGCAAGCAACAACAATCTCGACATGTTCAGTGAGCTTCGACTCGCCGCGCTGCTGGAAAAGGGTCGCACTGGCGACGCTGGTTCACTTCCGGCCTGGCAGGCACTGCAGATGGCAACCATCAATGGTGCGCGTGCAATGGGACTGGAAGACAAGATCGGCAGTCTCGAGACCGGCAAGTTGGCCGACGTGATTGCAGTCGATCTGGGTGCACTGGCCAGCCAGCCCATCTACGATCCAGTGTCTGCGCTGGTCTACGGCAGCAACAGCAACCAGGTCACTCACAGCTGGATCCATGGCCAGGCGGCCATGGAAAACCGTCAACTCACCCGCATGCATGTCGGCGATATTCAGCTGGAAGCACGGGATTGGGGTAAACGCATGGCAGAGCAGGCAGCACGATGACAACAACCCAACGCGACAACCACGACCCGCAGGAGTTGGCCAAGTTCGAGAAGCTGGCCAGCCGTTGGTGGGACCGCAACAGCGAGTTCAAGCCGCTGCATGACATCAACCCTCTGCGCGCCGGTTTCATAGATGCGAAAGTACGCGTTGCAGGAAAACGCCTGCTGGATATCGGCTGCGGTGGCGGCATCCTGAGTGAAGCCATGGCTCAACGCGGCGCCAGCGTCACCGGAATCGATCTGGGCGAAGCACCGCTGGCCGTGGCGCGCCTGCATCTCCTGGAAAGCCGGCTCGACATCCACTACGAGCGCGCTTCCGCCGAGGGTTACGCTGCACGCCACGCTGGCACTTTCGATATCGTGACCTGCCTGGAAATGCTGGAGCACGTGCCGGACCCGGCGGCGATAATAAACGCCTGCCAACAGCTACTTAAGCCTGGTGGACATCTGTTCGTCTCCACCATCAACCGCAACCCCAAGGCATGGCTGTTTGCAGTGGTAGGGGCAGAGTATGTACTGCGCATGCTGCCGCGCGGCACCCACGATTACCGCAAGTTCATCAAGCCCTCTGAGCTCGCTGGCT